>CAZMUD010000020.1:0-15731 GCA_964569715.1 uncultured Dehalococcoidales bacterium | reverse complement strand
CAGGCCGTGCGTAGCCGGCAGATGATTGCTGTCCCCAATGGATGGGGCAGGCTGAGAACACACCGACTGGCTGACTAGATTATCATATAGACAGCGTAAACAGTAAATGGGGAGCCTCATTGAGGCTGCCCATTTATTTTGCCCACATTCCCCAGCCGGCCTCCCTGGCCTCTGCTTCCATTTGCTCCAGGTAGTCCTGGTATTTAGTATCAGGAGGGTAGGCTTTAGCCCGGGCAAGTCCCTGTCTTACCAGCTCGGCTTCGACCAATATATTATCAACCCAGACATAGCGAAGTAGCCTGCCGTATTTATCTTTTTCGGACACGTCCCGTTCCAGACGAACCTCTTTACCCTCTACCAGTTTGCGGTTAGCCTGCCATGCCTCAATGCCGAAGGCTTCCACACCAGGGTGAATCTCCGGCGCATCAATACCGATATACCTCACCCGGTAACTACCTTCTATGGTGATGGTATCGCCATCAATCACCTGGATAACCCGGGCGGTATCAGGTGGTGAGCCGCAACTACATAGGGATATCAGGAATAGAAGAAGGAAAAAGGTAATGGCTACAAGCCAAGCTCTTTTAGTTATTCTACCTCACCCCCTTAATCCCCCTCTCCTTCAAAGGAGAGGGGGAATTATGTGTAAGAGAGGCTTCGCCTCTCTTTGACTTTCCTTATAATACTTACTACTTCAAAGGAGAGGGGGAGGATTTGAAAGAGGGGCTTCGCCCCTCTTAGACTCCATTGTGCATGGGGAGTGTGGTTATGACTTTGGACGGGGAAGTGGTATTGGTAGGAGATTGAGGTCACTTTTATCTTGCTACTTATGGTAGCAAGAATTACATTGGGGTCTTGCCATTGAAGTTGATGCGCGTTTACCACAGATGTGACAATATTTCTCTTTGTAGGAAGGGTTCTTATGAATGTTCCATTTCTCCCAACAATCATGACAAAGAGGCTGTTCTACATCTAAAGGTATGTGCTTCTTACATCGTATGCAATAACCTGTTTGTCTGGTTCTGGGTTTAGAAGAATAAGTACTACTCTTGGGTCTTTTTGGTTCCTCTTCTGTTAGTAAGTCCCCAACCAATCTCCCTAACTTCACAGCCTTGTTAGCCCAAGACTCCCTGGATTTAACTGGAGTTGATTCACGGATTATCGACTCTGCCTCATTTCTTACCTCAGTGAAAACCTTTTCATCTTCGTTCCGCCGAATTAGCAGCCCCATTTCCCAGTTGTTTCTTTCAGAATAGTCGTACAAGTTCATAGAGGTAATTACCATGCAGTCTTCATTATAATAGCACTTAGCATGCAAGTGTTTTAGGCGTGCAAGTGACAAATGCTTTAACTGCTGCAGTTTCTGTATTTCGTGCTCTAGCCTTTGCTTTTGGTTAGGTTTCAATTCTTCATCATCCCTATAGATGATTGTTATATCCACAGGATGCTTGTCTCTGTCCTTTAATCTTGCAACAAGATCCTCCGAAAGCTGTAGGTAAGGAGATATTAAGATTAACTCTTTTTCAGCCTTCTTCACAATCTCCTCTACTTGAAATGCGGTGTTCTTTCTAGTTAGAAAATCCACCATTTTACATCCTCCTTTTGGTACAGTGTAGTTAGTAGCTGTATTTTATCTTTACCAGAGTGTTGGCTGAGGAGGTTTTTCATTTGTCAATCTACACCTCCTATCCCCTTTTATTTATACCTCTTCACCTCAATTTACTTAACATAACTATAAAAACAAATCAAAGCTAATCAGGTCTCAATAGGCACGAATCGTTTCCCTTTAAAAATAATTTTCGTTTTGTCGCCCTCTTATTTTTTACCAAAGTGTCGGTTGGGGAGGTTTTTCTTTATTATAAGGAAGGCCGAGGTGCTGGTAGGCCAGTTGGGTGGCTACTCGGCCGCGAGGGGTTCTCTCCAGAAAGCCTAGTTGCAGAAGATAGGGCTCATAGACATCCATAATAGTATCTGCCTCTTCGCTGATGGCGGCAGCAATAGTATCCAATCCCACCGGACCACCACTGAACTTGTCAATGATAGTATGTAGCACCTTGCGGTCTGTCTCATCCAGGCCTGTAGGGTCAACCTCAAGCTTGGATAGCGCCTCAACGGCTACGGCCTGGGTGGCTATACCATCTGCCACCACTTGAGCATAGTCTCTGACTCGCTTGAGTAGGCGGTTAGCCACGCGAGGTGTGCCTCTAGCCCGGCGGGCTATCTCCTCCAGCCCTCCGGCTTCGGCTTTTATCCCAAGAATGCGGGCTGAGCGTTTGAGGATTGTCTCTATAGATGCTTGGTCATAGAAATCAAGACGGTAAACGGCGCCGAATCGGTCTCGGAGGGGTGGGCTCATCAGGGCAAAGCGGGTGGTAGCACCAATCAGGGTGAAGGCGGGCAGGTTTAGTCGCAGGCTTTTGGCACCGGGTCCCTTGCCGATAATAAGGTCCAGAGCAAAGTCTTCCATAGCCGGGTATAATATCTCCTCTATGGCCCGGTTGAGGCGGTGGATTTCATCGATAAAGAGTATATCCTGACTATGGAGATTGGTTAGAATAGCTGCTAGGTCTCCGGTGCGCTCTATGGCTGGGCCTGAGGTAATCCTGATGCTAACCCCCATCTCAGCAGCGATGATATAAGCCAGGGTGGTCTTGCCCAGGCCGGGTGGACCATAAAGTAGTAGATGGTCCAGCGGCTCGCCTCTACCTTTGGCAGCGGCGATAGCTATGTTCAGGTTGTCCTTGACCTTGCTCTGCCCGATGAAGTCATCAAGACACCGTGGCCGCAGGCTGGCATCAAGTGGTATGTCCTCAGTGCTGGGTTTACCCGATATAATGCGAGCTATTTTAACCTCCCCCCTTTAAAAAACCTATGAGTTATTATACCATATCTTTACCCGGGCCAGGATAAATCGACAATAAAAATGGAGCCGCCCTGGTTTAATCAGGACGGCTCCCCATTACTTAAAGTAATCAAACGGTGATACAGCGAAGCCTTTAGGTAGCTAGCTCCGCTTCATCGGCTTCATTTGTTCTGATAGCTATAAGGCTTGGTTCTTGGTCCCCGAACTCTTCGCCAGCCGGTAAGCTTGGCACCTCTTCAGAGACCGGGGCGCGGCTGGGGATTAGTCTACCAATAATTACATTTTCCTTAAGCCCGACCAGCCTATCTGTCGCCCCCTTGATGGCGGCATCGGTCAGCACTTTGGTAGTCTCCTGGAAAGAGGCAGCTGCCAGCCAGCTATTGGTGCTCAGCGAGGCTCTAGTTATACCCAGTAATACAGTGTGGGCGGTGGCTGGTTCACCCCCTTCAGCCAGTACCTCAGCATTAATGTCCTCATACTGGAACCTGTCTTTCAACTCTCCGGGTACCAGTTCGGTGTCGCCCGATGAATCAATACGAACCTTGGACAACATCTGATGGATGATAATTTCAATATGCTTATCGCTTATGTTTACCCCCTGGGAGCGGTATACCCTTTGCACCTCGTCTATCAGGTATTGCTGGACAGCCTCTCTGCCCAAAATGTGCAGCATCTCTTGTGGGTTAATAGAGCCATCGGTAAGTTGCTGTCCTGCCTTTATCACATCTCCAGTTTGAACACGAAGGTGGGTGGCAGCCGGGATAATATACTCTCGCTCCTCTTTCTCCTCATATATGATTGAGAGTTGCCCGTCTTCAATGGCTACCTGACCGGCGACACCAGCCAGAACAGGTTGAGTCTCACTGGTCAGGGCTACTGATGGTGGTATGGCTTCATCTCGCCGAGTCGAGTCTTCGGTCTCAGGGGTGGGACGGGCTAGCACTGTGCCTATGTCTACCCATTGACCGTCGTCCACCATAACTTGCCAACCGGCAGGCAGTGAATATTCATCACGGAATACCTCAGAGCTAGTAATCTTGCTCTTTTCTCCCTCATCGCTCTGAATCACTTCAACCACGCCATTGATGTCTGAGATGATTGCTGGAGCTTTAGGTGGCCTTGCCTCAAAGAGTTCTTCTATCCTCGGTAGACCGCTGGTGATATCAAGCCCTGCCACACCGCCGGTGTGGAAGGTTCGTAAAGTCAACTGGGTACCCGGCTCGCCAATGCTCTGGGCAGCAATTATGCCCACCGCTGTGTTGAGGTCAACTAGATGACCTCGGGCGAGGTCTCGGCCATAGCACCGCTGGCAATTGCCCCGTCTGCACTGACAGCTAAGTGGAGACCTGACATGAACCTTGGTTATCCCAGCGGCAATGATTTCGTTTGCTTTTTGCTCATCAATTTCCTCGTTTCGGTCAACAATGGTTTTTTTGGTTTTAGGCTTAACCAGTTTACTGGCGGCTAACCGACCGGTTATTCGGTCAGCAAACGATGGCAGTAGCTCCTTTTCTTGTGGTTCAGATATCCACATACCCTCTGCAGTCCCGCAGTCCTCCTCGAGGATAATAACATCATGGGCGGTATCAATAAGGCGTCGGGTGAGGTAACCGCTCTCTGACGTTCTCAGGGCGGTATCGGCTAATCCTTTGCGGGCACCGTGGGTAGAGATAAAGTATTCTAGGACACTGAGCCCTTCACGGAAGCTCGACTTGATAGGAAAGTCGATTATTCTACCTGAGGGATTGGTCATTAAACCCCGTATGCCTGCCATCTGCCTAATCTGGGTAATATTCCCCTTTGCCCCCGATGTTGCCATCATATAAATACTACCGGAGCGGTCAAGGCTCTCAGAGAGAGCATCGGTAATCTTGTCAGTAGTTTCTGTCCATACCCCGATGACACCGTTATACCTTTCGTCCTCAGTGATTAAGCCACGATGATACTGGTTTTCAATAGTGGCAGTCTTGGCCTCTGCCTCTTCTAGTAGCTTTGCTTTGCTGGCAGGGACCTCAATATCGCTCATAGCAATAGTAGTCCCTGATTTGGTGGCATATTGGAAGCCCAGTTGTTTCAGGTTGTCGAGTAACACTGCCATATCTTCATCATTTAGTAGCTTGGAGCAATCGGTTACTATTTGCTTTAACTTCGATTTGTCAATTACTTGGTTGTAGAAGCCTAGCTCTGGGGGTAAAATCGCATTAAAGAGAATACGGCCGATGCTAGTTTTAATCCTTTGGCTTTTTTCCTGGTCTCTGACCTCAACCTCAGTGCTGAAGTCAACAGCACCAAGTTCATAGGCAAGCTTTGCCTCTTCAAAACTGCCGAAGATGGTGCCTTCCCCTTTGGCTCCAGGTCTGATGGTGGTCAGGTAATAGAAACCGAGAACCATATCTAGGGTTGGGGTTACTATTGGCTCACCACAGCTTGGTAGCAGAATATTGTGGGTGCTGAGCATCGTCTCTCTAGCTTCTCTCACTGCAGCTTTGGAAAGGGGGATGTGAACCGCCATCTGGTCACCATCAAAATCAGCATTGAAAGCAGTGCATACCAAGGGGTGGAGCTGGATGGCACTACCATCAATGAGTACTGGCTCGAAGGCCTGAATGCTAAGTCGGTGCAGGGTGGGAGCCCGGTTGAGCAACACCGGCCGTTCCTTGACAACTTCCTCAAGTATGTCATATACCTCTGGCTTGGCTCTCTCCACCAGCCGTCGGGCACTCTTAATGTTGTGGGCAAGGCCTTGTTCTATTAGTCGGTGCATAACAAAGGGCTTAAATAGCTCCAGAGCCACCCGTCTGGGTAGGCCGCACTGGTGAAGCTTGAGTTCAGGACCAACAACGATGACCGAGCGCCCACTGTAGTCAACTCGCTTACCCAGTAGATTCTGGCGGAAGCGCCCCTGTTTGCCCCGGAGCATGTCTGAGAGTGATTTCAATTTGTGATTGCCGTTGGTGGAGTAAGATTGTCCCCTTCTTCCATTATCAATAAGTGAATCAACCGCTTCCTGGAGCATCCGTTTCTCGTTGCGGATGATAACTTCTGGTGCCCCGATTTCCATTAAGTGGCGTAATCGGTTGTTACGGTTGATAACCCGTCGATACAGGTCATTAATGCCGCTGATAGCGAATTTGCCCCCATCTAGCTGAACCATAGGTCGAAGGTCAGGGGGTAATACGGGCAGCACAGTCCAAATCATCCACTCTGGTTTGCTACCACTGCGGCGAAAGGCCTCTATTACCTGTAGCTGCTTGCTAGCCTTCTTGCGGCGTTGACCTGAATTAGAACGTGTTTCTTGGAGTAATTCGTTGCGCAATTCATTAAGGTTAATCCCCTTAGCTAGTTGGTAAATAGCCTCAGCCCCTATCCCAGCCTCAAAAACCTGACCAAATTTCTGTTTCAGCTCCTGATACTGAGCCTCGGTAAGTAGTGCTCGTAAGCGGAGGTCTCTTAGCTGTTCTACCTTGATGGCAAGCTGCTCTTCGAGCTGTGCCTTTTCCCCTTCCCACTTTCGCCGGAGCTGGTTTACTTCTTTTACTGAGGCTTGCCCCATCTCGGCGATTTTAGCCTCCAATGCCCCTTGGTGCTCAGCTATTTCCAGTGGGTACTTCTCACCCAGTTGTTTAATCGTTTCCTGGCGTGCCTCCTCGTCTATGGTAGTGATGATGTAGTGGGAGAAGTATAGAACACGCTCCAGGTTTCTTGGTGACAGGTCAAGCAATAATCCCAATCGGCTGGGTACTCCCTTAGCAAACCAGATGTGACTCACCGGACAGGCTAGTTGAATATGTCCCATCCGTTCCCGGCGCACCTTAGATTGGGCTACCTCGACGCCACACTTATCGCAAATAACTCCCTTATAGCGTATCCTTTTATACTTACCACAAAAGCATTCAAAGTCTTTAGTTGGCCCAAAGATTCTCTCACAGAAAAGCCCATCCCTCTCTGGCTTCAGAGTGCGGTAATTGATGGTCTCCGGCTTGGTTACCTCGCCATAGGACCAACTTCTAATCTGCTCTGGTGAAGCTAAAGAGATACGAACAGCATCAAAGTCGTTAACTTCAAGCATTTTCTTCTTCTACCTCGGTTTCGGTTAAGCCTTCGCCAGCTTCAGTTTCTGTTTCCAGTTTAGGGGCTTCCTCAGCAGGGGTTGGTTCCTCTTCTTTTACCTCGGTTTCGGTTAAGCCTTCGCCAGCTTCAGTTTCTGTTTCCAGTTTAGGGGCTTCCTCAGCAGGGGTTGGTTCCTCTTCTTTTACCTCGGTTTCGGTTAAGCCTTCGCCAGCTTCAGTTTCTGTTTCCAGTTTAGGGGCTTCCTCAGCAGGGGTTGGTTCCTCTTCTTTTACCTCGGTTAAGGTTAAGCCTTCGCCAGCTTCAGTTTCTGTTTCTAGTTTAAGCACCTTGGCAGTTTCTCCGGTGATGGTTGTCTTTTCTTCTTCTTCATTAATCACCTCAATAGCAAGCCCCAAGCTTTGCAGTTCCTTAACCAGGACCTTAAATGATTCCGGGACACCAGGTTGGAGAATGTCCTCGTTCTTAACTATGGCCTCATAGGCTTTGGCTCGACCGGTCACGTCGTCTGATTTAATGGTCAGAATTTCTTGAAGGTTGTGGGCAGTGCCATAGGCTTCTAGCGCCCATACCTCCATTTCACCGAAGCGCTGGCCTCCGAATTGGGCCTTGCCACCCAGGGGTTGTTGGCTAATCAAGGAGTAGGGTCCGGTTGAGCGGGCATGAACCTTGTCTTCAACCAGATGGTTTAGCTTCATTATATAGATGCTGCCTACTGTTACCGGGTGGTCAAATGGCTCACCACTGCGTCCATCACGGAGTATAACCTTGCCGATGATGGGTGAGGGAAGGTTCCTTTCAGCGCTGACATTGCTCACCACCTGCTCCAGTTCCTGTGGGCTAAGGTCTTGACTAGCTATGCCGAAGTCTTCGAGCCACAGGCGCAGACAGACCTCCTTTGCCTCTCCACTATGGTCATCACCGAACACCTTATCTCCGTCGTAGCCGTGGCTTTCAACCCATGCCTTAGCCTTTTCCATTTGCAGGGTGGTGTTCTCATTATCAGGGTCCAGGTCAACAGCCCCGGCTTTTTGGGCTAACCAAGCCTTGGCCAGGGCATCCTCGATAGCAATGTCATTGGCACCATCAAAGACAGGAGTAAGGACTTTGAAGCCCAGCATCTTGGCCGCCCAGCCGAGATGGGTTTCCAGAACTTGGCCAATATTCATACGTGATGGGACGCCTATGGGATTGAGGATAATATCTACCGGCGTGCCATCAGGAAGGAAAGGCATATCTTCAGCTGGGGCTAAGATGGAGACAACCCCCTTGTTGCCATGCCGCCCGGCTAGCTTGTCCCCCACCGCAATCCTCCGTCTCTGGGCAACCCAGACCTGCACCAATTTATTAACCCCGGCGGGTAGGTCATCGCCAGAGAAGTCTTTTACATTAATCACCTTGCCCCACTCACCATGAGGTACCCGTAGCGAGGTGTCTTTCACCTCTCGCGCTTTCTCACCAAAGATAGCCCGCAAAAGTTTCTCTTCAGCCGATAGCTCAGCCTCTCCCTTTGGGGTAATTTTACCGACCAGTATATCGTCTGGACCCACCTCAGCACCGATCCGAATAATACCTTCTTCATCAAGCTCCCGCAGACTTTCCTCACCTACATTAGGTATGTCTCTGGTGATTTCCTCAGGCCCTAACTTGGTGTCTCTGGCTTCTACCTCATGCTTCTCAATATGAATAGAGGTAAACGTATCCCTCTCCACCAGGCGATTGCTGATGATGATGGCATCCTCAAAGTTGTAGCCTTCCCAACTCATAAAGGCGCACAGCACATTCTGCCCCAGAGCCAGCTCGCCCTGTTCCATAGACGAACTATCGACCAGAACCTGTCCCACCTCTACCCGGTCACCCTTGTTCACTATAGGGCGCTGGTTAATGCAAGTTCCCTGATTAGTGCGCACAAACTTCATTAGCTCGTATGTATCAGTATTGTCGTTATCCATGGTAACTACAATTTTCGTTTTGTTTTGACCATCCTCGTGTAAGCCAGTAACCGAGGTTACCACTCCTGCATTTTGAGCAAACAGAACCTGCCCGCTATGCTTGGCGGCTTCTGCTTCCATACCAGTAGCCACCAGGGGTGCCTTGGGAGAAAGTAGCGGCACAGCTTGCCGCTGCATGTTGGAGCCCATCAGGGCGCGATTAGCATCATCATGCTCTAGGAAGGGTATTAGTGATGTGGCGACACTGAATATCTGCTTGGGCGATACATCCATAAAATCAATTTTATCAGGTACCTCTCGTAGGTAGCGGCCACTCAGTCTGGCTTCAACCTTTTCATCTACAAACTGGTTATTGGCATCAAGACGGGCATTAGCCTGGGCAATAGTATATTTATCCTCCTCGTCGGCTGAGAGGTAAACTGCTTCGTCAGAGACGAAAGGCACCACCTTTACCATTCTGGGAGATAGCTTAGATAGCCGGCTGACATGCTTGGGGGTAGTGGTGGTACCGGCTTTCACTATAGTTTTACCCTCGTCATCAAGTACCGCCATCCTGATTGTTTTACCTATCAGCCCCTCGTAGTCGTTGCTCACCTCTGAGATGACCCGGCGGTAGGGTGTCTCAATGAAACCATACCAGTTAATCCGGCTATAAGTGGCGAGAGAGCCGATGAGGCCGATGTTAGGTCCCTCTGGTGTCTCAATAGGGCAGATTCTACCATAGTGGGAAAAGTGGACATCGCGAACTTCAAAGCCAGCACGCTCACGAGATAGCCCTCTTGGTCCCATGGCTGATAGGCGGCGCTTATGAGTTAGCTCAGCCAGGGGATTGGTTTGGTCCATAAACTGTGATAACTGTGAACTGCCGAAGAACTCCCTGATAGCGGCCACTACGGGGCGAATGTTGATCAAGGCGCTGGGGATAGCTGATTCGGTGGGAACTGTGCTCATACGCTCCCTGGCTACCCGCTCCAAGCGTAGTAAACCAATACGAAACTGGTTTTGAACCAGCTCACCAACGGTACGCACTCGCCGATTTCCTAGATGGTCAATATCGTCGGCGGTGTCACTATCATTATTAACCATAATGATGTGTCTGATTATCTCTACAATATCTTCGCTGGTCAGGGTTCGTTGGTCTTCTTTAACTTTATCTTCAAGCCCTAACCGCTTATTGAGCTTATAGCGTCCCACATACCCCAGGTCATAATGCAGGGAATTAAAGAACATATTGTCTATTAGCTTTCTGGCATTTTCAATATTCGGTGGGTCACCGGGACGCAATTTTCTATAGATGCTAATCAGAGCCTCAGACTGATTCCTAACCGAAGGCTCACGCTCTATAGTTGACCTGACGAATTGGTGCTCCGGAGAAGTGTCTTCTTCAGAGAACAGGCTGAGCAGCTGCTCATCACTACTGTAGCCAATAGCCCGTAATAGTGTAGAACAAGGAACCTTCCGTTTACCGTTTATCTTGACTGAGATTACATCTGGGTGGCTAGTCTCAAACTCCAGCCAGGCTCCGTGGCTGGGGATTAGCTTAGCACGGCATAATTTACGGCCACTGGCGGGGTCTTCGTCAGTGATGAGGTAGATACCCGGAGAACGAAGCAACTGGCTTACTACTACCCGTTCAGCTCCCCCGGTAATAAAGGTGCCTCTAGTTGTCATCAAGGGGATGTCACCGAAAAATAGCTCTTGTTCCTTGATTTCCCCCGTTCCCTTAACCAGCAACCTCGTCTTAACATAGAGGGGGGCAGAGTAGGTTAGGTCTCGCTGACAGCACTCTTGCTCGGAGTGACGCGGCTCACGGAACTCGTAGCCGGTAATGGTAATCTCCAGCCTATTGCCGGTGAAGTCCTTGATAGGGGATATCTCCTCCAGCAATTGCCTTAGCCCCTCTTCCTGAAACCAGCGGAATGAGTCTAGTTGGACTTTTATCAGATTGGGGACGGCTAGTATCTGGGGTAACTTGGCGTAAGATTTTCTGGGAACAGGAGACATCATTCTTCCAACGTCTGCTGATGGCATAAAAACCATTTAGTAACTCTACTCCTCAAACAAGCCCGCAGAATTTTGCATTAACGAGGTAATAATACCAAACAAGGCACGCAGCTAGTGGCGGGGTATAAAAAGATTGGATATAAAATAAAGGAAAAAACCTTAAGAGGCATAACTGTCAAACTATCATAATACCACTGTTTTTAATATTTGTCAAGTATTTTTTGAGGTTCCGCGCAATTAAAAAGTAAACATCCTAGCCGCAATCTTTTTGTGCGTGAAGTTTTTCCCATAGTTCTTTTACTTTTGTCTTTACCTCATCAAGCTCGCCAGCATTATTGATTGCCACATCGGCATGCTTTACCCGCTCCTCTTGAGGTAGCTGGGAGCGGATGCGAGCCAAGGTTTGTTTCTCATCTAGCCGGCGCTGCTTTTTAATGCGCTCGGGCACCGTAGCCTCAGGGGCTACGGTAACCCAGACCTCGTCCACCAGTGGAGTCCAGTTGGCCTCAATCAAGACGGCAGCTTCAAGCACCACCACATCTACTCCCTGTCGCCGGTATTCCTCTATCCGGTCTTTCACCATGTCATACATCCGGGGGTGCATTATCTGGTTCAGCTTCGATAAAGACTCAGGGTCGTTAAACACTATCTCCCCCAGCTTTTTACGGTCAACTTCACCACTCGGAGTAAGAATCTGCCTGCCAAAGGTGGTCACTACCTCGCGCCACGCCTTGGTATTAGGTTTGAATGCTTCATGCCCGACCTTATCCGCATCTATGATGACGGCACCCAGTTCAGCCAGGCACTGTGATACAGTGCTCTTGCCACTACCTATACCACCGGTAAGACCTATGACCTTCATCGTTCTAGACTCCTTTAAATCTCTCTGGCCAGAACCAGTCCCCACACTGATGTAGCTCCGGCTGCTTTCAAGGCTGCAGCACAGGCATCAAGGGTAGCTCCAGAGGTGGAGACGTCATCAATAAGCAGCACTTGCTTATCCCTTAGCCTTTGGTCACCGCAGGCAAAAGCATTGGCTACATTGCTCTGCCTCTCATCTACAGTCGATGTCCGGGTCTGAGGAGGAGCGTGCCGCTGTCGGATAAGACAATTATCCACTACTGGTAAGATGGTGAGCTTGCTTAGCTCCCTGGCCAGCAGGCTGGATTGATTATAACCGCGCTCCCTCAATCGTTTCCGGTGTAGTGGCACTGGCACCAGAACCTCCCCAGGCACAGGGTTGGTAATCAGATAATCGTTTAGCAACCGAGCCAGGGGTGCCGCTAGCGTTCTAAGGTTTCTGTACTTTAGCTGATGGATGGCTTGGCGCATTACTCCGTCAAAGCGGAATGGGGAACGAATACCATCTATCTCGGCTTGCCAACTAACACAGTTTGAGCAGAGTATACCGCTGGACTGGGGTTTACCACACCTGGGACAAAGCGGAGGCATAATTCGAGGTAGCGAGCTGCGGCAGGAGTGGCAGATAAAATCACCCCTTTTGCCACAGCCTACACACCATTGTGGAAATAAAAGGTTGAGTGCTATTCCCCCCAGCCTAGCTACTTGAGGAAGCACACTTACTATCCATAACCTAAGACTTTAGAGTCAGCCGCTAAATACTTTAGCGGGAGCGGTTGCTATGCAGTGCTCCGCTCATAATGGGTTCATCAATATAGACATCGCCATTCCTGATTTTCAGGTTGAAGCCGCAATCAGGATTGGTGCAAACCCATGCTTTGTAATGAATATTGGCCCCTTGGCTGCCGAAATCGGATAGGGGCACCAGGTCTCCAGTCTTGCACTTCTGACATTTAGGGAAATTAAATTGTTCCACGAGTCCACCTCCCAGCCGGAATCGAATTTTCTACAGTATACACTAAGCAGTAAGTCTTGGCAAGGGCTTTTCAGACTGACGGGGCTAATTTATTTATAATTAGCACTTTTCTTACCGACTAAGTAATAATTGTTGGCAGGTTTTTTAGCCTGACCGAACTAATCCGACTATAAATAGCACCTTCCCTGGTAAGCTGGCTTCTCATCAGGTTGATAGCATCTACCTTAATACTACCGGCATCAAATCTGGTTTCGGCTATAAGCTGTCCAAACCTTTGCCGCTCATCTAAAGATGCCTGGTTGCGAAGCCGGGCTAGGGTCAAATGGGGCGTAAATGGTCGTGATTCAGGAGCAAAGCCGAGATGCGCCAGATTAGACTCAAGGCGTTGCTGAAACTCACCCAGCTTATCCACCTCCCCGCTTATCCCAACCCAGACTACCTGAACTCGCTTCAAATTGGGGAAAACTCCCAGGTCTTTGACCTCCAGGTGGAAGGAAGGTATTCCCTGGGCAGCCGCCTCCATTGCCCTGGTTATTTCACCAGTCCTGTCGCTAGCAATATTGCCCAGGAACTTCAGCGTCAGATGAATACTATCCGGGTTAACCCACTTCACCCAGGGCTGCTTGCCCAATTTCAACTGAGCCTCAAGCTGACCAAGCTCCAGCCTTAGTCTATTTGGCAGCTCAATAGCAATGAAAGAGCGAATTTGCTCCATAGCTCAAGCCTTGCCCGACTCTCCTTTAATTCCCAGCAACCTCTGGGCATTACCGGATAGGAGCAGGCGCTCTGTTTCCCCGGGCAAATCCAGAGACTCAATCTCCTTAAGCAGGCGACTCTGTGCCAGCAGGGGGTAGTCGCTGCCGAAAAGAATCTTATCAGCACCAACAAGTTGGCTAACCTGATTATATATCTGAGGATTATACAGGAAGGGCGAAGCCGCTGTATCAAAAAAGACGTTGCTCATCGCCTTTTTTACCTCGGGCATTAAAGCATAGAAGGGTAAACCGCCGCCCCAGTGAGCGCAGACCAAGGTTAAATCAGGGAAGCTGGTAATAAGGGGATAGAGAATATCCGGGGTAATGCCTCCCTTACCCGGATACTCATGACCTACTGGCTCAGAGGTATGGGTAAGCAAGATTAGGTTATGCCTGGTTATTACCTCAATAAGGGGCGTCATCACCTCCTCATCCCTGAGGTCAAGTAACTGCATATCCGGTCTCATTTCGCCGACTCCCCTTATTCCCCCTTTAGCACAGCGCTCAATTTCATCTAAGGCAGCTCCAAGCGACAGGGGCTGAACAGTGCAGAAACCTATCAAGCGCTTCGGATAGCGGGCAACTGACTCCAGGATGTAGTCGTTGGTTTCAACACATAGCTCATGTGTAGTCCAGCCGACATTGAGCACGACCGATATATCAATTCCCTCTTTATCCATACTGGCGATGAGCTCATCAGCGGTAGCCAGCTTGGCATTAGGAGAGGAATATAAAATAGCGAAACAGGAATCGCTATCAATATATTTACTTCGGTTTTTCTTTATCCGGGGAGGAAAGATATGGGTATGAAAGTCAATAATCATCGCCACATTATAGCAGAACGCTCCGCTTCACTTCAACCTAGTGCACCTGAGATTATTGTTATTAAAGGATTAATAAGCAATCTCAAATGAGAGCGATATATAGCAAAGAGGGCATTTTGCAGAGAATAAAGGGCTTTGGAGCCCCAGGAGGTCTCTCAGTTATTGTTGTTAGCTGTAGATAAATATTTATTGAGTTGCGGCAGATGTCTATCTGCGCTATTATATAGTAGTTAGCAGTCTAAGGGCGAGAGTGCTAATAAATTAGTACGGTGAGTTGTTAATTTAGTTTGAGGAAGGAGGACTAGAATGGTGGTTAAACTTGAGCCGTTGGCTGACCGGCTGGTGGTCAAGCCGATTGAAAGGGAGGAGGTGACCAAGGGTGGGATTGTTTTGCCCGACACAGTTAAGGAGAAACCCCAGGAAGGGGAGGTTCTGGCTGTCGGTCCGGGCAGGTTATCCGAGGATGGAAAACGGATAGCTATGGATGTCAAGGTGGGTGATATAGTGATTTATGCTAGATATGGAGGCACGGAGATTAAGGTTGATGATGAAGATTTAATAATCTTGCGTGAGAGCGATATTCTAGCTAAGAAGCCCAAAGCTAAGAAGCCCAAGTAACAAAACAGGTTAGTATAGGTAAGGAGGGGAAAATGGCTAAACAGATTGTATTTGATGAGGAACTCAGGCACGCCCTGAAGAGAGGGATAGACACTCTAGCTGACGCAGTCAAAGTAACGCTGGGACCTAAGGGACATTGCGTGGCGCTGGATAAGAAGTGGGGGGCACCATCAGTAATTGATGATGGGGTTACCATCGCCAAGGAGATTGAGCTTCCTGACCCCTTTGAGAACATGGGGGTGCAATTAGTTAAAGAAGCAGCCACCAAGACCAACGATGCCTGTGGTGATGGTACTACTACCTCAACTCTTCTGGCTCACGCTATTATTACGGAAGGCTTCAAGAATATAGCTGCTGGAGCCGAGCCCATGTTGCTAAAGAAGGGCATTGAGAAGGCAACAGGGGCTATTATTGATGAGATTAAACGGGTATCTACCGAGGTAAAGGGTAAGGAACAGATTGCTCAGGTAGGAACTATTACCGCAGTTGATAGGGAGATTGGTGATTTAATTGCTGAGGTGATGGAGAAGGTAGGCAAGGACGGGGTTATCACCGTTGAGGAATCCAAAGGTGTAAAGTATGAAACGGAATATGTAGAGGGGCTGCAATTTGACCGTGGCTATATTAGCCCCTATTTCATCACTAATGCCGAGAAGATGGAAACGGAGATAGAAGACCCCTATATCCTTCTCACTGATAAGAAAATCTCGGCGGTATCTGACCTTTTACCGGCTCTGGAGAAGATACTACAGGTATCAAAGAACCTGCTTATTGTCGCTGAGGATGTGGATGGTGAAGCCTTAGCTACCC
>CAZMUD010000019.1:0-18219 GCA_964569715.1 uncultured Dehalococcoidales bacterium | reverse complement strand
TGTCTAGCGGTAAGTTCTTTAAGGAATTCATACAGTGCCCCCGGTCTATGCTTCACCGAAAAAACGATAGATGTCTTGTCATTTCCTGATGGTGGCGAATCTTGTTTGGCTAGAATGAAAAACCTGGTGAAGTTGTTCGGGTTATCCTCTATTTCCTTGGTAATAATCTGCATCCCGTAGATTTCGGCAGCTCTGGTGCTGGCAATAGCAGCGCCATTGGTTATCCCCTTCTCTTTTATTATTTTCACACTGCCGGCTGTATCGTAGGTCGGGATTAATTCACAGTCCAGGTGCTTGAGGAAAGCCTGGCACTGTCCCAGAGCCTGGGGATGAGAGTAAACCCTTTTTATTAAGTCCAGCCGTGTTTCCGGGCTGGCTATCAGGCAATGGACGACCCGAAGTCCTGTTTCACCGCAGACCATAAGACTTGAATCCAGAAGCAGGTCATATACCCGACTGATACTTCCTTCAAGTGAGTTCTCAATAGGGACGACACCAAACTGCACCTCACCCTGTTCTACAGCCCTGAAAACATCGTCCAGGCTTTCACAAGGTTTGACCTGAATTGAAGAGCCAAAGAACTGGAAGGCTGCTTCCTCGCTATATGCCCCGATTTCACCTTGAAAAGCAACCACCATCCCCTCCACGCTCTTGGATACGGTGACTATCTGCCGGTAAATGCTTTCTATATCTTCCTGGCTTACATTCTCTTCCCGGGCGACCCCTCTGACATTTTTCAGGACTATCTGTTCCCTGGCGGCATCCTCAATTTGTTTTCCTTGTTTTCTTTTTTCCCCTCCAATTGCTTCGACAATCTTTATTCTCTCAGCAATAAGCCTGACTATTTTGGAATCAGTTTCATCTATTTTCCTTCTTAGGTCCTCTAAGTTCATTTCTTGTACCTCCAAGGTAAATCTTACCTTGATGCTTATTCGGCAACTCCAGGTAAGTTTTGTCTTGATGTTTAGTGTGAAATCTCCGGGATAAGTCCTGCCCTCATCGCGAAATCACAGAGGGTTACCGCCATCATTGATTCCACAACGGGCACAGCTCTGGGCACAATACAGGCATCGTGCCTGCCCTTAACTTCCAAGCTGGAATTTTGCATTTTCCCCATATCAACTGTTTCTTGTCTTCCGGCTATAGAGGATGTTGGCTTGACAACAACCCTGAGCACTATAGGCATGCCATTACTTATGCCGCCGAGTATGCCACCAGCATTATTGGTTATGGTGACTATTTTACCATTCTTGATGGTAAAGGGGTCATTATTCTCTGAGCCTTTTTTCCTGGCAGCAGCAAAACCCGAGCCGAATTCAACTCCTTTAATTGCCGGGATGGCGAAAAGGGCTTTAGACAAATCTCCCTCCAAGGTGTCAAAGACCGGTTCTCCCAAGCCGACTGGCAAATTGAGAGCCATACCTTCAATAACTCCTCCTACACTATCGCCTTCTTCTCTGGCTTTCTCAATCACTTTAAGCATCTCTTTGGCGGCTTCAGGGTCAGCACACTTGAGCGGGTTTTTCTCAACATTGGCTCTTATTTCGTCAAGCCCCTTTGTCGTGGCTTTGACTCCCCCTATTTCAACAGTGTGGGCTAGAACGTCAACGTCAATCAGGTTTAGCAATTTCTTGGCTACGGCTCCAGCCATAACAAAAGTAGCCGTGATTCTTCCTGAAAATCTGCCTCCACCCCTGAAATCATTAAATCCACCATACTTGATGAAGGCTGGATAATCAGCATGGCCCGGCCTGGGCAGAAACCTCGTTTTTTCATATTCGCTGGAATCGATATCCCTATTCCATATTAGTAAGCAGATGGGAGCCCCAGTAGTGCGCCTGTTGAAAGTGCCGGAGAGAATCTCAACTTTATCCTCTTCCGCCCTCGTTGTTGATGCCACGCTTGCTCCCGGTCTTCTTCTATCTACTTCTTTCTGGATATCTTCCTCGGTCAGGGATAAGCCAGCCGGACATCCATCTATTATTATTCCCACGCATCGGCCATGGCTTTCACCGAAGCTGGTTATGATGAACAGCTTGCCAAAACTATTTTCCATCTATCTTCACCTCACCCCCTATGCTTTTTAGTGTATTCCAGAACTCAGGGTATGTCTTGGAGACACATTCTGCACTATCTATTACCGTTCCACCGACTGCTGAACCGAGCAGGCTAAAAGCCATGGCAATTCGGTGGTCACCCCTGCTATCTACGACCGAACCTTTGGCTGGTGAACCAGTGATGGTCAGTCTATTTCTTTCCTCTACGACTTTTATACCCATCGCCTCCAGCCCTTCTTTAACAGAGGCAACCCTATTTGATTCCTTGAGCCGTGCTCTTTCTATCCCGGTAAACTCGCTTACTCCATCGGCGGCGGCTGCCAGAACTGCTATGGTCGGCAGAAGGTCTATGCAGTCGGCTAAATTAGCTCTGAGCGCCTTTAATCTTGACCTTTTTACAGTAACCGAATTTTTGCCGGTGTTGACTAAAGCCCCCATATCTCTCAGGAAGTCTAATATTACCTTGTCACCCTGTAAACTTTCTGGATTTAGGTTCTCCACTGCTACCTCGCCGGACAGAGCCCCCAGAGCTAAGAGGTATGAAGCTGATGACCAGTCTCCCTCCACTCTGTATTTAGCTGGTCTATATGTTTGCTTTAAAGTTTCAAATTCCCTCAGGTCCCTGGAGAAGTTTACTTTTATGCCAAACGTTTTGAGGCATTCCAGGGTCATCAGGACAAAGGGCTGCGATTCCAAGGGGGTAGTCAGCCTGATTTTAGTGCCCTCCTCGGTGAAGGGGGATATGAATAGTAAGGCTGATACAAATTGAGAGCTTATATTACCCGGTAGTTCAGTGGCTCCGCCTCTTAATTTACCTCCCTTAACAACTACAGATGAATCCTTATCCTGACGACAATCCGCCCCCAGTTGCCTGAGTGCCTGGAGCAGGGGTTTTATCGGTCTTTTGGAAAGAGTGTGACCTGCAATCAAGCGGCATTTGCCCGGGATTAGTGAGCAGATGGCAGTCATAAACCTTAGCGTCGCTGCCGATTCCCTGCAGAAAAGGTCTGTATTTGGTTCACGGAAGTCGCCTCCGGTGACCTGCCAGGAGTTTTTACCCTGAAGGACACGAATCCCAATCTTATTCAGCACATCTATTGCGGCTTCGGTATCATCAGAGCCCAGGGGGTCTATTATTTCACTCTTCCCCTTAGCCAGGGCAGCACACATCAATCCCCGAATGGTATAGCTCTTCGAGGAAGGAGCTGTCACCTTTCCTGCTATCTCACTTTTAGAAATGGAAGCTCTCATCTTCTTTTAGCTTCTCTATAATTTGCTCAGCCACAGAGTTAATGTCCAGCTTTGAAGTGTCTATTGTTATATCGGCGGCTCGCTCATAAAAGGGCTTGCGAAATCTTAGAAGCTCTTGGATGGTCAGGGTAGGGCTGTCTACTTCAAGCAAGGGTCTTTGTCCCTCCTCAGCCGATACCCGCTTCAGGATTACTCTCGGAGATGCGGTTAGATAAACTATGCGGGAGCTTTCTCTCAGCCGGTCAATATTTATTTTGTTGAGGACGAGCCCTCCCCCACAGGCGATAACTGCATTTTTCTTCCTGCAAACTTCTTTAGTAACCCCAATCTCAAGCTCCCGAAAGGCTATTTCGCCGTCCTGTTGAAAGATGTCGGGGATGGACTTTCCCGCCTTCTGCTCAATTACTAAATCCAGCTTGATGAATTTCCTGTCCAGCTTCTTAGCCAGGAGCTGACCAACTGCGGTTTTGCCTGCCCCCATAAAACCTACTAAAGCGATATTAGTTTTCATGTTTTTAAATAACCCCATCCCCTGTATCCCCTTCCCCTTATCAAGGGGAAGGGGAATGAATTGTTGAGAGGGACATAGCCCCTCTCAAACTCCTTCATCACAGTAACTTTAATGCTTCTTCCCTCATTAACTTGACCGGGGCTTTCTGACCAGTCCATATCTCAAAGGCTAAAGCTCCTTGCCATATTAACATATCAAGCCCGCTTATGGTTTCAGCGCCGGCTGCCTCAGCCTCTCTCAGTAGCCGTGTTTTAATTGGATTGTAGACAATGTCAAAGACAACGAGCTCCGGCCTGAGCAGGTCAGCGTCAACTGGAGTTTGGTCAATATTGGGGCTCATGCCTACACTGGTAGCATTAACCAGAATATCGGCTTTGCCTAGAGCCCCTGTCAGGTTTTCTCTATTCAGTTCCAGGGCTTCAACTTCTTTGCTGAAAGCCTGTGAAATTCTACCAGACAGCTCCTTTGCCCAGTCCAGTTCCAGTAGCCGGTTGAGGATAACCAGGTGGGCGCCCCTGTCAGCCAGAATAAAAGAAATGGCTCTTGAGGCACCACCGGCTCCTATAATGACCACGTTTTTCCCCTCCGGCTCAATTCCCCTTTCCAGTAGAGCCTGTAGAAACCCGGTGGCATCCGTATTGTAACCGGTTAAAACCCCATCGTCATTGACTATAGTGTTGACGGCGCCTATCTGCTCAGCCAGGGAGTCCAGCTTGTCCAGGAACTGGAGGATGGCAACCTTGTGCGGGATAGTAACATTTAGTCCTTTTATATTCAATGCCCTCATGCCTTCAATAGCTTTGCCCAGCTCTTCCTTTTTCACCCTGAAGGGAACATAAAAATAGTCTATCCCTCTTTCTCTGAAGGCTGCGTTGTGCATTACCGGCGACATAGTATGCTCTACCGGGTCACCTATTACTCCACAGAGCCTTGTGTTACCTGAGATGCTGTTTTTCATGCTTTTACCATCTCATTCTATAATCATTTCATAGATTTTTGTTAGTTCTTTCACCGTTATCTGCCCCTGCGCTGATTCTTTGCCTTTCTCAATTGATGCGTAGGTGAAATCGCCACCAACCAGCGGGCAAAAAACCCGGCTCACACAGCCTAAAGCTCCCATAGCGAAGGAAACCAGCCTTACTCCAGGGAACTCTGAGATGAGCTGCAAGACAGTCAAATTATCCTCTAACCCCTGGGCGGTGGTAACCATCTTGCATATATCGGCTCCAGCCTTTAATTGCCTTTGAACCATCTCTTTCATCTCATCAAGGGGGGGCGTTTTCTCCAAATCATGAAATGACAGGAGGCATTTTGTTCTCCTCTTGATAAGTTGCACGATGTTCTCTAAGTTCCTCGTCCTAAGCTCAATATCAACTATATCTGCTCCCAGCTCGATTGCTTGAAGAAGTTTTTCTACTCGTCTGGCTTCACTGCCTTGCCATTGGCCACCCTCGTTGGCACTCCGATTACAGGCTATCCAGGGTTTGTTGATTTGCTTGACCAGTTCTGGCCAGCCATCACCAATGAGGTCTATTCGGAGCTCGAATAGGTCAACTAACGGCTCAACCTCTTTTACTGTTGTAGGGTCACTATTTACGATGGTAGCGCAAATTCTAGGTTTCCTCATTTTATTCAACCAAAACCTGTTCTATCAAAGATGGGCTTACTTCGTCAGTAATAAATACCTCTCCTATTGATTTGGGTAAAACAAATCTGAGCTTGTCCTGCAAAATCTTCTTGTCATGTTTCATAGCCTGGATTAGCTTTTCTAGTTCAAGGGATGGAAGTTCTGTCGGCAGGCCGGCTCTGGCGATAAGGTCCTTTAGTCTGTTCACCTCATTTTTGCCAAGTATTCCCAGCTTGTTTGAGATTCTGGCCTCGACTATCATACCGATGGCGACTGCCTCACCGTGCCAGACTTTGAGTTCTGAGACCGATTCAATGGCGTGCCCTACCGTATGGCCGTAGTTCAGGATGTTTCTCAGCCCTAAATCTAGCTCATCTTTTTCCACTACCTCGGCTTTAATTTTAGCCGACCTGAAAACGATTGTCTCCAGCACCTGGTCGTCAAGTGATTTTATCTGGTCGAGATTTTCTTCAAGATAGCTGAAGAACTCTCCGTCTAGGATTGCTCCATGCTTTATTATCTCGGCCAGTCCATCGCTGAGCTCTCTGGGGGAAAGGGTTTTCAGGGTACTTATGTCAGAGATGGTTAACCTTGGCTGATAGAAAGCCCCAATTTTGTTTTTCAAAAGGCCGTGGTTTATTGCCACCTTGCCACCGATGCTGCTATCGCCCTGTGCCAGCAGGGTGGTTGGTATCTGTACCAGCGGTACCCCCCGCATATAGGTGGCGGCAACAAATCCGGTCAAGTCCCCGATAACCCCACCACCTAGGGCTAGGATAGGCGTTGTCCTTTCCGCATAGAAATCGGTTAACTCATGGTAAAGTTTGCCCGCAGCCTCCAGTGATTTTTGCTCTTCTCCCTCAGGCACCTCTAGGATGAGCACCTTGAAGCCGCTGCTGGTGAGGTTCTGCTTCAGGGTGTTGCCATACAGGCTTTTCACTGTGGGGTCGGTAATAATTACCACTTTATCGCTGAACCCAATTTCTTCTAATCTGGCTCCGGTCTGCATAAGCAGACCCGGACCTATATGGATATTGTAGCTATTGCTGCCAAGTCTCACCCTGACTTTTTTCATCTGATATTACCTTAGTCCTTGTTTCTCTTGGTTCCAATAACGCTATGGACTCTATTACAGGCGTCAATGGTATCTTTCAGTTCGTCGGGTGTAATCATCTGTTGTCCATCGACCAGCGCTTCTGCTGGATTATAGTGCACCTCAATCATTAAGCCGCAGGCTCCGGCAGCTATAGCGGCACAACTCATGCTAAAGATAAGGTCTCGGCGACCGGCCGCATGACTGGGGTCAACCATTACAGGTAAATAGGTCTCTTTTTGAATGGCTGGGACAGCACTTAAGTCAAGAGTATACCTAGTGTAGCTTTTGCCCTTGCCCACAGGTAATATTCCTCTTTCACATAGAATGATATTCTTGTTGCCCTCAGCGGCAATATATTCGGCAAAAGACAAAAATTCCTCGATACCAGCGCCAAAATGTCTCTTGTACAGAACGGGCTTACCCGTGTTTGCCACCTTGGTGAGCAAGTCCTGGTCATACATATTCCTGGCTCCTATTTGCAGAATATCAACATACTCAGCCACCAGGTCAACCTGTGTTTCTCCCCTTACCTCAGTTACTACTGGCATTTCAAACCTGTTGCCAGCGTCACGCAACCAACTCAAAGCCTCCCTTGCTTCTTCCTGACCTCCAGCTCCCAACCCCTGGAAAGAGTGGACTGAAGTCCTTGGCTTAAAGATGCCTCCTCTCAGGATATGAGCCCCAGCCTTTTTTACTCCTTCCGCAATTCTGAATAGCTGCTCTTTGCTTTCCACGGCGCAAGGTCCGGCCATGTATATTGGCTCATCACCACCTATCTCAATATTGCCCACTTTAACCACGAAACGTGGCTCTCCCGTCTCGGATAGTTTATTGTATTCCCGGTTGATTAGTTTATAAGGGGTTTCCACCATCATCGCCTCCTTCACTCCAGGGAGAGTGGCAAAGTGGGCGAAATCTACTTTAGTCTCGTCTCCCACTAGCCCAATCACGGTTCTATAGGCTCCTTTGGATACATCGGCTTTTAGCCTGTATTGCTTTATTTCCTTCATTACCCGGCCTATTTGTTCTCGTGTGGCATCGGTTTTCATTATTATCATTTTTTCCCTCCTCCAATATTCTATACTACTCTACTCTTCAGTGCATATCTTTTAGTGGAGTCATTTTAGCCACCTAAAATGGTAAAACCCTCCGCTTGGGAGGGTTCTTTTTAAACTTTTCTGGTTTAGATTTGTTACCTTATTAACTCGGTCTCCATGCCAAAACCTCCCAAGCGCACCTTGTGCGCGCCGGAAATGTAAAATATGCGTAATATAACCATTGAGAAGCAATACAAGCTAACATTCTCTATATCCCTGATTCCCTTAAGCCAACTCTAGCATAAGAAACATAGTTTGTCAACACGTGTGTTATTGGGTTCTTCCTTTACTTTTTCAGTGAGTACACCATCTCTAGTTCATGTGTTTCCTTTTGAACCTTTCCCTCCTCCTCAAGATACTTTAGGTGAGCCACAGCTTCTCCGAAGGCAAACCATTTTTGCGAGGGAGGGAATTGCTCCCAGAATTCATAGCTCATATCCCAGGTCATTTGTGATGCCACCTGATAGGCGTTTCGAGTGCCTTTTTCGAGAATAGAGAGGACTTCATTGGCTCTTGTTTGATGGTGATGCTTCAGTTCTTCAATCCTTTCTTTGTAGTTCTCAAAGGTGCTTCTATGCCCAGGTAATACCAGCTTAATGTCTAAATTATAGACCTTGTCCAGACTGCTTAGATATTCCTTTAGTGGGTTCTCATCATCAGACCATAATGAAATGTTGGGGGTTATATCAATAAGAATATGGTCTCCGGCGATGAATATCTGCTTGTTGGGCTCGTAAAGACACATATGCCCCTTGGTATGGCCGGGGGTTTCAATGCATTTAAATAGGTAGTCCCCGATGCTTATTGTGTCTCCTTCTTTCAAAATGTGAAAGTCCAGGTGCCCTCTGCTGCTGTATATACGCCCCGGGTGACTCTCCAGAGCCTTTTTGCGTTCATCTTCTGGGAAGCCGTTCATATCAGCAAAATTGATGTTCTTCTCCCACTGGCTGCTATGTGTAATGGCGTCGGCATCCGCTTGATTAAAGTAGACTGTTGATGTATCTGTAGCCAGACTTGAAACGAGGCCTAAATGGTCTGCGTGTAAGTGGGTAATAAAAAAATCTGTCTTCTTTAAATCTACATCAAGTTCCTTTAAACCAGCAGACATTACACTAATACACTCTTTACGATTCATTCCGGTGTCAATGATTAGGAATCGCCCCTGCCCTTTTATTATGTAAGAGTTGATAGCTTTCAGGGGATTTCGGGGGAGAGGAACTTCGATTCTGTATAGGTTTGGTAATATTTCTTCAGCCATCATTCCGCCTTTCATACTTTCATAAAAATAACTAGATGGTTAAATTTCTGCTCTTTATTTTCTTAAAACTTGTCTCGGGAAGTTAGCCAAACATGGTCTTAGTCAGTGTATCACCCTTTAAACCAGCCTGTAAAGGAACAGAATTGGCTTCCTGATGCTCCTGGACCGAGGGAAGTTCGGGAACTATTCGTGATATTGTCTGGTAAACCAGATAAATAGGGCTGTTCCGATAAGCCCTATAATTGCTCCAAAGTAAAACACGGAGTCAACATTTAATAAATCAGCTATTCCACCAGATATAATTGGTCCTACAGCCTGGCCTATGCTCATTGCCAGAAAGAATATGGACATAGTCGAGCCCATGCCATACTTTCTGCCCTCTTCTACAGTCAAGGCGGCAGCGGCTGGCATAGAGAGTGCAGCGCTAAGACCCTGGGCGAGCATCACCGCTAGTAGTTGTCCGAAGTTATTGGCATGGGGAATCGCCACTAGCAATATGCTAAAAAAGAAGCTACTAAAGATGATGAGAGTTCTCCTATTGAATCTATCAGCAATTATGCCTCCAAGAGGTGTAAGTAGGGTCACTGTGAGAATATTAATTGCTATCAGTATTCCTATGAGACTTATGCTCAAGCCAATTATGGAGGCGAAGATAGGGAGGAAAGCGGCGATGCCTCCTCTGCCTAGGGCTTGTACCAGCCGGAAGCTAAAAAGGCCCTTGATTATGCCACTGGTGCTCATCTCCTTAAAGGATAGACGTTGAGAGTCTCTTGAGGTTAGCCTGTGGGTGGATTCGGGGAGGAAGATAAGAGCTATGAGTCCAGCCAGCAGGTTAAGACCACTCATACTAAGGAAGGGAACAGTCATTCCGAAGTGTTCAGTCAGTACTCCCCCCATAAACGGGCCAAAGCCAAAACCACTGAAAAAGGCAGCTTGGGCCCAACCCATCCATTTTCCCTCTTCACCCTTCGGGGAGAGGTCACCAAGATAAGCCATAGCAATAGGAATGGTTGCTGCCCCAGCCACGCCATGAGCTAGGCGGACCAGGGCCAGGTGAGTAACCTCAGTTGAAAATATATAGCCCAGTGAGATAATGGAGTAGGCTAGCAGGCCTGTAACGAGAAAATATTTTCTGCCTTTTCGGTCGGAGAGCCTGCCGGCAATAGGGACAAACACACTGTTAGAAATGAAGTAGGAGGCAACAATAATACCTACCCCAATTCCAGTAGCCCCCATGTCCCTGACATAAAGGGGTAAAAGTGGTGATACTATTCCAATTCCCAGTGTGGCAGAAAAGACACAAAGAGCTAAAATAGGAAAAACTTTCTTTATCATAGGAGCAGCTAAATCATTATAACCCTTGAGGCTGAACTGGGCAACCTGAGGTGATTGCACTTATAGCTTGGGGCTGGTATAATAGGCTTTGTAGGCAGTTGACTGTAGTTAGAGCATTGTTGGTGAGTGAACTTATAGATTCTATTAATCCAGAGTAATGGTAGGGGTGGCTAAAGCCTCTCGCCCCTGGGCTGGGTGGGAGGTTTTCGTTTGGTAGATTGAGAGGATTTCAACAGTGGCTGTTAATAAAGGGCAGAAAACGGATAAAGAAAAAAAGCTGGAGGTAATGCGACATTCGGCAGCCCATGTTATGGCTGAGGCAGTTCAGTCTATCTTTCCTGATGTCAGGTTTGGTATTGGGCCGGCTATTGAAAGTGGTTTTTACTATGACTTTGATTTACCCCGCTCATTGACTCCGGATGATTTATCGCTCATTGAGGCTAAGATGAGTGAAATAATCGCTTCAAATGTGCCCTTTGTTGCCGAGGAGGTGACTAAGGAAGAGGCTCGACGGTTATTCGCTGCTCAGCCGTATAAGCTGGAATTAATCGATGAAATTCCGGATGAGAAGGTTAGTTTGTATCGGCAAGGCTCCTTTGTTGATTTATGTCGCGGTCCCCATGTGAGTTCTACCGGAGAGATAAAGGCTTTCAAGCTGGTTAGTATTGCCGGGGCATACTGGCGGGGTGATGAGCACCTTCCCATGTTGCAACGCATATATGGCATTGCTTTTGACACAGAAGAGGCTTTGGCAGAGCACCTGAAGAACCTTGAAGAAGCAGCCAGGCGTGACCACAGGAAGCTAGGCGTGGAGCTTGACCTGTTTAGTATTCATGAGGAAGCTGGTCCGGGGCTGGTTCATTGGCACCCCAAGGGGGCGGTGATACGGCGTGTCATTGAGGATTTCTGGAGGGATGAGCACATTAAGCGTGGCTATGATATTCTATATACTCCTCATATTTCCAAATCAGACTTGTGGAAAACCAGCGGTCATTGGGAATTCTACCGAGACAGCATGTATAGTCCGATGGAGATGGAAGGACAGGAATACGTTCTTAAGCCAATGAATTGTCTGGGCCATATCTTAATCTACAAAACGAGGCTGCGTAGCTACCGCGAGCTACCCCTGCGCTGGGCTGAACTGGGTACAGTCTATCGCTACGAACGTTCTGGCGTACTTCATGGTCTGTCCAGGGTCAGGGGTTTTACCCAGGATGATGCCCATATATTCTGTAGGTTTGACCAGTTGGAAGATGAGGTGGTGGGGGTGCTGGACCTAGCTCGTTTTATGATGGAAACCTTCGGTTTTACCAGCTACCGTGTCTTCCTGGCTACCCGACCTGAGAAATACGCTGGCGCCAGCGAGGTCTGGGAGGAGGCTACCGAGACGCTAAGGCAATCCCTGACTCGTCTGGAAATTGACTATGATATAGACCCGGGTGGGGGTGTGTTTTACGGTCCTAAAATAGATATTAAGCTTGAAGATGCCCTGGGGAGGGCATGGCAGGGTCCTACTATTCAGGTTGATTTTAATCTTCCGCAGCGCTTTGATGTTACTTATGTCGGTGAGGACGGGCAGGAACATCCAGTAGCCATGGTACACCGTACTGTACTGGGAGCCATGGAACGCTTTCTGGCTTCGCTCATTGAGCACTATGGGGGTGCCTTCCCGGTGTGGTTGGCACCGGTGCAGGTAATGGTAATTCCGGTGGCAGACCGTCACCTGGACTATGCCCGTAAACTGGAGGCTGAGCTTAGCAGTGAGGGTGTGCGGATAAAGGTTGATGCTCGGTCGGAAAGGGTGAACCTCAAAGTTCGGCAGGCGCAACTTGATAAGATACCCTATATACTGGTGGTTGGTGATAAAGAGGTAGCTGCGGCTACTGTTTCCGTCCGCTTGCGTAGCAGCGAACAGTTGTCTTCCCAGTCCTTTGATAGCTTCAAAGAGACTGTCAGGGTGGCCATAGCTAATAGAGTAAAAGACCTAAAGTAGAGGTTGCTTATCAGGGAAGTCTGAAGGGGCGGAGCCCCTTCAGAACCATTCCCCCCTCTCCTTGGAAGGAGAGGGGGATTAAGAGGGTGAGGTTGATAAATAATCTTTATAGTTTGATTAGTCTAAAGGAATGTGCTATAGTTTTTGCTCGCAACACACCTATGCTTGGAGGAGGTAAATTAAAACATAGTTAAGAAGCTGCGTGTTAATACGGAGATTAAAGCTAAAGAGGTTCGCCTTGTCGGGGAGAAGGGGGAGCAGTTGGGGGTTATGCCCTTGTACCAGGCATGGGAGGTGGCGAAAAATCGCAACCTCGACTTGGTTGAGGTAGCGGCTACTGCGGTGCCGCCAGTATGCCGTCTGCTTGACTATGGAAAGTATAAATATGAGCAGACGAAGAAGGAGCGTGAGGCTAGAAAAAGCCAGAGGATTGCGCTCTTAAGAGAGGTTCGACTACGACCTAAGATTGGTGACCATGATTTTGAGTCTAAGGCCAGGTTAGCCAGGAAATTGCTGGGTGGTGGGGACAAGGTTAAGGTAACAATATTGTTTAGAGGGCGCGAAATCACGCACCCTGAGATTGGCTGGAGACTGCTGCAGAGGATGGCAGAATCGCTAAAGGAAGCGGCTTCTGTTGAGGGACAACCGTTGATGGAGGGAAGAAGGATGCATGTTATCCTGTCAGCGGTAGCTGCTCAAAAGGCTAAAAAGGTTAAAGAAGAGGTAAAGGAATCTTAGATGCCAAAAATCAAAACTCATAAAGGGGCACAGAGCCGCTTCCATATTACTGGTAGCGGTAAGATTATGCGGACTAAGGGTGGGAAGAGTCATTTGCGTCTCCGAAAAGCAAAGCGAGTTAAGCGTCTTTTTGATGCTAAACTTCCGCTAAGCTCCGCTGATAAAGCGCGGATAAAAAGACTTTTACCCTATGGAGTGAAGTAAGAGGAGAAGCATTTTGCCACGAGTAAAAAGAGGTGTAACCACTCATCGCCGACATAAGAAGGTGCTGGCCTTGACTAAAGGGCAGAGAGCAACCAGGCACACCCTTTATCGCCGAGCCCGTGAGTCTATGCTGAAGTCATTAAGCTATGCTTATGCTCACCGTCGAGAGCGAAAGGGTGATATGAGGCGTTTGTGGATTTCACGGGTTAATGCGGCTAGCCGAGCCAACGGGCTTACCTACGGCCAGTTCATTGACGGCTTAAAAAGGTCAGGGATTGAAATCAACCGTAAGATGCTAGCCGATATGGCAGTCAGAGAGCCTGAAGCCTTTGCCAATTTGGTAACCCTAGCTAAAGCTAAGGTTCAAGGCTAAAAACCTGAGAAAGAGTCCTTAGTGTGATAGACTTGTTTTGTCCTATTCTCTGTATTCCTTGCCCTTGATACGGGGTCATGCTGTTAAGCACTCTCAATTAAAGGTAAAAAGATGTCGGACGAGATTGAGGAGTTAAAACTAAAGGCACTTCGTGAACTAGAGGGCATTGATAATATTAAGCAATTGGAGTCGTGGCGGGTTCACTATTTGGGTAAGAAGAGTGAACTAACCCAGACTCTGCGCGGCTTGGGCAGCTTGCCTCCGGAGCAGAGGAAGGTTATTGGTGCTCGGGCTAATGAAGTTAAAGCCAATTTAGAGGATAGTCTGAGACAGAAAGAGCAGGCTCTGCGTGAGGCAAAGTTAGCCTCAGCTAAAAGAGAGGCCGTCGATGTTACCCTGCCTGGTCACCCTTTGCCAATAGGCCATTTACATCCAATTACTCAGACACTGCATGAAATAGGCGACATATTTGTCTCTATGGGTTTTCAGGTAGTGGAGGGGCCGGAAGTAGAGTGGGACTATTATAACTTTGAGGCGTTAAACATCCCCAAGGAGCACCCGGCACGTGATACCATGTCAACATCCTGGGTTGATTTTGAGACAGAAAGTGGGGAAAGACCGATGCTGCTGCGCACCCACACTACTTCGGTATCAGCCAGGGTTATTGAGACCAGACAGCCTCCGATAAGAGTAATCGAGCCGGGCAAGGTCTACCGCTATGAGGCTAGCGATGCCACCCATGTGCCTATGTTTCATCAAGTTGATGGTCAGGTTGTAGATAGAGGTATCACTATGGCTGACCTGAAGGGAACGCTTTATGAATTTGCTCGCCGTTTCTTTGGGGAGGACAGGAAGGTGCGTTTCCGCTGTGACTATTTTCCCTTTGTCGAGCCCGGGGTTGAGGTGGCTATTGAGTGCTTGGTCTGTGGTGGTAAGGGCTGCCGTCTGTGCGGGAATAGCGGCTGGATTGAAATACTGGGAGCGGGAATGACCCAGCCCCAGGTGCTTCAGCGCGGGGGTATTGACCCGGAGGTTTACACCGGTTTTGCTTTTGGCATGGGTGTCGAACGCCTACCCATGCTGCGCTATGGGATTGATGACATCAGGCTATTCTACGGCAGTGACCTTAGATTCTTGAGGCAGTTTTAAACACCCATGTTAGGCTGTGGGACGAAGCCAACCTATTCTACGGTAGTGATTTTAGATTTCTGGGGCAGTTCTGAAAGATGAAGGTTTCAATCAACTGGCTTAAGGAATATGTGGATATTACCCTGCCCCTGGCTGATTTAGCCGAGAGGCTGACGATGGCTGGCCTCGAGGTCAAGGGGGTAGAGGTTATTGGCGGCAGTTGGGAAAATATCATTGTTGGTCAAATAGCGGCTATTAACCCTCATCCTGATGCTGACCGCCTCACTTTGCCTACTATAGACTTAGGCACCAAGCAGGCAACTGTTGTTTGTGGGGCACCAAACCTCAGGCTTGGTGATAAGATAGCCTTTGCCCGTGTCGGCGCTCAACTTATTGACGGGCATACCGGGCAGTTATTCCGCTTGGAATCAGCCAAGATTCGTGGCGTCACATCTAATGGCATGGTTTGCTCGGAAAAGGAGCTGGGCATCTCAGACAGGCACGAAGGAATCATAGTTTTACCAGACGAAGCACCGGTTGGCACACCACTGGCTGATTATCTGGGTGACGCTATCCTTAACTTAGAAGTAACTCCTAATCGACCTGACTGCCTGTCTATAGTCGGCGTGGCTAGAGAGGTCGCTGCCCTGACCGGGCAAAGTCTGCATTTCCCCGAGGTTGGCTATGAGGAAGCAGCACCCTCTATAGAGCAGCAAGTGGCTGTGGGAATCGTTGCTGCTGACTTATGCCCCAGGTATTGCGCTAGCCTAATCACCGGGATAAAAGTGGCTGAGTCTCCAGGGTGGATGCAGCAGCGACTTTTGGCTTGCGGTATGCGCTCGATAAATAGCATTGTCGACATTACCAACTACGTTATGCTGGAATACGGGCAACCTCTGCATTCCTTTGATTATGACAGGATTAAGGGTAAGAGAATTATTGTGCGCCGGGCTACTAACGGTGAAAGCATAGTTACTCTGGATGGGGTAGAGCGGGTTCTTTCCAGGGACATGCTGGTTATTGCTGATGAAGAGGGGTCGGTGGCTGTGGCTGGGGTGATGGGTGGCGCCAGTAGTGAAGTAACTCAGGAGACTACCTCAATACTGCTGGAAGCAGCCAGTTTTAACCCGGCAAGTATTCATTATACTGGCAGGACATTGCGTTTGCCTAGCGAAGCCTGTATGCGATTTGAGAGGGGCATTCGCCCCGAGCTGACCCTGCCAGCGCTTAAACGGGCTACTCAATTGATTACCCAGCTAGGCGGCGAAGCTGCTAAAGGTCTGGTTGACGTTTATCCGGGTAAGCTGGAGCCAGAGCCTATCTTGCTATCAACCGGGGAGGTAAAGCGGGTCCTGGGGGTTGACTTCAGCCTTGACCAGATAATAAGTGCCTTGACTTCCTTGGGCTTTGACTGCAAGCAAGCAGGTTCAGCCTCAGAGGTTTTGGTTACTGCTCCTTATTGGCGGAGCGATATATACCTGGCAGTTGACCTTATTGAGGAGGTAGCCCGCATTACGGGCTATGATAAAGTTCCAATGACCATGCTCAGCCAACCAATACCCAGGCAGAACCCTGAGCCTATCATTAGGCTGAAGCGCGAAGTAGGGCGCCACCTTACCGGTTATGGTTTTCAGGAGGTAATCACCTATTCACTGACCAGTCTGGAAATGCTAAACAAGCTATCACCCGAAGCTCATCCGATTGAGCCTATGCCTCTTCGGGTGGCTAATCCGATGACAGCCGAGCAGGAGTATCTTCGCCCTAACCTGCGGGCTAACCTTTTGGCTGCCCTTTCTGCCAACAGGAGGCATGAAGATGGTGGCATTAGACTTTTTGAGCTGGGCAAGGTATATCTACCACGAAATAAGGACCTGCCCGATGAGCGCGAAGTGCTATGCGGCTTGCTAAGTGGACCTAGACTTGAAAAGTCGTGGCAGGGCGGTGATGAATTACTTGATTTCTTTGAGGCTAAGGGAGTAGTGGAGGGCTTACTCAGCCAGTTGGGTGTAGAAGCCGGCTTTGAGCAGTGCTCAGACGAAAGCTTACACTCAAGTAAACAGACAGCAATAGTTATCAGCGGTAATAGACTGGGCGTTGTCGGTGAGTTACACCCTAAAGTACTGGAGAGCTTTGAGATTGCTGAGGCTGCCTACCTTTTTGAAATCGACCTGCCAGCGCTCCTGCCCTTTACCATTGGTCATAAAATGTTCAAACCAATACCGCGGTTTCCGGCCATAGTCAGGGATATGGCTCTGGTAGTTGATGCCGAAATAGCCCACCAGAAAGTCCTGGATATTATTGAGGGCTTTCCACTGGTAGGGCAGGTTACAATCTTTGATGTCTATTCTGGCGAGCAAGTCCCCGGAGGTAAGAAATCTCTTGCCTACAGGATTACCTTCCAGTCGCCGACGCATACCTTAACCGATAACGAGGTTGATAAAGTCCAACAGCGAATCCTGAATAAGCTGGCTCACGACCTTGGTGCTACCCTGCGTAGCTGATATTAGCTCGAGGCTTGTGGCTATCTAGCCCTAAGGTTAGGAGTGAGGTGTTTGGTAATGCTTATTCATTCTCATAGCAGGTAATCTTCAGGTGTGCCGATGGTTGACCGCCATGTAGCGTAGTAAAGGAAAACACCCGCAGTTGATACTTTCCCTCTGTATATGCAATAAATGCAAATCTCCAAGGAAAGCCTGAGTTCTCCCAATATTCACCCTGAAAGGTTATATGACTTGTTTGGACTACTATATTTCCATAAGGATCTCTTACTTCACCAACCACAATAGATTCACCATGACTAACAAAAACTTCTCCCTCAACTCTATTACCAACATTTAAGTCGAAGGGAAGCCAATTTGGATTCTTGTTGCCATATATTACTTCTACTTCAACATCGTCCTCGAGGACCCAGCTTACAGATGCTGCTTCACTGGGTCGTATTTGTTGGGTTAGTGATTCAACTTGCCGCTCAAGCTCTGTTATTCTTTGCTGGCTACTGCTGCAGCTTGCCCCAAAGATTATACCTATAGCTAAGATTGCTAGAATTGGTATAAGGTATCGCTTCATTCCCTGCCTCATCCTCATTGACATTAACTAATATATCCTCCCGGCTTCCTCCAACAACTTTTTCCTGATGCCGTATCGGCTATTTCTGTCAAAACTAGCATTATATTTGTCTACGTAGGTTCCACCATCCTCTGTACCCGCATCCCCAAATAGTTCTAACAGCACATCGGTGCTGACACTAAACCTTCTACTAGCTTTTCCACCTTTCCCCTTACCCAAAACCCAGATTAAATCCTGTATCCGAAATCTAGCTTCAGTAGCTTTATCAAATCTATCACTCGGGGCTTTACGACCCTGACTTAAGTCTCTTCTGAAGGCTGCTACTACACTATTCCAGTATGCAAGTTCTCGCTGGATTTCATCTTCGCTTTTCATAATGTCCTCCCTTCCATTAGGTTTGTATATTTCCCTCTCAAGAATCCCTATCTGTTATAGCCAATGTCCATATATGGAGGGAAGTTTGAAGGGGCTTCGCCCCTTCAAAA
>CAZMUD010000018.1:0-18588 GCA_964569715.1 uncultured Dehalococcoidales bacterium | reverse complement strand
TTACCAGTCCTTTACGAGCATAAGAGCCATCATCAGTAGTAACTATTAGCTGGTCGCTGACACTGCGTAGCTCATCTTCCCAGAAGAGCAGGTCCTTGCTCCGTGCCCCCATAATGGAAATAACCCGGTTCCCCGCTGTCTTCATCGCTCTGGCGATAGGTGTTACCACGGCGATAGCAAATCCTCCGGCAACACAGACCACGGTGCCAAACTTCTCAATATGGGTGGGTAAGCCCAGTGGACCAACAAAATTGGCAATATAATCGCCAGTCTTCAGCAAGGCTAGCCGATGGGTAGTGGTTCCTACCTCCATAAAAACGACGGTAATACTCCCCTTTTCCCTGTCCCAATCGGCAATGGTGAGGGGGATACGTTCACCCTTCTCATCAATCCTGAGGACAACAAACTGCCCTGGCTGAGCCTTCCTGGCTATAGCTGGTGCTTCAACCTTAAGCAGATGGATATTGGGTACCAGGTCTTCTTTCAATAGGATTTTGTACACTTTGTTCTTACCTCCGAACTGAATGTCGAACTCACACTCTACCAGCTCCAAAACTCGTCGCTTGCTCGGAGTGAAACGCCATTGCCTGGACAGACCTTTATAGCATGTTTTTCTGGCCGCTTGGAGCGAGACTGGGCTATGGAAGCTGGACTTCACTCTCAGATAAACGTGGATAACCGAATTCCTCGGCTACCTTCTGTGCAACGGGGATTAGAGTTCCTCTCGCCCCGTGGTATTATAGCCGAAGCTGTGGCAGATTTCAAGGTCTTGTAGGCTCTATGTCATCTCTGAACAGCCTGGTAGGTCAAGGGAGGGGGAATTTGAGCGGGATTCACCAGTCGCTCAGCTCCACCTGAGTAACCCCTATGCCACCGTGGTAGCGGTCAGCGGAGCCGTAGGACTTGACGAGGGGGTGGCTTGAGAGATAACGCCCCACCTCCCGACGCAGTACGCCGGTGCCCTTGCCGTGAATCACCCACACCCGGTGTAGCCCGGCTTGGAAGGTAGTATTGAGGAATTGGTCTAGCTTAGGGAGAGCCTCGGCCACGGTCAGGCGATGCAGGTCCAGTTCTTCTCCCGTTGGCTTCATCTTTGGAATAGCTCCTTTCGGGACAAGGCTTGGGCTAGTCTCTCCCTTAGTTCCTCTAGGCTTAGGCCCTGTATGGCTATAACCTTATGTCGGCTGGCATAGCCTTGGATAAGGTCTAGGTCATTCTTGGGTACTGCTAGCGCCTGAGCCAGAAGTGCTAGCAGCGCTCGGTTGGCTTGGCCTTTGCGAGGTAGCGCCGTCACCCTTATGTAGAGGATGCTATCCCTGAGTCCTATTATCTCATTGCTTTTGGCACCGGGTTGCAGATGAACTTCGATGGTTGTTTTGTTCTCTGCTATGCTCATAGCTCGTCGTGACTTCTATTATACCACGAACTCAGTGCCTGAATGGATACGCTTCTTCCATGCTGGTAGATTAGACCTTATGTACCCTCTTGGCTTTGGCTAGGAACTCGTCTAAGCTCTTCTTGATGGCTATTTTGTCATACTTGCCTACGCTGGTCTTAGGTATCTCATCGGTGAATGCTATATAATCCGGAAGCATCCATCTGGTTATCTTGCCCTTTTCCACCCCTTCGGTTTCCAGGAATTTGATTATGTCTGCCTCATTTTCGGTGGCGCCAGACACGAGCTTTATGATGCCTAGCGGTCTTTCTCCCCACTTGTCATCTGGAATACCTACATAAGTTGCCTCCAAAACAAAGTCGGCTGTTGCCGTCAGGTTCTCAAGCAGCACGGTTGGCACCATCTCAGCACCGCTTCTAATCACATCGGTTACTCTATCAGCGATGGTTATATAGCCCTCTTCATCAACTTTAGCCACATCCCCGGTGTGGAACCACCCGTCCCGCCACACCGCAGCCGTCTTCTCCGGGTCTTTGTAGTATTCCTCCATCACCCAGGGTCCTTTAATTACTATCTCTCCAACCGTCTCATCGTCGTGTGGCACCGGCTTACCCTCCTCATCGACAACCTCAACCCTAAGCCCTGGAAGGGGCAACCCGGTCTTAACTCTGAACTGGTCCAGTTTCTCCTTGGGCAGGTCTTTCAGGGTATGCTTGATGAAAGCACCGATTGTAGAGGGAGCAGTCTCGGTCATGCCGTATCCTGATGTGGCGGTGAACCCTGGAATCAGCTCTTCGGCCTTAGTTTTCAAGCCTAAGGGCAGGGCACCGCCACCGACACCGATGGTCACCAGGCTGCTCAAGTCATACTTTTTCAGGTCTTCATACTCAATGAGCATGGCTAGCATCGTTGGCACCAGACTCGCACTGGTCACCTTCTCGGTTTGAACCAGCTCGCAGAAGCCTTGTGGAGTGAATCTGCCCGGAAATACTATTTTGGTGGCTGAGAAGACGTAGCGGTAGGGTGCCCCCCATCCATGGACGTGGAATAGCGGTGTGTTAAGCATGGGTATGGCAGCCTCGCCAAGGTGTGGAACTCCTGGGTCATTGCTCCAACTAGTGAGGGCTAACCCGTGTAAGATAAGCAGGTAGAGCTGTCTATGAGTGAACATAACCCCCTTGGGCAGTCCCGTAGTGCCGGTGGTGTAACAGAGGGTGGCGTAGGTATTCTCATCCAGCTCAGGCCATTCCAATGCCGTCGGCTGCTCCTTCAGCAGCTCCTCGTACTCGTAAATGGGCTCTATTTTCGTTTTGGGTATTCCTGCCTTATCCGACATATACACGAACTTCTCTACAGGAGGTTTTATCCTATCGTATATTCTTTCCAGTAGAGGCAGGACAAGGTCATCGAAGAATATCACTTTATCTTCGGCATGCTTTATTGTGTGTACTATGTGGTCTAGGGAAAGCCTCACATTTATCGCATGTAACACCGCTCCAGTACAGGAAACGGCGTAGTAAAGCTCCAGGTGCCGGTGGTGATTGAGCGCCATGGTAGCCACTCTATCGCCTGGCTCTCCAGGTTTTTCCGGCTCTACTCCCAAGCCTTTGAGAGCATTGGCTAGACGGCAGGTGCGCTCGTACCACTCACGCCAGGTAAATCGGAAGTATTGGCCAGTGTCCGGGTTTCTATAGACGATGCCTATTTCATCCGGGTACAGTCTTACCGGCCTCTCCATAAAGGTTTTCAGGATTAACGGGTAGCGTGTGCTGAACTCAGGATAGGTCCTAGCTTCCATAATTTACTGCCCCTTTTTCCTAAATTTATTTCCCATGATGGAATCCCGTGAGGTGAGGATTTACTCTGATTTGTGGCGTCCCTGGAGGGATTCGAACCCACGACCCGCTGCTTAGAAGGCAGCCGCTCTGTCCATCTGAGCTACAGGGACGGATTATCAACCATTCAAATGTAACACGAGCTAAAGAGGAGGTCAAGATGAGATGACTTTATTGTGTTATGTTTTTATCTGCCCAGCTACACTATTATGGTGCTCGCCTTGTGCTAGGCTCTCCACAAGCCAAGGACGGCTAGGCTGATGAGTCCAATACCAGCGATTATAGCCCCAGTCCAGCCGAGAAGACACAGGCAGGTAACCATTATGCCAGCAATAACTATCCCAATGAAAATGGAAAAGAAGGCATGCTTGAATTTTAGCCCAAAAAGGACGGCAGCAAGAGAGCCCGTCCAGGCACCAGTTACGGGAAGAGGGATAGCAACAAATAGCATCAGACCAATCCGCTCATACCTTGTAATAATCTTTCCCCGCCGTCTGGTGTGTTCAAAGAGCCATTGAAGCATCCTTTTAGAAATGCCTATTTTGCTTAGGAATCTGGAAAGGGTATCAAGGAACAACAGGATGAAGGGTACCGGCAACAGGTTGCCAATGATAGCCAAAAGAAAGGCGTAATACCATGGGAAGTGAAACCCGATTATAGCCACAGGTATTGCGCCTCGGAGCTCAGATATCGGGGAAGCAGCAATGGCAAGCACTACCAAGGCATTAAAAAGGTCCAAACCGAGAAGCTGTTCTGGGGACACATTTCTCCTTAGTGATTATTCCTTAAAACATTAATGGTCTTGCCCACTGGGCGCAGTGTAGCAAATGGGTGTTGCAGCGTCAAGCTAGAGGCTGTTTATCACTCTCACCCCTAGCCACTTACACCAGCTTGACAATAACTCGCCCACATTGCTAGTATGATGAGGAAACCCTTAAATCTGACCGATGAGCAGACTAATAATGCCGAGGTTATTAGATAGAATAGATAGCCCTGCAGATTTGAAGCTGTTGAACCAAAACGAGCTTAAGCAATTAGCTGCTGAGATTAGAGAAGAGCTGGTGGCTATTGTTTCTACTAATGGGGGGCATCTAGCTTCCAATCTGGGTGTGGTTGAGCTTACCATAGCTTTGCATCGGGTATTTGATAGCCCACGAGATAAGATAATATGGGATGTAGGCCATCAAGCCTATACCCATAAACTGCTTACTGGCCGGAGAGGCCACTTTGCTTCCCTCCGTCAATATGGAGGGCTGTCCGGTTTTACCTGCCGCAGTGAGAGTGAGCATGACCCGTTTGGCGCTGGTCACGCTAGCACCTCGGTTTCGGCTGCCCTTGGCATGGCTATTGCCCGCGACCTTGACGGCGATAATTACCATGTAGTGGCTGTTATTGGTGATGGGGCTATAACCGGAGGGATGGCACTTGAAGCACTCAATCAGGCAGGGCATTTGAGTTCCAGGCTTATTGTGGTTTTAAACGATAACGGGATGTCAATTTCACCTACTGTTGGTGCCTTAGCCAAGCTGCTAGGTAAAGTGCGCTTTGACCACCGTTACCATGAGGCAAAAGAGAAGAGTTGGCGGCTATTAAGGCATCTTCCATTAGGCAATAGACTGTGGCGGGCAAGCCAACAGGTTGAGAGTGGAGTTAAAGGCTTATTTATGCCCACAATGCGCTGGGAGGAACTTGGCTTTGCCTACATGGGGCCTATTGATGGGCATAACATTCGGGAAGTTGAGATAGCCCTCACTCAGGCACAGGATTATCGCTTGAAGCCGACCCTGATTCACGTTGTTACCACCAAGGGTAAGGGCTATCTTCCAGCCGAAGGGGATGCTGTTTACTTCCATGGTGTATCAGCTAAGGGCACCAGTGCCAAAGTAATACCAACTTACAGTGAGGTATTTGCTCAGACGGTGCTTCATCTGGCTCGTGAGAATCCCAGGCTGGTGGTGATTACCCCGGCTATGCCTGAAGGGAATTGCTTGAGCATCGTTGAGGCTGAGTTTCCACAGCGTGTCTTTGATGTTGGCATCTGTGAGCAGCACGCTGTTACCTTTGCTGCTGGTCTAGCCACTCAAGGCTACATACCTATCATAGCTATATATTCTACATTCCTGCAGCGTGCTTTTGACCAGATTATACATGACGTTTGTCTTCAAGATTTGCCGCTCGTTTTTGCTATTGACCGTGGTGGTATTGTTGGTGATGACGGCAAGACCCATCAAGGTGCTTTTGACATCTCCTATCTAACACTAATTCCTAATCTGATTGTATCTGCACCCAAGGATGAAAATGAGCTTCAGCACTTGCTTTACACGGCAGTGAAATCGGGCCATCCTATGGCTATCCGCTACCCGCGTAGTGCCGGGTTAGGAGTAAAATTGGATACAGAGCTACACCCCATTCCTATAGGTAAGGGGGAAATACTAAAGCGCGGAAAGGATGTGGCCATACTAGCCATAGGTGCTATGGTAGCACCCGCCCTTAAGGCTGCCCAGGAGCTAGCCTCAAGCGGCATTGAGGCTACAGTGGTTAATGCTCGCTTCGCCAAGCCACTGGACTCTGAACTTATAGTAGACCTGGCCAGTCGTATTAAGCGTATGGTTACGGTTGAGGAAAATGCTCTCAGTGGTGGCTTCGGCAGTGGTGTAGTTGACCTTCTGCAAAAATCAAATATGAGCGATATCCAGGTAAAGAGTATTGGCCTGCCTGATGAGTTTGTAGAGCAAGGTGCTCAAACTATCCTTCGCGCTAAGTATGGCCTTGATGCCAAAGGGATAGCCCGACAGGTCTTGTCCTTATTCCCTGATTCTAATTCTCTGGTAAAGGCCAAGGATGAGGCGAAGGCTACCCCATTTTGAGTAGTGAGGTTGCTAATCGAGGAAGTTTAAAGAGGCAAGGCTCACCAGAGGTGACTCTGTTGACTGAAGCCTCTTTTATTAACTGGGTTTCCCTTATAGAGGGGAGTTCAAAAGGGACGGGGTTAATAAAAACTCTCAGTAGCTAAAGGGGGCAAATGGACAAACTGACAATCAGGGACATTGACGTTAGCGGCAAAAGGGTTTTGGTCAGAGTTGACTTTAATGTCCCTCTAGATGAGAAGACGGGAACAATCACTGATGATAGCCGTATGCGAGCAACTCTGCCTACTATTAAATATCTTATTGACCGAGGAGCGAGGGTTATTCTCTGCTCTCACCTTGGACGACCTGAAGGAAAGGTAGTTGATAAGCTACGATTAACTGGTGTTGCCCAGCGCTTATCGCAGATATTAGGCAAGCAGGTTGGAGTTACCAAAAGTAGTATCGGCTCTGAAACGGAGAAATCAGTAGCCAGCTTGAAGAGCGGTGATGTTTTGCTTCTGGAAAACCTTCGTTTTCATTCTGCTGAGGAGATGGATAGCCCTCTCTTTGCTCGAGGCTTGGCGAGGTTAGCTGACGTATATGTTAATGATGCCTTTGGCACCTCTCACCGAAGCCATGCCTCAATAGTAAGGGTTGGTGAATATCTCCCTTCGGTAGCTGGGTTGTTGCTTGAGAAGGAACTTAAAACCCTGGGTAGTATCCTGGAGAATCCGGCGCATCCTTTTGGCGGGCTTCTTGGTGGAGCCAAAGTAAGCGATAAGGTTGGCATGCTGAAAAATATTATGGGGAAGGTGGACTTTCTTCTAATTGGTGGCGGTATGGCAGCCACCTTCCTCAAAGCCAAATCCTACGAGGTAGGTCTGTCATTGATTGAGGCAGATAGACTGGACACAGCTGTCGGGTTAATGGAAAAGGCGGCGAGAAACGGAGTAAGCTTGTTGCTCCCGGTTGATGTGGTTGTTGTTGATGAAATTGGTGCTGAGGCTAAAGGTAAAATTGTATCTATAGAAAATATATCGCCACATCAGAGGATTGTAGATATAGGTCCTCAAACTATCAAAAACTTCCAGGAAGAGTTGCAAAAGTGCAGAACAGTCTTCTGGAATGGACCTATGGGCATATATGAGATAGCCCAGTTTGCTGAAGGAACGCAAGCCATGGCTAAATTTTTAGCCAGTCTTGAGGCTGCTACTATTATTGGGGGAGGTTCTAGCGCTGAGATAGTAACCAAAATGGGGTTAGCCGATAAAATGACCTTTGTATCTACCGGGGGCGGTGCTACGCTAAAATTCCTGGGTGGGCAGACATTGCCAGGGGTGGAGGCATTGCTCGATAAAGACTCGTTAGCTGCCGGTAAATTGAAGGGACTTACAACATTGGCGTAAAAACTCCTGGCGCTTGTCCCCTCTTCCGTAGAGAAGGTTGACAAACAACCTCAAGTGGATATGGTTAATTTGGAATTAATAAAGCCAATTTCTAGGTCTTCACCGACTAAAATCGTGTTATTAGTCATTGATGGCTTGGGCGGATTGCCCCGTCCAGAAACAGGGAAGACAGAGCTGGAGACAGCCAGCACGCCAAACCTTGATAAATTGGCAGCTAAAGGCGTATGTGGTCTCGGTGACCCGGTGGGTCCGGGGATAACTCCGGGTAGCGCACCTGGTCACTTAGCTTTGTTTGGTTATGACCCTGTCAGTTTCAATATTGGCCGCGGGGTGTTGGAAGCAGTGGGGATAGATTTTGACCTTCAACCGGGTGATACGGCAGCTCGTGGGAACTTCTGCACAGTGGATAAAGCGGACTTAATTACCGACCGCAGGGCCGGCCGTATCTCTACAGAGAAGTGCGCTGAGCTGTGCCAGTTACTGGACGGACAGGTGATAGAGAATGTTAAAATTTTTGTTCAACCGGTGAGGGAGCACCGCTTTATAGTGGTATTTCGGGGGGGCGACCTTTCTCCAGACGTCAGTGATTCTGACCCCCAGCAGCTAGGGGTAACGCCAAAAGTTATTACTGCCTTATCTCCAGAAGCTGACAGGATGGCTGGTATTGCCAATCAATTTGTAGCTCAGGCGAAAACAACCTTGGTTGAGCATCTTCCAGCCAATATGGTTCTCCTCCGTGGCTTCTCCAAGCAGCCTCACTTTCCAACTATGGGCGAGATTTATAAACTCAGGCCAGCAGCCATTGCTGGTTATCCCATGTATCGTGGTCTAGCCAGATTGGTCGGTATGAAGGTTCTGGAGACAGGAACCAGTATTGAAGATGAATTTAAGACATTAATACAAAACTATGCGAGATACGACTTTTTCTTCTTACATATAAAAGGGACTGATTCGGCTGGCGAGGATGGCGACTTTGACCGGAAGGTGAAGATTATAGAGCAGGTGGATAAGGCGTTGGCTGAACTAATGAGCTTGCAGCCTGAGGTTATTGTAGTTACCGGTGACCACTCAACACCAGCCTTGCTCAGGGGACATAGCTGGCATCCGGTGCCTGTGCTTTTATATTCTAAGTGGTGTCGTCCTGACCGGGTAAACGAGTTTTCCGAGTCAGCCTGCATTTCGGGTGGACTGGGGAGGTTTCCATCCACACAAATTATGCCCCTGGCGATGGCTAATGCTCTCAAGCTGACCAAGTTTGGGGCTTAGGAGAGTCAAAGAGATGCGAATATGGGGTAAAAAGCCTCTCTTACATAATCAATTCCCCTTGTGAGGTTGAAATGCGTGTGCCTATGATTGCGGGCAATTGGAAGATGAATACCACAGTAAGTGAAGCGATAGAACTGGTCAGTGAAATGCGCCGGAAGCTTGACGAGATAGGCGATGTTGAGAAGGTAATCTGTCCGCCCTTTATTTCTCTGGCTGTGGTGAGGGAGCTAATTAGAGGGAGCTCTATAAGGTTGGGGGCACAGAATCTATACTTTGAGGAGAAAGGGGCTTATACCGGTGAGATTTCTCCGCTGATGCTCGCTGACCTGTGTGATTTTGTTATTATCGGGCACTCTGAGCGCAGGCAGTATTTTAATGAGACCGGGGAGATTGTTAATAAGAAGCTTCGTGCAGCGCTGAAGATTGGTCTGAAGCCTATTTTGTGCATCGGGGAAAGATTAGAAGAGAATGAGACAGGCAAAACAGCCGAGGTTGTAACTGAGCAACTAAACTCAGCCTTAGCCGGCATAGACAATATCGGCAGCTTGACTGTAGCCTATGAGCCAGTTTGGGCTATAGGCACCGGTAAAGCGGCTACCGGCAGGCAGGTGAATGAGACCATTGGTCTTATTCGGCATAATGTTGCCAGACTATGTGATAAAGAAGTTGCCCAGCAGATGCGCATTCTATATGGTGGTAGTGTCACTGCTGATAATATCGCTGAGTTTGTGCAACAAAGTGAGATAGACGGTGCCCTCGTCGGTGGAGCAAGTCTGAAAGCAAGCGAATTCTTGAGCATTGTCAGGCAAACCTCAGAGATTAAAGGTCATTTGTCGGGGTAGATTGAAGGGGTGAAGCCTCTTCACAAACTACCCCCCTTCCTGCCTATAAGGGTTAACCGCTAAAGGAGAGTTCAAGAGAGGCGAAGCCTCTCTTATATAGTCAGTTCCCTTTCCCCTTATCAAAGGGAAGGGGATACAGGGGATAAGGTTTCAAAACAAGAACATAAATGAACCGTTTGGTAGCTATAGTTGGTCCTACTGCCACCGGCAAGAGCCGACTGGCTCTTCGCCTGGCTCAAGGCTTTGATGGAGAGATAGTAAGCGCTGACAGCCGACAGGTGTACCGTTATATGGATATCGGCACGGCCAAGCCCAGTCGGCAAGAGCTATCTCTTGTCCCCCATCATCTGATTGATATAGTTAATCCTGACCAAGATTTCAGCCTGGCTCAATATCAACAACTCGTTTACCGGGCTATTGATGACATTCAACAACGCAATAAATTGGCATTATTGGTAGGTGGTAGCGGGCTGTATGTGTGGGCAGTATTGGAAGGCTGGGGAATACCACAAGTTCCACCTGACCCGGAATTCAGGCATAGTTTGGAGGAGAAGGTAGCCCTAGGTGGAACAGCCGAGCTTTATCAGGAGCTGGTGAAGGTTGACCCGGTGGCGGCACGGAGAATTGGCCAGCATAATGTGCGCCGCCTGATAAGAGCTCTTGAGGTGTGTCGATACGCAGAGACCCCCTTTTCCCAGCTTCAGCAGAAGAAGGCACCACCTTTTAATGCCCTGATAATAGGTTTGACCCTGGGCAGGACGGAGCTATATCGCAGAATTGACTTAAGGGTTGATAAGATGATAGAGCGAGGCTTGGTTGAGGAAGTGAGAAAGCTGGTGAATATGGGTTATGGCTTTCATCTGCCAGCTATGTCTGGCGTAGGCTATAAACAGATTGGCATGTTCCTTAGAGGTGAGCTGACCTTAGCCACTGCCGTAGAGCAAATTAAATTTGAAACCCACCGCTTTGTCCGTCACCAATATAGCTGGTTTCGGCTGAAGGATAATAGGATAAAGTGGTTTGATGTAGAGGGCGAAGTTGAGCCGGAAATCACAGCACAGATGGCTGGATTCATAAAGGGTAAGTAAATCTCTGGTTTGGCTGTGCTGGGTGTTATGGTGCTGATTAGGGAATAGGAGATTTATTTAAACATAGAAGGGCAAAACCAATGAATGGGCTAACCTTTGACATTTGTGGTATAATTGTTGAAGGAGTTGCTTCCTAGGAGGTTAAGTATGGAGCTAGAGAAAGAATTAGAGTTTTTCAAATCCCAATATAAAGAGCTAATTGCCCATTATGAGAATCAGTTTGTTCTCATTGAAGGAAGTAGGCTTCTTGGCTCCTTTACCACAGACTCTGAGGCTTATGAAGCAGGCTTGGAGCAAGTGGGGAATAAGCCATTCCTCATTAAGAAAGTCATAAAGGGTAAGGATATTGACCAAGCTCCAGCCTTAATGTTAGGACTGCTAAATGCCGATTTATGATGGAGAGTTCAGAACCCAGACGGGGCAGCCGGGTCCGGGTGGTTTGCTTCAAGCCGGTCCAGTGCTTCCTCTTGAGATAGCTATTCCGTCAGCACTCAGTAAATTTTTGTCGACACAGAATCAGCAGATTCCTGCGCCAAGGTCAGGTTTTGCTCTTATCGACACTGGAGCTACTCGTAGTTGTGTTGACAGCCAAGTTATCTCTAGTTTAGGTGTGAACTCCATCGGCGTAACAACTCTCGGAACTGCAAAGGGACGTAGTCAACATTATCTCTATCCAGCGAAATTTAGGTTCCCAGCTATAAAGTTTGAGGTGGAATTTGGTTCAGTTGTTGGCGTTGATTTGAGTGGGCAAGGTGCTGGCAACATGCAAATAATCGCACTAATAGGTCGTGATGTGCTATCTCGGTGTATTCTTATTTACCACGGCACAAAAGGAAGTTTCTCATTGGCACTCTAGTGTGCAGGACTTACCAACTCAACCTTAGGATTGCTCTCTTCGCTTTTATTCTAAAACTACATTGTCAATCAGTCTAGTCTTACCGATTTTCACTGCCATTGATACCAGAGCCGGGGGTTTGACCTCGTCTAATTCGTCTAATGTCTCAGTATTGGCTACGCTGACATAATCAATAGTTGCCAGTGGTTGTTTTTGAATAAGCCCTGTCATCTCCTGGCGCAGCTTTTCGGCGTCTTTTTCACCCTGTGACCATAATTGCTGGGCCAGGTTAAGTGCCTGATAGAGGACTACTGCTGCCTGGCGCTGCTCAGGACTGAGGTAGGTGTTACGGCTGCTCATAGCCAGACCATCGGGCTCTCGTACCGTGGGACTGGTAACTATTTCCAGGTTCATATTCAGGTCAGCGGCCATCTTTCTGATAACTATTGCCTGCTGAGCGTCTTTCTGCCCGAAGTAGGCTTTAGTTGGTTGGACAATATTGAATAGCTTGGCGACCACTGTAGTAACACCCCTGAAATGACCAGGGCGGGAAGCACCTTCCAATCGTTCGGTAACCTTGTCTATCTCTACCCAGCTATTAAACTGCGGGGGATACATCTCGGCTGCTGAAGGCATAAAGACAATGTCTGTTTTTTCCTTTTCTAGTAAAGCCAGGTCACGCTGAGTGTCACGGGGATAGCTGGCGAGGTCTTCCTGTGGACCAAATTGCGTTGGATTAACAAATATGCTGACTACCACCGAGGGGTTTTTAACCCTGGCTCGTTTAACCAGAGCCAGGTGACCATCGTGGAGGTAGCCCATAGTAGGCACAAAGCCAACCGGCTCGGTAAGCTCAAGCCTTAGCCGTCTCATCTCAGCTATTGTTTCAACGACTTTCATAGCCGGTGTTATCTACCTCACCCCCTTAATCCCCCTCTCCTTCAAAGGAGAGGGGGAAGATATTGTATAAAGAGGGGCTTCGCCCCTCTTGAACTCCCCTTGCTGAAGCAGGCTTCGCCCCTCTTAGACACCCCTTGCTGAAGCAGGCTTCATCTCTCTTGAACTCCTCTTATTAAGTGACCTCTTGCCCTCAACAGGGTTCCCCGTCATTGCGAGCGAAGCGAAACAATCCCTTCCTAAAGATTGTAGAGCCTGTTCCGAGCCTGGGTAGAGATTGCTTCGGGACTCTGTCCCTCGCAATGACAGGCGAGGAATCACACTCCTCGCAATGACATGCGGGACCGAACAAAGTTTCCTTGTCTACTTGTCTATTTCAGTCCGGCTAATATACTTTCATCCATAGAGAAGCTTTGCTTGTCAGTCGGGAAGGTGCCGGCTTTTACCTCATTATCATATTCGGTAACAGCACTTCGGATAATATCGGCAAGCTTGGCATATTGCTTGGCGTGCTTGGGAACAAAGTCAGCAAACGAACCTAGAATGTCGTTGATAACCTGAACCTGACCATTGCAGCCTATGCCGGCACCGATACCGATAGTAGGAATACCTATTTTGTGAGTAATTAGGGCTGCCAGTGGCGTTGGGACAGTCTCCAGGACAACACTGAAGGCTCCAGCCTCTTCCAGTGCTCTGGCGTCTTCAATCATCCTGATTGCTGCCTCCGGGGTTCTACCCTGCACCTTAAAGCCACCGAACTGGTGGATTGACTGGGGGGTAAGTCCAATATGACCCATAACCGGGATGCCGCATTCCACCACCCGTCTTACCTTTTCGGCTACGGTTACACCCCCCTCAAGCTTAACCGCCTGGGCGCCAGCCTCCTGAATAAAGCGGGCGGCATTCCTGAGAGCATCATCAACACTGACGTGGTAGGTCATAAATGGCATATCACCAATTACCATCGCCTGTTTGGTGCCTCTAACCACAGCTTTGGTGTGATGAAGCATCTCGTCCATAGTTACTGGTATGGTTGATTCATAACCCAGGACTACCATACCTAAGCTATCTCCAACCAGAATCAGTGGTATGCCTGCCTCATCAACTATCTTGGCTGTGGAGTAGTCATAGGCGGTGAGCATGGTGATTTTCTCACCCTTTTGTTTCATTTCCTTTATCTGGTTTATATTAATGCGCATCATTCTGCCTCCTAGAGGGTCATAGCCTCGACTGCTCGCTTAGTTTCAGTGATAGCGTTTTTGGCATCAACATATACCAGTTTGGGTGTAGTGTTGCCGGCTTCTGCATCCTCAACATAAGAGTAGGAAAGGATGATAACAACATCTCCTTTGGCGGCTAATCTGGCAGCAGCCCCGTTTATGCAGATTTCACCTTTCTCACCCTCAATGGCATAGGTAATAAAACGGGCACCATTGTTGATATTCAGCACTGCCACTTGTTCGTAGGGGAGAATATCGGCCTCTTCCATAAGCTTTTTGTCAATGGTAATACTGCCTTCATAGTCAATATTGACATCGGTAACACAGGCTCGGTGGATTTTGCTTCTAAGCATTACTCTCATTGGACTCACCCCCTTAATTACCTTTTATTCATTCAGGTCGAAGACTCTTTGAGTTGTTTTAGTATAGCCTGTAGCTCCTCTGCCTGGTGTTGATTGATTTTCCCTTTACCTAAAGCAACCGGGATGGTCTGGAGACCAAGCTCACGGTAAGTGGAGAGCAGAGCAGGAGCCATTTTCTGTAAAGCGTTGAGGTGCTTCTCAATAGTCCCGGTATCACCCCGCGCAATCGGACCGGTGAGGCACTGGGGTATGCCAACATTGTCGATATTGTTGAGTGTTCCTCGCAGCAACGGCATTAGTGCCTTAGTCGCTTGCTGTGTTGGAACATTAAAGGTCTGCCACAGGTCAGTGGCTAACTTAATGAGTGTTACCATATAGTTGCAGGCAATAACAGCGGCCGCATGGTAAAGTACCTTGTCACTTGCCTTTAACTCTATCCATTGGCCATCAAGGGTGGTAGCCATATCCTTGAGCGTGGTGAGCAGGGGTTCCTCAGCCTCTATGGCGAAGGTCGAGCCCGGTATATTGTCTATGGCTTGTTTTACACTGGCAAAGCTCTGCAGGGGATGAAAAGCGCCAACCCGGGCATCTGATTTCTTGGCTGGTTCCAGAATGTCAGTTGAATCAGCACCGCTACAGTGAACTACACTCTGCCCGGAGTGCCACTTTATTTCAGATACTACCGGGGCGATAGCATCATCGGGGGTAGTGATAAAGACAAGCTCAGCAGCGTCGGCCACAGCCTGATTGTTGTTGGCAGCCTGGCAACCGCTGATTGCCTGTGCCAGCTTTTCCGCCGAGGTCTGGCTTCGGCTGGATACGGCAACTACCTGGTAGCCCCTCTCGCTCAACCTAGTAGATAGGGCAGTGCCGACAGTTCCGGCTCCAATGAATCCTAACTTGAGCATTTTAGTTTCTCCTTGAGCCAAATTGAGATTAAAAAAGCCTTCTCAGACACAGCCAGAGAAGGCATCCAAAAAAACCCTATTTTTGCCGTCTCGGTCGTATCCGATCCAAGCGACTCAAGTTATTAATGTCCGTTACTAGACTAAAAGCTCACCGCTACTTAGTCGATGGCTTATATTTAGGATACAATTATAACAAACTAACGGTAGTTTGTCAATAGTCTGTTCTCGTTGGTTCTAACCCAGTGCTCTATTCAGCTCGAGTTCAAGGTAACCGGGTTCGGTGCCTGAGTCCAGTATTGCCCAGGGTAGTTTTTCGGTAGTAGCCCACCTTTGGTGAAGATAAAAATCGATATCTAGGTGGCATTTATTTACAGCTTTGCGCCAGCCAGATAGTGATACCTCTTCTATATTGGCCAGCACCTCGGCTAATTTGATATCTCCCCGGGCTAAAACCCCTTGAACCTGGCTCCAGGCTGGGCTTTCACATTTGAGCTTTATTCCTTTTGGCAGCAGGTTGTTTTTGAGTAGAGACAAACGGCGATTCAGCGTGGAGAGTTCCTCCATAGGTAGCCACTGGAAGGGTGTGCCTGCCTTGGGCACAAAGGGGGCAATGCTCAGGGTAAGGCGGCAGCCAGTTTGCTGCCTATCAAGAATAGCCTTGCACCTGAGGGTCAGGTCTACCATTTCCTCTATATCAGCATCAGTCTCTGAGGGTAAGCCAATCATAAAGTAGAGCTTGAGCTGTTTTATGCTCTGCACGGCTACCTTATACATTGATTCCAGGACGTCGTCTTCGGAGATGCCCTTTTTAATCACCTGGCGCAGGCGCTGGGAGCCAGCCTCAGGGGCAAGGGCGATAGTTCGTGCTCCCGCTTTAGCCATTTCTCTTAATGCTATGTGAGGGAGGGGTTTTATTCGTAGCGAGCTGATGGAGAGTTCAGCCCCCATCTGCTGCAGCTTGATTAGTAGCTCCTCAAACCGGGGGTGGTCGGAAACAGCCGCTCCTACCAGTCCCAGGCGTTTCCTGTGCCGCAGCCCTTGCTCAGCCTGGGCTAATAGCTTGTCTATAGAGCGAAAGCGCATGGGGCGAAAGGCATTGCTGACCAGGCAAAAGCGGCAGCCCCAGTTGCAGCCCCGCTCTACCTCAATGAGATAGAGGTTGCCCAGCTCGGTGTCTGGAGTGAGTATGGCAGAGTTGACCGGGAAGTCATCCAGGTTGGTTGCCCACTGGCGAGCCACGGGGGTTCCAGTATAGGATTGTGGCACACAGACGCCGGGCAGCGAGGCTAGCGCCTTCAACAGCTCATAGCGCCTACCTTGAATACCTTCGGCTAGCACGGGCAGCATAGTCGGCAGTATTGACTCTGCCTCACCGATGCACAGGCAATCAAAGAATGGGGATAGGGGCAGGGGGTTGGCTATAACGCAGGGACCACCGGCAATAACCAGCGGGTGTCTCTCATCACGGTCGGCAGCATACAGGGGGATGCCACTGGCTTTGAGAATATGCACCACATTGAAGTAGTCAAGCTCGTAGGTGACAGAAAAAGCGAGGACGGCAAAATCGGAAAGCGGTCGCTGAGATTCCAGGCTGAGGGTAGTTATTGGCTCGGCCTTTTCTTTTTTATCCCAGAAAACTCTCTCGCAGACGATATTCTGATAGCTGTTTAGCAGACTGTAGATGGCGTGAATTCCCAGGTTGGACATGCCTAAATAATAGGAGTTCGGGTAGATGAGAGCGATAGGGATTTTGCCTCCCCAGTCTTTGAAGATGGTGCCTGTCTCACGGGAGAGGTGTTTTTTGGCTTCTTTAATGTTATTTCGGCTCATAAATTTATATTATAACCCCTCACCCTTTATCCCTCTCCCCTTATGAAGGGGAGAGGGAAGAGAATTTTTAAAAGGGGCTTCGCCCCTTTTAATCCCTTTTCCTTATATCTTGATGCCTATCTGGACGAATTAGAATGGTGCTTTAATAACCGTGATAATCCGTATCTATTCGGGGATATACTCCTTCAACTCATTCAGTCTGAGGATCTTTCTTATCAGGAGCTTGTCCACTAATCTCATCAATCTTCCGAAGTGCTTCCTTTACCCTCCCTCCTAATGCTCCAACAAATTGTAGTACATCCTTCAAAACGATGGGCTTAATATCTTCAGGATATTTAAGCTTCTCCATTATAGCTGCGACCTGCATCCATATGAAACCAGTAAGCTCCACGCAAACACTCTCGTATGCATCTCCAGCGATTAGGTATTGCCTACGCAATTCATTCATGGACTCATTCCAACGGTCATACGCCTCATCGGCAACGGTCGCTAACTCGGCAAGATAGGGGTTTTGAGAATCCGCATTCTTTAGTTCGTTCACTTTGTTTACCAATTGAATTGTAGTATTTTCAACCGAGGCTATTGCCCCCCTAAGTTCTTTGCGGTTTTGGAGTGGTATCGGTTTTGGTTTAGCCTGTAATAAAGCGCGAGCCTCATCCCGTTGTCTGCATGGTGCTTTAATAAGGCAGATTAGATATATAATCCCAAATCCTACAACTGCTCCCACTGCGCCACTAGCAATTGGATATATAGCGGATGCCAACCTACCAGCGTTTTCCGGAGTAAAGATTGTCCCTAGAAGAGCAAATGCACCAACGGCTGCCACTTGAGCACTCCAGAAAAACCAGATTTTGTGGAATGATTCTTTTGTTTCTACCCATGCCCTTCTCGGCAAGGATTGATTTAGTGGTTTCTCTACCATAACCCAGTCCTACCCCTTAAAAATCCTCACCCTTCTCTGGGGTTCTTTGCCGGAGCTTTTTGAGGATAGGTCGTTTCTTTCGGCGATGATGTGCTGCAGGCGCCGGATGTAGGCACTCTGGGGACTGAGTTCTACTGTTCCCTGCCCGTTCTTTACCAGGTTGACCGCTTCCTGTGCCTCGTTAAGGGCTACCTTCAAAGAGTCTGCCTTGTCGGTGCTGTCTGAGGGGTAGAGAGTACTTAAAAACTGCCTGACTTGAGATGGCGTGTTGCTTCTAAGAACATAGATGGGCAGATTGGCCGCTTCAGCCTCCCTGACCTTTTGTGGCTTTCGGCGGTAGTGGTGTTTAGAGGTTACAAGCAGGTCGGCATCAGTGAGATTTTCAACTACACTCGCATCCAGTTGCATCTCTTTTGTCATCTGCTCAAATCGTCCCCGGTTTACACCGAAAAGGTAGAGCTTGTGCGGGATACTTTCCTTAGTTGCTTGCTTGCCTTTAGCCGGTTTCCTGGTGGTAGTGACCGGCACTGCCTTTTCTATTTTGACCTCTCCCGTCTCATCCAGCCAGCGTGTTTCGGTGGAGGGAGGGCGACCCCGCAGAGTAGCATCCACCGCCTGGTCAACATCGGGGTGAATGGCTACCTTATCCCAGTCCTGAATTTCAACGACAATATCAAAGGTAGGCGGCGACATACGCTCCAGGATGGATTTTTGAGTGCCCCGCCGTTTTGCCTCTTCATCACCCAGGGTTACGCTCTGAATACCGCCAATAAGGTCACATAGGGTGGGGTTCATCATCAGGTTTTCCAGGGTGTTACCGTGGGCGGTGCCGACAAGTTGAACCCCACGTTCAGCAATAGTTCGGGCTGCCTGAGCCTCAAGCTCGGTGCCAATCTCATCAATAACGATTACCTCAGGCATGTGGTTTTCTA
>CAZMUD010000017.1:0-18809 GCA_964569715.1 uncultured Dehalococcoidales bacterium | reverse complement strand
CTGGTCGGAGCTAGCACTGTGCATATTTGAACTCTTAAATCTAATATAGCAATTACTATACTTGAGAATAGATTATAACTGAGGCACTCCTGAAGGGTGAAATGAGCCCACAGTAAACCGCTCACCGAATGACTTCGAGGAATTAGTGCTTATTCAGGAGAACAATGGACTAACCCGCCAGGCTCTCCTAACCTTACCTGTCCACTTGCAGGGGTGCAGTCCAAAGTAATGGGTTAAGATTAAGCCGTAGAACTGGAATGATATATAAAATGAGGGAGGAGACAAGTAATGGCTAATGTAGTTCTTTATGAAGTGAAAGACCAGATTGCTTACATAACACTAAATCGCCCCGAGAAACTGAATGCCATAAACACGGAGATGGTCACTAAGTTAAGTAAAACATGGGATCGCTTCGAACAAGACCCTGATGCTAAGATAGCTATTCTTAGTGGAGTTGGCGAAGCCTTTTGTGGTGGTGCCGACATAACTCCGGGAGCGTTAGAGCCGGGGACTGTTGCTAGGTCATACCCGGTGAATGGCATACAAGTTCTAAAACCTATCATTGGCGCTGTCCATGGATTGGCTATGGGTGCTGGTAATGGTCTGGCGGTTAAGGCTTGCGATTTAACTATCGCTGCCGAGGATGCTCAATTTGGCTTCCCTGAGATAAGAGCCGGTAGAGTGGGAGGTATAATTGAATACCGCCCTTATATGACATTCAAACAAAGTATGGAATTTTATTTATTGGGTGCCTGGTTTGATGCCCAAAAAGCATATGAAGTGGGTCTTGTCAACAAGGTTGTTCCTAGAGCAGAGCTTATGGACACAGCCATTAGCTGGGCTGAAAAGCTAAAGAAATTTGCCCCTTTAAGTTTAAGAATAGTTAAGTACGGAATGTACAAAATAATGGACACTCCGGTTGCACAGGCCGGGAGAGAATTCAAGAAATTTGTACAAACTCAATTTGACAGTGAGGATTTTAAGGAAGGGGCTAGGGCTTTTCAAGAGAAAAGGGAACCAAAATTCAAGGGCAGGTGAGATTTTTACCTTATCAAATGCCTCATCACTGCACGGGCCGGTTCCTCGTTCATCTGGAAAAGCTCCAGCGCTAATACCGCCTCCCATATCATTGGTTGTTCTCGACGGCTACTATCTAAACGAAGCATCTGGCCTGCCCTCCTTCTTGTTTGCTCTATTGTAGCAGTTTCACACTCACTCGCGCCTGCCTTTTTCATGGGGAACTAGCTAGAATGCTGTCAATACTTACTACCTCACATTTCTTTATTTTCCCGCCATTTTTATCAAAATCGCGACATATACCATTATTCCATTCAGCCAAATACAAAAGCGCCAGTTTCAAACGCCTGGCGCTCTATTAATTTCTGGTGGAGACGGGGGGAGTGAATTCCTCACTTAGTTGATGAGTTATCTGTAATATGAAGGAATCCAACAATCCGTCTTGTTGTTACTGCCAGAACTGTGGAACAAAAAAGGAACAATTTTGCCGCTAGGTGAGACTAAAAGCTAATTCAAAGGTTCTACCTATTGTACAGTACCGCTCACCAAAGAAGAGGAAGCCTGGAACTCCCCACCAATTTCCTCTTTAGCATTTCTTCACTTTTTCGCTGACTTTGCCCTTTGTATCTGCCTCTCACCTTTGCCATTTTGCCTTCAATTCCCGTATGATATAGGATATAAGCGGATGGCTAAGTGCCTGATAGGCCTCCAATCGGTTTTATTTGGTGGTAAAATGTGTGAAGGTATTATGAAACGATTAGCATTGCTAATAGCTGTTGGACTGTGCCTCCAACTCGTCTTCTCTAGCTCAGTACAATCAGCGCCGGAAGACTCTACTCAAGTCAAGGAGTTAAATTTCGTTTTTCTTCACGGTGCTGGTGGCACTTCCTGTTCTTCGCAGCTTCTGGATGATTCCATCATGGAGCAACTACCGTGGTATATCCTTGGCTACGAGCAAGCCAATCCCGGCACCAAAATTCGGGTTAATACATTGACAAGGTGTTATCCGGACGATGTAGATATTGATACTTGGGCTAATAACATCGCTGACAGCATTGATAAGCATTTCCATGACAAGAAGAATCTAATCTTAATTGGGCACAGTATGGGAGGTAAATCAGCCCTCTATGCAGTAGCACAGAATTCCGGTGGTTTAGCTGACAAGGTGGCACTGGTGGTGACTATCAATAGTCCAATTAAGAGTATGTATAGGTATTATATTGCCGGAGGTGGCTCTGTATCGGATTATTGGCGAACCCGATGGTTAATACCGGACCGAGGGATTTTTGATTCTGTAGCCTACTACGATAGTTCTCAAGATGGGAGTTGGGTAGGTGGCAATAAACACTGGTTGGCTTTTATATCGGGTGAAGCTGCACCGCTTAGTCAGCAATTTGATATTGGTGGAGTTGACGCTCTGCCCAGAAACATGGATGACGTCATTATACCAATATCAGCTCAATATTCTGATGGGGCTGATGTAGTCTACTATGGAGAGTATTGTCATAACGATTTTGAAGCCTTGGATGAGGTAGCTGAGTTCATGGCGGCTCAAATCCTCCGCTATCTTTTTGGCTGGCGTATAGAATACTCCGTCTTGGACAGGAGTGGTACTTTCGAACATAAAGCTAATTGGCTACTGGGAACAGATTACTGGGATGACGTTGTCGGTGAGGTTCTTGCCAGTAGTGGTCGGCTACAGCATATGAATGAGTCCTATACTGAGTGGCAGGAGTGGGAGGATGTGGTTGGCGAGTACCCTTCTGAGGGCAAGCGGAGTAGTTACCGAGTTAGTCGGGTGAGCTCGTTCCCGCTTCTTACGAGCATTCAGGCATCACACTGGTTAAGTCCTGATAATCCTGAAGATTGTCGGCTCTACTTACGAACCAGAGCTGCTCCCAGAAGTCGTGTCCAGGTAGATTGGAGTATTTGTCAGCAGGGGTTACTGCCTGTGGGAATTGAGCGTGGCCGTTATGAAGTTGAAATAGTCAGAGGCACACCCCTGACCAACATTACACGCGTGTCATGGGTAACCGATGACCCCCGTGATTTGAGGTTGCGAATATGCTCGCAAGCAGAAAGCCCCTTCCGGTGGTTCAAAGCTGAATGGAGAATCTACTCTAAAGAAAGCCGACAAAGGAAAGTTATTGACGAAATTCCTGGGCAGGCATTGTTGGGAGCTAATTTGGACAGTTAACAATCTATTACTGGCTGGTTGCAGAGCCATATTGCCCTGCCTGACGACGACTCTGTGTGGCTGCATTCTGTAAAACCAACCCGGGAAATGCCAGCAATATTCCGACAAACCATTGTTGTGTGAAAATCATTATCAGAATACCACCAATGGTGAAGATTAAACCAACACTCCACCCGGTCCAGCTGGCAATGCGCGTTACCCGTTCATAGTTGCCAGTGGCTTTCCATAGGAGTGCCCGCAAAATCCTGCCCCCATCTAGAGGAAAAGCGGGTATAAAGTGGAACAAAGCCAGCATAAAAAAAATAAATGCCAGCCACTGGACGAGCACATCAATTATGATGTTGCCACCGTGTGCCATTATCAGATAAACCACGTAAAATATTCCGGCTATTATCAGATTGGACAACAGCCCAACCACGGCCAATAACAGCTCAAGAATGGGGAAGGTAGCCTCTTTGGCTATCTGAGGCACTCCCCCAAAGACAAACAAAGTAACACTCTCCACCGGGATACCTTTACTGGTAGCTATGAAACTGAGGACAAGTTCGCGAATAGTTAGGGTTATGAAAAAAAGCAAGCTGGCGGCTACCCCAAGCATTATCCTCTGCCATAAAGGATAAGCCGTTGAGAACTGGGTCACCACGGCGGCTGTTATCAAGATAATAGCTGCAAACCAGGTGTAATGTAATCGTATGCGAACCCCTAAAATCCGACCCAGATTAGGGGCACTTCCCATTTTTTCCTCACTCATAGTATTAAGCATTTTGAGTAGGTAGCTTGTTTTTGTCAAGCCCCCTCAATTTTACAGCATAGCTGATGCTTACCGCTAATATGTCTAAACAAATAATATAAAGACCCTTTCTAAACAGGCTGATATGGCATTATTTGGCGGTGATTAGGCTCCGTACAAATGGCATGCTACCAGATGCTCGCCCCCAATGTCCTTAAGGTTCGGCTCTTCCTGGTGGCAAACTGGTAACACCCGATGGCAGCGAGTGTGGAAGCGGCACCCTGGTGGTGGGTTTAATGGGGAAGGAACGCTACCCGGAAGCAGAATTCTGGTCTTCTTTTTTTGTCTTATATCGGGGATAGCTGATAATAGAGCTTCGGTATATGGATGAAGGGGATTTTGAAAAATCTCATCCTTGGTGGCAAGCTCAACAATTTTGCCCAGATACATTATGGCAACCCGATGGGAGACGTGTCTTATCACCGATAAATCGTGGGCAATGAATAGATATGCCAGACCGAATTCCTCCCGCAGGTCCAGCATTAGATTTAAGATTTGAGCCTGGATAGAAACATCTAGCGCACTTACCGGCTCATCAGCGATAATGAGTTTGGGATTCAGAGTGAGAGCCCGACCAATACCGATGCGTTGCCTCTGCCCACTGCTAAACTCATGAGGGTAGCGTAGGGCGTGTTGCGCTTCTAAGCCCACCCGTTCCAGTATCTCCGTTACCCTTTGTTCCCGCTCTTTGTCATCTTTCATACCGTGGATGAGTAGAGCTTCACCTATGGATTGACCGACAGTCATCCTCGGGTCAAGGAAGGACTGAGGGTCCTGAAAAATCATCTGCATTTCCTTTCGTAATTCTCTCAATCCCCTCTTGTTTAGCCTGGTGATATCGGTGCTTCGGTAAATAATCTCCCCCTCGGTCGGCTCCTCCAATCTCAATATTACCCTGCCCAGTGTGGACTTGCCACACCCTGATTCACCCACCAACCCCAGAGCCTCTCCTTCTTCGATATAGAAAGACACACCATCTACTGCCTTTACATCACCAAGGTGTTGAGAAAGCAGTCCCCCGGTAACCGGATAGTATTTCTTCAAGTTCTTTACTTCCAGTAGCTTATGGTTCATCATCATAGCCCTTTAACCACTTTCATGAGAATAAAGGTGGCAGAAAACGGTGTGCTCTCCGTCAACAATGACCGGCGGTGGCTCTTTCTGGCTGCAGATAGCCAGTGCTTTATCACAGCGGGGATGAAAAAGACAGCCGCCAGGGGGGTCAATAAGACTGGGGACAATTCCAGGTATGGACTCCAACCTGTCCTTGGCTTGTGTCATGTCAGGTAAACACCTAATCAAACCAGCGGTGTAAGGATGCTTTGGATTGTTCAGTAGTTCAGCCACTGTAGCTGTTTCCGCCAGTTTACCAGCGTACATGACTACCATCCTGTCTCCAATTTCGGAAACTACCCCCAGTTCGTGAGTTATGAAAAGGAGAGACATTTGTCGGGTCTCCTTCAACTGCTGAAAAAGGTCTAAGATTTGGGCTTTGATAGTTACATCGACCGCCGTGGTTGGCTCATCAGCAATAAGGATTTGCGGGTCACAGGACAGACTCATAGCTATCATGGCTCTTTGCTTCATCCCGCCGGATAACTGGTGAGGGTAGTAGTCGGCTGCTTCTTCTGGCGATGGTATGCCTACCTCCTCCAGCAAGCTCACCGTTCTTGCCTTTGCCTCACGGTTGTTCGCCCCCGAGTGGAGCTTTATTTGTTCTGCTATTTGGTCACCTATGGTAAATACTGGGTTCAGAGCCGATTGCGCATCCTGAAAAATCATAGCAATTTCTTTACCTCTAATCTGTCTTACCTGCTCACGGGGGCATTCCAGCAGATTTAAGTCGGCGTAGTATATCTCGCCACCAACTATCCTGCCCGGTGGGGTATCAATCAAACCCAGAATTGAGAGTGCAGTTACCGTTTTGCCGCAGCCAGATTCACCTACCAGACACAGGCATTCGCTTTTCAGAAGGTCAAAATCGATACCATCCACTGCCTTGACAATGCCGCGCCTCGTGAAAAAGTAGGTCTTTAGATTTTTGACTCTTAAGATTGTTTTTTCCATATCAAACAGCGCTCCTGGGGTCAAAGGCATCCCTGAGCCCATCACCCATGAAGTTAAAGGCAAGGACGGTGAGGAAAAGCATAATCCCCGGGGCTACGGCTACCCACCAGGCGGTGTCCAGATTTTGTTGCCCAGCTCTTAGCACCATCCCCCAGCTGGTTACTGAGGGGTCACCTAAACCGATAAAGCTCAAGGCGGCTTCAGCTAGAATGACCCCCGGAATGGATAAGGTAGCTATTACAATGATGAGGCTGATGACATTAGGCACAAGGTGAGCCAGGATAATTCGGCTATCACTTGCCCCCAGGGCTTTGGAAGCCATAACAAACTCTCGTGTCCTCAGGGAGAGAGTTTCGCTCCTAATCAATCGGGCAGTGCCAGTCCAGCCGGTAAGACCGATTACCAAAACGATTATGAATAGCTTGGCACCGAAGATATAGACAATGAGCACCAACAGGATGAAGAAGGGGAAGGTCATCATAATATCGGTGAATCTCATCAGGGCATTGTCCACCCAGCCGCCTAAATAGGCAGATATGGTGCCAATAAGTGTTCCCATGGCTACAGCTATGCCAGTGGCAAATAGGCCGACCAGCAAAGAGATTCTGGCACCAGAAATTATCATTGCCAGCAAATCCCTGCCCTTGTTATCGGTGCCCAGCGGGTGTTGTCTCATCCCGGTGATTGATTTGGTAGTAAACTGCTGTGTTTCAGGGTTATAGACTGATTCCTCGATGGTGAAACCCTGTGGTGGCACGTTTTTCTCCTCAAAGTTGGCTGCCGTCGGGTCAGCGGTGAGAAAAGGGCCAATTAAAGCCAGCAGGATTAGAAACAGAATAAAGGCCAACCCTGCCACCGCCAGCCGGTTCCTTCTGGCTCTCACCCAGTAGTATTGTATCAGCCGACGGCTGGCGTAAAGGGGCGGGACTCCATATAGGACGGCTATCGTGCCCAGGGCAATATAAAGGTAGACCAAGGGGCTAAAAATTTTCTCCACTACAAAAATATCTAATAACGCAGTCAAACCCAGACAAGCAGACAGCAGTATAAGCACCAGCTTCCTGATACCGCCGACCTTCCGGGCTATGTGCTTACTCTCCAATCGGTCAGTCATATCTTATCCTCGGGTCAAGGTAGGTATAGGTAATATCGGTAATGAGGTTAATCATCAATATTAGGAAAGCCGAGATAAGGGTTACCGTCACTACTACGGCGTAATCGTCGGCAAAGATAGCATTGAAGGATATTCGGCCTAAGCCTGGAATACCAAAGATAATCTCGGTGAGGTAGGCACCGCCAAAGACAATGCTGCCCAAATCAAACATTATGATGGTAATCAAGGGTAGGAGGGCGTTTCTGAAGACGTGTTTGCCGATGACCGTCCTTTCTGGCAAGCCTTTGGCTCTTGCCGTCCTGACGAACTCCTTTCTTAAATTATCCAGCATAGCTGACCTGGTATATCTGGTATAGCCAGCCAGCATCCCGGTACCAAGGGTAATCACCGGCAAGATTAGTTGCTTGAGATTGGCCAGGGAAAAGAGGGGTATGCTGGTATCGTAATAGGTCTTAAACAGCCCTAGCTGCACCGAAAAGAGCAGAATAAGCATCACGCCCAGCCAGAAATTAGGAATGGATATGCCAATGAAGGAGAGAAAGGTGGCTATGTAATCGGTCTTGCTATATTGCCTGACAGCAGAATAAATGCCAATCAAGATACCCAGCAAAGCAGCAAAGACGGAGCTTAATACTATTAGCTGGAAGGAATAAATCCAGTGGGTCTTAATTAGCTCCGTCACCGGCATTGAGGTGCTGAAAGACCAGCCCCAATCGCCGCGGGCTAGATTGCCCACATAATTTATGTATTGCTCATATATTGGCTTATCCAGACCATGTCTCGCCTCTATGGCGGCCACTACCTGAGATACATCCTGCCCCCGGGCGGCCACATTAGCCAGATATTTATCGGCTGGTGAACTTGGTCCAACCCTGACCAGAACGAAGGTAATGGTTAATATTCCGAAGGCGATGATTACCGCATAGAATAGCCGTTTGATGATGTAATCTCTAAGCCAGCTCTTTTTCATCGGCATTACCAAAGAGCCTAAAACTTGGGGTAAGCAAAGCTGCCTGGAAAGTGTCTAGAATCTATACCACGAAGTTATCCTCAAACAGGTTGCTTAGGCAAAGGTTACTCGAAGTACCACATATGATAGTTATACCCCATATTTATGCCCGGTTCTATCCCTTTAACATTTTTTTGGAAGCCAGCGTTTGCCAGTTGAAAAGCTAAGAAGTTCACCGGTTGCTCTTCGGAAATAAGCCGGGATAGCTCAGCATATAATTCTTTCCTGGCCTTTTCGTCAAGCGCTTCCTTCGACTTTATCCTTTGGAACAATTCATCAGTCTGGGTATTGAAATAGCCCCAGAAGTTCAAGCCTCCCTTGGTAGCATAAAAGACATCCGACCCTGAAGGTGAAAGTGGGTTCGTGCTGAAGCCCATTATCATCAGGTCCCAAGGCTCCTCGCTTACTGCTCCGACACCATTGTTATATCTTGGTTCCTGGTCTGTGCCGGGAACTTTATTCATCAGGTATTTCCGCAACTCGGTTGCCCAGGGAACCAACTTGAGTTCTACCTCGATACCGATAGCCGATAATTCCTGCTTTACCAAGTAGCCCACATTTTCGCGTATCTCGTTACCGGTATTGGTTACTAAAGTTAGCTTTAGGGGCTTACCCCCTTTGTTTATAACTTCAATGCTGCCATCAGCTTTCCTGGTAGCGTAACTGGCCTCAAGGAGCAATTCCTTAGCCTTTTCTTTATCCAGTAGGGGTTTAACTCCGTATTTGGCAAGACCCTTGTCCACATACCAGGGCGAGGGTTTGGGTATGAAGCTGAAAGCAGGCTCGCCGAAGCCATAAAGCACCTGCTCTATCATTAGTTCCTTGCTTATTGCCATAGATAGGGCTTGCCTCACCTCTTTCTGTTTGAACCCTTCCCAGCCATTATCCCTCAAGTTATAAGCCAGTAACACATAGCCGGTAGTAGGCACAGTATAGACATTAATCCATTCTATCTGCTTGAACTTGCCCACTTTGTCAGGGTCAATGCCGGTATAGGTGATATCCCTTGCTTCCAGAGCGCCATGGCATGTAGCTGGAGTGCCAAAAATCTTAATGATATATTGTTCAAAATAAGGAGCTTCGGTATCCTTGCCGAGATAATATTCAGGGTTGCGCTCAACGACAAACTTGTCATTTCTTATCCATTCCACGAACTTATATGGTCCCAGGTTCCCGGTATAGGTCAGATTATTGAATTCTGGAGCCTGGGTAAAGGCTTTGACGTCGCCTTCGTATTTAACGGCAATGTGTTTGGGGTAAGGGGTCAAACCACGCACGGTATATATAAATTCCGGGTCAAGCGTCTGGCGAGTTATGGTAAAGGTAACCTCATTAACCACTTCAGGTGTGACAAACACCGTTTCGCCATCTACCTCTTCCTGCCAATCGCTCTGGTAGGTATAATTGAGCCAGTCGGAGAACATCAAGTCCTTCAGGGTATAAACATAATCTTCAGCGGTAACCTTGGACCCGTCACTCCACTTCAGGTCATCTCTAATAGTCACCGTATAAACCAAACCATCTTCACTTACCTCAACATCTTTAGCGGCGCAACGCAACTGAACACGCCACTCGTTATCATAGGTAGCCAGAGAATCTAGAGCGTGCCCGGCATAGCTAAAGGACGCGCTATCGGCGGCCAGAATCCAGTTCAATGTTTCGGCATCCCCGGCTGATGTTCCTGATATGTAAGTTCCCCCAGCCTCCCTGGCAATGCGGCAGGAGCTGGTGATTAGGGTTACACCGATTAATAAAAAGATGAGGATTCTAAGTTTGCCCACCTATTGCTCCGTTTGCCTTCCAATCGGCTGCAGTTTATACCTTTTAATCGGTATTATAAAGTATTGATGGTCAAACTGCACATTTCCCGGTCCAGGAGCACTTTTGCCGAGGAACAAAACGCTGCTTTAACAGCGCTGGAAGAATGGCGGAATATGCCCCATTTTAAGCGGTCAAATCTTTCCTGGTTCAATAATAGACCCTAAGGCCGTCCTTAACTGTGCGAAAAACTTGAAAGCATTTCTGGAAGAGTGTAATATATTTGGTTGACGGGACTCTTCAAATGGAGTAGTATAAAAGCCGAGGGCAGGCAGTGTATCGGTGCCGGAAGAGGCTTGATATAGGAAATCTCGGGTAAATGTGGAGGGAGTTATGCCGTTTCGTTTAGGGCCATGGGAGATAGGTCTTATCTTGGCAATCATCCTGATTGTCTTTGGGGTAGGCAAACTACCGCAAGTAGGTGGAGCTGTTGGCAAGGGAATGCGAGCTTTTCGTAAGGGACAGGCTGGCGAAGATGAGGAAGAGGAAGAAAAACCCAAAAGGAAGGCTGCCAAGAAAGCGGAAAAGGGTGGAACATAAAGAAGAGGGGAAAATAATATTTACCCAGAAGGTGTAAACGGATTTTGACAGAAGTTAAAGTTGAGGGTGGCAGGAGGCTCTGTTGGTTGTAGAAGCTCTTCAGAGCCTTTTTAGTGGTCGGAAAAGGGTTACTGTCTGCATTCCTGTGGTTTTTGGGTGTGCCTGTCGCTTCTGGGTAAAACCCTAAATTCCTATTCGTCGGGGATAGGAGGTTGGGAGTCAAGACGAGTGTCGGTGAGTAACAGCGATTTGAGCAGTTCAAAAGGGAGAAAAGGCAGTCGCTCCAGTGTGACCAGAAGGACCTTTCTTAAGGTATCAGCCTTAACTGGAGCAGCAGTCGCTGCCAGCCGCATTATAAAATACCCCGAAATCAGCCCCCTCGCCTCTGCCCAGGCAAGCACTGAAGGTGTTATCACCGAGAAATGGATTAATACTTCCTGTCTTAACTGCCCTACCCGCTGTGCTACTCAGGTCAGAGTAGTGAACGGCAAAGCAGTGAAGATATTAGGTAATCCGCTATCCGAGGTCTCTGAAGGAGAAATCTGCCCCCGCGGACATATAGGTCTTCAGGTCTTGTATGACCCGGGTCGAGTCAGTGGCCCGTTGAAGAGAACTAACCCAGTGAAGGGAAGGGGAGTGGACCCTGATTGGATTCCCATCTCTTGGAGTCAAGCCTTGGGTGAGGTCAGTGCCCGCTTAAAATCGCTCAGAGACAAAGCTCAACCGCACAAGCTGTTACTGCTTCACGGACTGAATACCATCAGCAATGAAGATATGATTCACCGCTTTGCTGATGCCTATGGAACCCCCAATGTCATTTCAGGAGACGCCCTCGAAAATGAGGCTGAGAAGTCAGGCAGATGGATGGCGGATGGCAATTATAGCCATGTTGCCTATGACTTTGGTCAGACCAATTATCTACTGTCCTTCGGTGCCAGCATTATAGAGTCTGAAAAACCGCTTGCCCGAAATTTGAGGATGTGGGGCAAGATACGGCGTGAAAGGCCGACCCGGGCAAAGGTGGTAGTAATTGACCCTCGCTATTCAGTTACTGCTGCCAAAGCCGACCAGTGGATACCTATCAATCCTGGTACTGATGGCGCCTTGGCTATGGCGATAGCCAACGTAATAATAAGTGAAGGGCTCTACGATGCCGAATTTGTCAGGAATTGGACGAGTGGATTTGATGAGTATAAAGAGCTGGCACTAAATTACTATAGCCCGGAAAAGATGGCAACAGTAACCGGCATCGACGCCGATATTACCCGGCAAATAGCCAGAGAATTCGCCCAAACCAAACCGGCGATTGCCTGGATAGGAAGAGGAGTCGCTGGTTGGCCTAACGGGTCTTACAATAGCTATGCCATATTCTGCCTTAATGCCCTTGTCGGCAGTATTGATGCTCCGGGTGGGGTAATATATCAGGAAGACCCGAAGTATAGGGATATGCCAGAACCAGTCGAGGATGATGCAGCCAAGGGGGGTAAAGCCAAGCCAAGGCTAGATTTCCGGAAGACAAGCCTGTTCCCGTCTGCGGAAGTGGTTACAAATCAGGTGGCAGATTCTATATTGAATGGTGACCCATATTCAGTAGAGATGGCGATAGGCTTTAACAGTAACTTTAATATGTCTGCCCCTGGAACGTGGCGATGGGATGAGGCTCTTAAAAAGGTGCCTTATTATGTCCACATTGCGCCGTTTATCAGTGAAATGGCGGAGTATGCTGACATAATACTACCGGCGTCCACCTTTCTTGAAGAATGGGCTTACGACCATTCGCCACCCGGCTCGGGCTTCGCTGAGGCAAAGCTCAAGCAGCCGGTAGTAGAGCCTCTACACGATACCAGAGGCATAACGGATATAATCTTTGAGATAGCCGGGAGGTTGGGGGGAACAGCAGCCCAATCTTTTGACGGTATTGGCGGCGATGCTCAAGGCTTTGTCAGATACCGAACCGGGACCATTGTGCCTTGGCAAGAGTTCCGTGAGAAGGGCATTTGGGTAGGACCGGCTTACCAGTATCACAAATATGACCACATATTCAACACACCCTCCAAGAAATTTGAATTCTACTCGGGTAACCTGGAAAAAGCGCTCAAAAAGACGGGGCAGGTTGGTGGTAGGCTGGCTTGCTTGCCCCATTATAAGGAGGCTGAATTCCTCGGCGATAGGGGAGGTTATCCTCTTGTGTTATCGACCTACCAGCCGTTGCTAAATATAGAGAATGGAAACCAGAATTATCCCTGGGCTCAAGAGATATTCCTGGTGATGCATGGTGTTGGTTGGACCAACTTCGTCGAGATAAACAGCCAGACAGCCCGTTTCTTAGGAATTAGAGACAGGGACACAGTGTGGGTAGAGTCTCCATTCAACCGAATCAAGGTAAGGGCCAGGGTAATTGAAGGGATTCACCCACAGGTTGTCAGCATAGCTTATGGACAGGGACACTATGCGGATGGTAGGTGGCAGAAGGGCATAGGCGTGAACCCGAATGAAATTATCGGTGTGAGCTATGACCAGTTGAGTGGTCAGTCGTCCCTTTTTAACACCAGGGTCAAAGTTTACAGGGCGTGAGGTAGTAAATGGCAAAATGGGGAATGGTAATTGACCTGGACAAGTGTGCAGGCTGCCAGGCTTGCACTGTTGCCTGTAAAGAGGAAAATAGCGTTCCGCACGGCTCGCCTCAAGAGCAAGGACAGAGAAGAGAGATTTACTGGAATAGGGTGATAGCCGTCAGTAAGGGTGAATATCCAACGGTAAGGGTCGAGTTCATACCAATACCCTGCATGCACTGTGAGGATGCCCCATGTGTTACCGTGTGTCCGGCGAAGGCAACCTATCGTCGTGATGATGGCATTGTTATACAGGATTTCCGGCGGTGTATAGGATGTAGGTATTGCATAGTTGCTTGCCCTTATGGAGTCAGAGGTTTTAACTTCAAAGACCAGACAGAAGAAGAGTATCACCGTCCTGACCTGCCCCCCACCCGTGCTGATAGGGGACCCTGGCCATTCCCGCAGCGTATACGAGGTGTGGTTGAGAAGTGCACCTTTTGCTTTCACCGGATAGACCAAGGGCTAAAAGAGGGCAAAAAGATAGGTGTAGATGTGGTGCCAGCTTGCGTGGAAGCCTGCCCGACGAAAGCCAGAACCTTCGGCGATTTGGACGACCCTGATAGCGAGGTATCACGCCTGTTGGCGACCAGAGGGAGCTTCAGACTGAGAGAGGAGTTGAGCACACATCCTAAAGTATATTATCTCCATGGCTAAAGGAATTACCAAATGGATTTGACTTATTCACCAATTGAAGGTAAATCCAGGGGCTACCGCATTATGGTGGCAATTCTCAGTGTTATGGTGGCAGTTATGGCCACCAGCTATCTGGTTGCTTACCTTAATGGTCTCCAGGTGTGGGGTATCAGTAACTCTGTGCCTTGGGGACAGCTTATCACCCTTGATATTTACTTTATAGGACTTAGTGCCGGTGCCATTGTTGTTTCTGGACTGTGTTATGTTTTGAGACGGGAGGAGTATAAACCGATTGGCCGGATAGCCGTTTTTATGGGGCTTTTACTCTTTACTGGCGCTATGGTATGCGTGCTGGTAGACCTGGGCAGACCAGAGAAGTTCTGGCGGCTTTTTATGTATGGCTATCTCAACAATATGACCTCTATGTTTGCTATTAATAGTATCTGGTACGGGGGATATATCCTGCTTATGCTCGTTTATCTATGGCTGGCACTAGAAAATAAGACAAGGTTAGCCATGATAGTAGGCACTATAGATGTTCTTTGGGCGATTGGGGTGCACAGTTTTACTGGAGCGATATTCGGTCTCATTGGCACCAGGGAAATCCTTTTCTCGCCAATAAAACCATTCGAATTTATTGCGGCTGCGCTGACATCCGGAACGGCACTACTGATACTAGTGGTGGTGGTTGCCTTTAAGTTCAGCAAGCGTTACATCGACAAGAAGGTGATACTTTCCCTGGGAAGATTGCTGTCAATTATAATAATCGTTCTCTTTGCTATGGTCTTTTTTGATAAGTTTACTCACATATATTTCCCTCACCGGGCAGGCACAGTGTTTTTGTTCACCGGTCACTACTGGTGGCTTTTCTGGGTTTTCCAGATAGGCATGGGGCTAATTATACCGCTAATAATCCTGTTCCATCCCAAAGCTGGCAAGAGTGTTAAGGGTGTGGTGATAGCTTCAATATCGGTGGTCATTGGTGTATTGGGGGAAAGGGCTGCCCTGGTAATCCCGGGGACAGCTCAGGTTCAGCAGCTTTACCCTGGGACTATCGAAGGCGTATGGGGGGCAGCCGGCGTCTTTCCCATAACACTCTGGGAGACAGCCCTGGCTTTGGGTATAGTTGCCCTGGTGGCGCTTCTTTTTGTGGTGGGCTTGAAATATCTGGAACTATTACCAACCACTGAGGTTGCTGAAGTGGGTGAAGCTCCAGAAGCTTCGGAAGTGTCAGAAGCTTCTGTCTCTACGGTTGAGGCCGAGGGGTAGTACGGAAATATGGATACGAAATAGGCAGCCTATGAGCGAGTTTAAAGGGATTCGACAGGATAAGCCAGAGGCATACGTCAGTGGGTCTGAAGGTAAAGTCAGCCGGCGTGAACTACTAAAAATGGTTTCACCCTTCGGCAAGGTGACACTGGATAGTTCAAAGTGCACCGGTTGCGGTCTCTGCGCTCTTGATTGTCCTACCCGGGCACTAACTGTTTCGTCAAGCGGAGAGGATGATGTCTATCAACTGCTCTTCAAGTATGGTCTCTGTGTTGCCTGCGGCCAGTGTGTCGAGGTTTGCCCAGAGCAATGCCTGCACCTGGAGCGTATTTTAGAACTAGATAGGCTTAACAGCCCGGCAACGGTGCTCTTTGAAGATGAAATTGTCAGGTGCTCCGAGTGCGGTAGCCCTATTGCTCCAAGGGCAATGATAAACAGCATAAAGGCAAAAATACCGACAACAGGGCAGTTCCCCTCTTCCCAGTTTGAACTCTGTCCCGCGTGTAAAATCAAGGGCTGGAGATAGGGACAATGGATGTATTACTTAGAGCGGTAGCTATTTTTATAGAAGTGGCCATACTGGCGGCGGTTATGTATGTTTTGTTCACTGGAGTGCGGCTTACTGTTTTTGACCTGGGGCTGGGGTTGAGATATAAGAAGGTTGTAACTATGGCGCTGATACTGGCCGGCTTTATTGTGGTGGTCTTTTTCATTGCCCACCTGACTTCATTTTATCCAGACGTATGAGTTGAGGAGGACAGTTTGGAGTCTTTACGCGAGCTTTTCTGGGTAGGTCAAGAGGTTTACATAACAGAAGTCTTTATGCCAATCATAATAATTGCTGCCGTATTATTCCCTATTATTATTGTTCTTTTCGTCTTTGGCTTTTGGCGGCGCTGTTGGTTGTGGATGGCTGGACAGAAGGAAAATCGCTTTGAAAAGTGGCCTACCAGACTGATAAGCACCCTGGCTGTAGCCATAGCTAATATCAGAATCTTGAGACGGAGCGAACTATACCCTGGCTTGATGCACCTCCTTATTTTTGGGGGAACCGCTCTCCTCTTTTTGGGCAAGATAATCAGACTATTCTCATTCGGTGGGATTACCATTCCTCCGCAAAGCATTTACCTTTATGCCTCTCTAATTGCTGAAATCGGTGCTGTGTTGATTCTTATCGGCGGAGGTATGGCTGTATACCGGAGGTATATCAGGAGACCGTCCCGCCTGGATACTGTGCCTGAGGATACCCTGGTTTTTGTCTGGGCATTTTTGCTCATACTTACCGGCTTTATGATAAAGGGGTTTCGCATTGCCATCAGCGAGGTCGGTCCCCCTGATTGGGCTATGTGGTCGCCGGTGGGCTACCTTGTTTCACACGCCTTTCCCACCTTTATAACCGAGGCTGAAAATGAAATCCTGGTCTGGCATCGCACCTTAATTCATGCCATACCGGCGTTTATCTTTTTGGGCTATATCTGGGTAATCCGTTCCCGCCTGCAGCACCTACTGCTAGCACCACTAAATGTATTTTTCCGTTCGCTGAAGCCAGCAGGGGCATTGACCCCCATAGACCTTGAGACTGCTGAGACATTTGGCGTAGCCAATATTGAGCATTTCACCTGGAAGCAGCTTCTCGACCTCGATGCCTGCACCAGGTGCGGTCGCTGTCAGGATGCCTGTCCTGCCTACTTTAGCGGCAAAGCTCTCAATCCCAAGCAGGTTATACAGGACCTCAAGACCCATCTCTATGAGGTGTATCCGATACCCCTGCTGAGAAAGCCCATAGAGTCCCGACAGGATATGGTCACCGAGGTGATAACAGAAGAGGTAATCTGGGGCTGCACCACCTGCCGTGCTTGCCAAGAAGCGTGCCCGATTTATGTTGAGCATATTGATAAGATAGTAGATATGCGTCGCAACCTGGCAATGGAAAGGAGCCAGTTCCCTGAATCGGTTCAGGAGGCGCTCAAGAGCCTGGGGGCTAGAGGGCACCCGTGGAGAGGAACCACCGCCGCCAGAACCGATTGGGCTGAAGGCTTGGAGGTAAAGGTGCTCTCGGAGAACAGTGATATTGATATACTGTATTGGGTGGGCTGCACAGCGGCTCTTGATGACAGAAATATGAAGGTGAGCGCGGCTACTGCCAAGATTCTACAGGCGGCGGGAATCAATTTCGGAATACTGGGTGCCGAGGAGAGTTGCTGTGGTGACCCAGCCCGGAGGATGGGCGATGAATACCTGTTTCAAACCCTCTGTGAGAAGAATATTGAGCTCCTTAAGGGCTATAATGTTAAAAAGATATTAACCACCTGCCCCCATTGCTTTAATAGTCTCAAGAATGAATATCCACAATTCGGTGGCAACTTTGAGGTTATCCACCACACCCAGTTCATCGCCGATTTGATTAGTGATGGCAAGCTAAAACTTGGCGGATTAGATGGCAACAAGGTGGCAGCTTATCACGATTCCTGCTATCTGGGGCGTTACAACGATATTTATCAGCCACCTAGAGATATCCTGAAGGCTATTGGCGGTATAAAGAAGGTGGAGCTGGCTCGCTCTGGGCCAACGAGCTTTTGTTGTGGCGGTGGGGGCGGTCATATGTGGATGGAGGAGGCCCCTGACCAGCGGGTTAATGTGAAGCGAACCGAACAGATAATCGAGGCTAAAGTAGACCTCGTGGCCACAGCCTGCCCCTACTGTCTGACAATGCTTGAAGATGGACTGAAGACCAAGGAAGTGGAAGAGTCTATAAAGGCTATGGACCTGAGTGAGTTAGTCGTCCAGGTGCTATAGAAAAAGGCGCAGAAAAGTCAGAGGTTTAGCTTCTCTACTCTCACCATACTCGAATCACCTCTTTAATTCATAATCCCGTTACACTGGGTTCACTACCGTTCATTAGCTTGGGTTTTTGAATCAGCCTTCACCCAATGGTATAATTTAATTAGGGTTATGGCGATAAAGACAGTAGCTACCAACCGTAAGGCTTACCACAATTATCATATGCAGGATAGTGTGGAAGCTGGGATTGTGCTTACTGGCTCGGAGATAAAGTCAATCCGGGCCGGGAGAGTGAGTTTGGGTGATGCCTATGTTAGGCCTGAGGGTGGGGAATTATGGTTGCTGAACGCACATATTGCCCGCTATGAGGCAGGTAGCTATTTAAGCCACGAGCCAATGCGGCCTCGAAAGCTCTTACTGCACCATAAGGAGATTAATGCTCTCACCGGCAAGGTGGCGGAAAAGGGTTTTACTCTGCTTCCGCTTAGGCTGTATATTAAAGATAGCCTGGCTAAGGTTGAGGTGGCACTAGCCAAGGGTAAGAGATTATATGACAAGCGTGATTCCATAATGCGCCGTGAGGCAGAAAGGGAGATGGGGCGAGCCATAAAAAGCCGCAAATCTAAAAGTGTAGTTTAAGAGAGCTATCTGTAGCCAATGGGGGCGCGTGGGTTCGACAGGGGAGGTATGCTACAGGATTGCAAGCTGAGGTGCCACTACCCTCATAAAACAAGTGGCAAAAAAATAACTGGCGAAGAACCAGTATTAGTTGCTGCCTAATTAAATAGGCGGCACATCCAGCCTGACCTTGCCTCAATGGGTCGGGATTGGGTGCCGAAAAGTTGAGGTGCCATCGCCCGGACGTCGATAAGGGTGGTGAAAGAATTATCGACTGGCCTGGCTAAACTCGGTCAGCAGAGGCTAGCCAGGTAAGATAAAAGAGCTGACTAAGCTTGTAG
>CAZMUD010000016.1:12090-21055 GCA_964569715.1 uncultured Dehalococcoidales bacterium | reverse complement strand
AAATAGAGCGTGCGCCTATAGCTCAGCGGACAGAGCATCGGTCTTCGGAACCGAGGGTCGTGGGTTCGAATCCCTCTAGGCGCGCCACTTTTTGAAGCTATAATACCCCAAAGCCAGTAGCCGTTCTAGCCGTGAGCCATCACTCCACCGCTAACAAAGTAGGTCTGCCCGGTCACATAACTCGAGGCATCAGAAGCAAGGTATACTAATAGCGCTCCGAGGTCATCGGGCCGATACAGGCGACGCAGCGGGATGTAGCGCACCAAAGGGTCTCTTAACTCTCCTTCCTCACCTTCGGCCTCCCCAGATATCCAACCTACCCCGATAGCATTAACCCTTATATTCTGTCGTGCCCACTCCAGAGCTAAGGCCTTGGTAAACTGACCAACCCCTCCCTTACTAGCGCAATATGCAGTGCTATTGGGCAGGCCCCTCTCGGCCAGGACAGAAGTGATGGTAATAACCTTGCCCTCTTTTCTTTCCATCATGTGTTTGCCCACTGCCTTGGTGCACAGAAAGACCGCAGTCAGGTTGGTAGTTATCACTCGGTGCCATTCCTCCTCGGTTACTTCGAGCAAGGGCTGGGCAAACTGGAGGTCCATGCTATTGACCAAGATATCTATCTTCTCCCACTGGGAGGTGACCGCTACCGCCATTTCTTCAATCTGCTGATAGCTGGTCACATCGGTCGGGATAACAATCGCCTGCCGGCCCCAGTTCTTCACCTCCTGAGCCGCTTCCTCCATTTGCTTTCGGTCTTGGTCAGCAAGGGCAACATCGGCCCCCGCCTCAGCCAGGAACGAAGCCAGTGCTTTAAGCCAGCTTCGCCCCGCTCCAGCTACTACAGCTACTTTCCCTTCCAAGCTGAACCCCTTGGGAATCATGTTATCCTCCCTCTCTGTCCTGTTTTTTTTCTTTAAATTGGGATGACGGGGGCATAGCCAGTTGGAGCAGAGCCACCGGCTAATGTGCCGCCATCAATAGCAAATACCTCTCCGGTTACATAATCTGAGGCATCAGAGGCGAGGTAAACTGCTAACGCTCCTATCTCCCGTGGGTAACCAACACGCCCTACCGGGATAAAGGGGTCTCTGGTATCATACATCTCCTTAGACTGCCAGGTACGAAAAAGACCGGGGGCAATAGCATTTATCCTGATGCCCTCACGGCCTAGACTTAAGGCCAGGGACATGGTAAGCAGAATTACCCCTGCCTTGGCCGTGCAGTACATAAAACCACCCCGCAGTCCCCTCAGCCCGAAGCCAGAGGCAATATTGATTATCCTTCCCCCTCTCCTCTCCACCATGTGCTTGGCAACAGCCCGGGAGCAGAAGAAGGCACCGGTAAGATTAGTATCTATCCCCAGATGCCACTCCTGGTCGGTTATCTCCCAAAATGGCTTCCCCGCTCTATCACCTGTTTCCTCCCTGACGATACCGGCACAATTAACCAATATGTCAACCTTACCCCACTGGGAAATAGCCCTGGCCATCATGCCGTTGACCTCCTCGGACTTAGTGACATCGGTGGCGATAAACACCGCTCTTCGTCCCAGACCGACAACCTCAGCCGCCGCACTCTCACCATCCTTGGGCCGGAAATCGGTGACAATGATATCGGCCCCTGCTTCGGCTAGAGCCAGTGATATAGCGGTACCCAACCCCCCACCACCCCCAGTAACCACGGCCACCTTACCATCCAGAGTCAGTTTTTCTAACATTGGTAACCCCCTATTGACTTAATATTGCCTTTTTGCACCTCAATCAGGCGATATTCTTCTTTGTCTCCAGGTCATAATTGCCAGCGGACACCTCGGTAGGTCTTTAAGTGCTTCTCCCTCTTCTTACAGTGTCACCTACCTATCTGAACAAACCAGTCTAACCCCTGCTCTAGAACCACTCCCAGAAAAGGCTACAGGTTATACGAGGTGTCAACGGGTGGCATTTTTGATTGGACAAGAGACACGTAATCTTTCAAGGAACCGAAGTGGGGCTCTTTTTCCCATCCTGGAATCCCGGTAGCTCTTTTAGCCGCCGCTTTATACATTTCCCAATCAGCATCATAATAAAACATCATCTGTTGTGCTGCTAGAGACCCCTCAGCATGGATGGTATGGCTACCATGCTGCCAACCCGTGATATCCCTGGCTAGCCTTATAGCACGAAGCCGGTATTCAGTTGGTATCCCAGCTTTGCCTCCGAGATATTTCTCTAAAAGGGGACGTTCTTCAGGGTTATTCCAATCTCTATATGTAGTAGGATCGGCCGCAATTCCCCCGCAGATGTCTTGCACTATCTTTGTAGCCTGGTGGAAGTTATCAGCATACATGTACTTGGCTATATTTGTGAACATCATGTTGGGAACGACTAAATCTGCCTCAGCTTCTTTATCAGGGAACATGCAGGCGGCCAGACTTAGGGCTTTGACGGCCTCGGTAAGCTGTACCAGCCATGATAATTTGTCGCGAATATGAGCATATCTCTCCAGGCCATTATATTCGGCCATCAGTGCTGCTGTACCAGTAAGCTCTTCAAGCATTGGCACCATACGAGAACAAGCAAAAAGGCGATGATAAGTGCCAAAGAGGTAGGCGATATCTCTGGAAAACTGCCATTCGCCGCATGAAAACACCATTTCCCAGGGCACAAAAACGTCATCAAAGACAATCATGCACTCACTGTCACCGATTCCATGCCTTGAAGCACTAGGATAATCCCAATATGTTTCTTCAGTGCTTAGCCCCTTTATTGTAGGTTCTGAAGATATAAGGGTGATGCCCTTAGCGTTTAGCGGGGTGGCAAAGACTACAGCATAGTCCGCGTCTGCCTCTTGATGAGTCCGACACGGCAGAACAATCACTTCGTTACAAGCCGGCGTCGAACTTATATGATATTTGGCTCCCCTGACTACTATGCCATCCTTTTGCCGGTCAACAACCCTGACATAGTAATCCTTATGCTGGACCTGCTTTGAAGGGTGAAGACTCCGGTCTCCCTTAACATCTGTCTGGGCTCCAGTGATACCGATATCTGTATCTTGCAAGTGCTTGCGATAAAGCTCAACACGCTCAGTATAATTCGTGCCTAATTTCCTATCCATTCTTTCAGCGAGAACCCTTGATGAAGCCAAGGCATCAACCCCCATGCTATGAAGGCCCATTCCAGCGGTTCTAGTACCCTCTATGTAAACCTCCCTCTTTCGTATAAGGTCTTCACTAGTTTTGGGCGTTGTCCACAGGAAGTGGATATCTTCTCCCGCTTCATTCTTGGTCACGAAGAGGTCTCGGCGCTCAGGGTCATTAACAAGAGCATATTCTGCAGCGCCACCCGCAACAACTCTCCTCAGAACAGGGTGACTTGTTACATCCTTCACCCTTTCTCCCAAGTTGTAAATCACCCTACCATCCCTCAAGCTCTCCAGGTACTGCTCTACCGTTCTAATCATAATAACCTCCTTACTCTTACATGTATTGTTTCGATTAGCTTACCTAGTCCGCAATTTCTACATAGCAAAGCCCCCTTTCTTTTATTTATCCAAATTTTTCCCGGCTAGCGCTTTTTCATAAGTTCAAAGATGACACCGCCGGGGCCACCACTCTCTACATAGGCAAAATGACCCGGGTCTTTGATGATAAGCTTGGCCCCTTGTGCCAAGAGGTTAGAAGTCTCCTCCTCTACATCATCCACATAAAAGCCGAGGTGATGCAAACCTTCCCCGAAGGTATCAAGGAAGCGGGACTGAAATATCCGACCCTCCACAGGCTGTACAAGCTCAATCTGTAGCGGGCCCAGGTAGGCAAAGGCTAGCCTTGCTTTCCAGGAGCGCCCCTTGGCATCAGTGCCGCCAATATCCCTGAAAGTCCAGGGGCTAATGCCGAACATCGATGACCATGTCTCAATAACCTTATCAATGTCCTTTACCGCGATGCTAATTTGGTCAACCGTTTTTAGCTGAAGCTTATGAGTTCCGCCACTCCCCATATTAGTCAGCCTCCCTTCTTACAGTTAGTATATAATCTAATTAGCTGATTCTCCTCTGTCAAATCCCTCTAGGCGTGCCAAAGTTATGGCCTGATAGTATTAATAATATCACCGTCCAGCCGCTGAAACCGGGAAAGCCATTCCAGCCTCTCCCGCTTTAAGTCTTCCGATATCTCCTGTATCTGCTCTTCGGTGTAGAAATTGCTCAAGTCAAATCGCTCCAGGTCTACGCCAGGGATGTTGACGGGCACCTCATAGCCCCAGAACTCATCCTTCTTCCACGCAATCTTATCACGGGCTATCATTTCCAGTATCTTTAATGAGTCCTTATGGGTTATCTTCTGCCCTCTATCTGCCCCACCCACTTTTCCAGTGTTTAGAATAAAACACTCGATACCAGGGTTATTTCTCAGGAGGCTAAGAAGGATATTGCCTTCTTCTTCCTCCTCTCCAACAATAAAGGGATTGGTGCCAACCACCCTCAGCGCTTTACCCGCCTGGGCAGGGTCACCGGCTGAGGTCTCAATTGACTCACCCAGCATAAAGGCAGCCGCCGCCCATTCCGAGGTAAGACGCACTACCGGCGGCATAATATCATAGTGCCGGGTAATGAATACCATATAATCGACTTTCTCCAGGTCAATCTCACTGTCGGTAAAAGCGATGTCCCTCCTCTTGACCATTCCCCGGCCATTGGAGGTCAACGTAGAATTAAAGAAATCTACCTTGCCTGTTTCTGGCTCCACCCAGACATTTTCCAGTATAGCCCGAGGGCTTATCGCTGCCGCATACAGAAGAGGCTGTGCGCTGGGTTCCAGCCCGTCTGTCTTGAGATAGAAGGACTCCTCAGTGCCGATAGCGCTACCATCAGACCTCAGTATCACCACATCGTCCTGGCGAATCACCACCCTCTCCGGCGGACATAGCCAGTGGGAATGGCAGGAGAGTGTTGTCTTCCCGGTGCCACTGAGACCAAAGAGGAGAAAGCCAAAATCCCTCAGTTTTCCGTCTCGGAATACTCGTATAATCTTACTAGCGGCGTGAAGTCCGAGATTTCCTTCCTTCTTAGCCCAATACATCACCTGGCGAAGCATCGCCTTCTTGTTCTCACCCTTGTAGTCACTTCCCAAAATGAGGGTTAGACCTGAATCGGGAAAAACAAGAACCTTCTTTTCCGGCCATTCGGCAACAGTAATCGTGGTGAAGTCAGGCTCGCCTCCCTCGGAAGGAAACAGGGTATTACCCCACATTAGCGGTATCCGGGGATACTCAGCAGTAAAATACACACGGCAGTTTCTTTTGTAGCCCGGTGTCTGGCACATCACCCTATCGAGCATAATCATTTCCTTGTCCCTCAAGTATTCCATAACTTTGTGGACAAGCTGCTCATCTTCCGGGTCAAGCTCCTCCATCACCACCTCGGTAAATTTGGCAATTCTATTCCGCACCTTGGTAACTACCGAAAGATTGCCAAACTCGGTTATTACTCCTCCCTGTTCCAGTGCCCACTCTCTCAGTTTCTCCTCAGAGGGATTATCAATTATCCTTTTCGGTTTAAATTCTTTGTCAAAAATATCCTGCATAACCACCTCTGACAAGTTAGTAAATCAATTAACCAATTATAACATCATTTCTCAGTAAAGTGATATAATTCAGGGACAGGAAAGGGTGACAAGCCTATGATTCGTGAGTGCCAACCAGGTGACAGCAAGAGGATATGTTTTATCATCAATGAAGCAGCCAAAGCCTATGAAGGCGTCATACCGGCTGACTGCTATCATCAACCCTATATGAGTATGGATGAACTTGAGCGGGAAATGAAGCGCATGACCTTCTCCGGCTGGGAAGCAAACGGAGAGCTTGTCGGGATAACCGGGCTTGAACCGATTAAGGATGTTACTCTTATCCGCCATGCCTATGTATTACCCCGGTGGCAGAAACAGGGGATAGGCAGTGAACTCTTAAACCACCTCAAGGCTCTGGTTACTACTCCTCGCCTGCTGGTGGGGACATGGGCTGACGCTTACCGGGCAATTCGCTTCTACCAGAAACACAGCTTTATTCTCCTGCCCGATAAGGACGAGCTACTCAGAACCTACTGGGACATCCCCCAGCGCCAGATTGAGACCTCGGTGGTGCTGGGGACAGAGAGAGCGAATAGAGAAGAATAGTTTCTTTCAGAGTGAGAGGCCGTTAGCCTATAATCTCTTGCCTACTGTAGTAGCGATAGAGGGCGGATAGTGCTTTGATGGCTCGTTCCGCTGATGGATATACCGGTATTCGCTTTGACTCCAGTTGCTGGGTCATCTCCCTTCCCTGGACAGGGTCAACCGCCCAGGTTACAACAGGTTTACCCTTTTTAACCACATCAGAAAACATTTTGGCGAGCCGCCCCGAAGCTGCCAGGAAAAATCCACCCGTTTGTATCGCCAGGCAATCAACATTCGGGTCATCTGCCAGAGCATCCAGAAGAACACCATAGACGTCAGCCGCATCATAAAACTGGGCACTGACCCCCATATCAAATGGATTTACCGGAATATCCCAGGTGGGAAAAACGGAGCGGAGTTTGCCATGCGTCTCTGGACTCAACTCGGCCAGGGTAAAGCCATTAAACTGGCAGAGGTCGGCGGCGATTACCCCCTCTCCGCCAGGAAAAGTGGCTACGGCAACTCTATTTTTCTGCAGAGGGGGCAAATACTCAAAAATCTTCGCCAGGTCAAAAAACTCATCCAGACCCTGCGCCCGAATCGCTCCTGATTGCTTTAAGGCGGCATCGACGATGGCATCACTTGACTTAATTATGGCACCAGTGTGCGAGGATGCTGCTTTGGCTCCGGCGGCGGTTCGACCTGTCTTGAGAACAATCACCGGCTTTTCCCTGGTAGTATCTTTCAAAAGCTGCATGAATTTTCTGGCGTCACCAGCAATACTCTCCATGTGTATGGCAATGACCCTTGTCTCAGGGTCTTGCGCCAGATACTCCAGAGCGTCAACCTCATTAACATCAATCTTGTTACCCAGGTCAATAAGCTTACTCAGATACAGATTAAAGTCTGAGAGAAGCCAGTTAAGCCTGGGCTGATATAACCCCGACTGAAAGATAAAGGAAAGCCACCCCCGGGGCAGCTTCTCAGTAGGACCAAAACCAATGATAAAGTTGTTTCGGGTGTTGATGGGGCTGAGTGCGTTCGGCCCAATTGCCCTGATTCCATTCTCCCTTAACAGGCTCGATATTTCATCCTGTAGCCCTCTCCCACTCTCGCCGGCCTCAGAAAAACCCCCCGGGATTAGGGTAACACCCTTTACCCCCTTGGCAACACAATCCCTGACAATATCTAGCGTTTTACTGGCTGGAACAGAGATTACAACCAGGTCTATATCCCCTTCAATACTCTTCAAATCAGGGTATGCTTTTAATCCCATAATCTCTTCAGCATTGGGATTTACCGGATATATTTTTCCCGGGAATTTTAGCTTTACCAGGTTTGGTACCAGGTAAAAGTTAGGCGTGTCCGGATTTCTGGAGGCACCGACCACAGCTACGCTTTTCGGATAAAAAAATAAATCCAAAAAATGACGCTCACCCTTACTCATACAGCCTCCTATCACACTGCCTGAATTATGCCACCTCTACCGGCAGCAGCTTATTGGTTAAATTCTCATCACTTCTAGCATACACCTTAATATAGTTGTCGGTAAGACCAGACCAGAGCCCGTTAGACTGCTTCTCCCATAATACTGGCATAACCTTGCCTAAAAATTGCTGCCTGAAGTTTTGTGCACTCTCTCCAGCCAAAGCCAGCATTTTCTGGCTGCGCTGCTTTTTAATTTTGTCCCCCACCGGCTGGGACATCTGGGCCGCCTGAGTCCCCTGGCGTGGCGAGTAGGTAAACACATGAATCCTGGCAAATTGTAACTGCCGACAAAGCTCGTAGCTTTCTTCAAACTCCTCCTCAGTTTCCCCGGGGAAGCCAACAATAATATCGGTGGTGATAGCTACATCGGGCACCAGCGCCCGAATTAAAGATACTGCGCCCTGAAACTCACTCATGCAGTAGCGCCGCTTCATCCGACTGAGCACCCCGTCACTGCCGCTCTGCAGAGACAGGTGAAAATGGGGACACAGCCTCTTGTTATGCCACAGCCCGATAAGTTCAGGGGAGATTTCCCGGGGCTGGAGGGAGGATAGCCTTAATCTAGTTACATCGGTCTCAGCCAGGATACGTTCAAGCAAACCCTTTAGATTGACGCCGTTATAATTATACGAGCCAATATTGGTTCCGGTTAATACCGCTTCCTTGACGCCATCAGACACCAGGTGCCCGACCTCAGCAACAACCCGACCAACAGGCAGGCTTTTCTCCCACCCCCGCACCAGGGGCACAATACAGTAGGAGCAAGGGTTATTACAGCCATCCTGAACCTTGATGAAGGCACGAGTCCTGAATACAGGCTTATAATTGGTAGCCAAGCCTCCCCGGGCGGAGGCTGGGCTGCTCGGGCAACCAGATTCTTGCAGTAGCCGCAGCAAATGCGGTTTTTCATCATTGCCCACGACCAGACCAACCCCCTCAATCTGAGCCAGCTCCTGGGGCACCCGCTGAGCATAGCACCCAGCCGCTACCACCAGCGCGTCAGGGTTTCGGCGATGAGCCAGCCTGAGCAAGTGGCGAGATTTGGCATCGGCAATATGAGTAACCGTGCAGGTGTTCAGTATATAGACATCGGCCTCATCTACCAGCGATACCAGCCTGTGCCCCGCCTCAGCGAATTGTCTGGCTAAAAACTCTGTCTCGGCTTGGTTCAGCTTACAGCCTAAAGTGTCCAAGGCGACCTTCATACACTCACATCCCTCATCAGGTTTCCTTGTCATTGCCAGCGAAGCGAACAATCCCTCTTCGCAGATTGCTTCGAGACTCCGTCTCTCGCAATGACTGCAAGGTGGCAAAGCCAAGTTGCACTTCAATCGCTATTTTGGAGTC
>CAZMUD010000016.1:0-11990 GCA_964569715.1 uncultured Dehalococcoidales bacterium | reverse complement strand
GCAATGACTGCAAGGTGGCAAAGCCAAGTTGCACTTCAATCGCTATTTTGGAGTCTCACCAATCTGATTGACTATCCGACTAGAAATACATTATACTAACCATACTCTCAGGTAAGCAAATTGGGGGGGACTTGATAAGCAATCGTGACAATAGGGTGGTGATTACCGGGATAGGTACTCTGTGCCCACTTGGTCTGAATATGGCTACCACATGGGAAGCTCTTATTGCCGGTAAGTCTGGTATTGATTACATTACCCTCTTTGACGCCGAGCCCTTTGAGACCAAGTTTGCCGGTGAGGTAAAGGGGTTCGAGCCTACCGACTATATCAACCGCAAGGACGCCCGCCGTATGGACCGCTTCGCCCAACTGGCAGTTGCTGCCAGCCTGCAGCTGGTAGAACAATCCGGAATCCAAATCAACTCCGCCAACCAGGACAACATTGCTATCGTAGTTGGCAGCGGCATTGGCGGTCTGACCACCCTATTTGAACAGACCAAAGTACTATTAGAAAAGGGACCAGACAAGGTAAGCCCATTCCTAGCCCCGATGATGATATCTGATATGGCAGCGGCGCAGGTATCCATTACGCTGGGAGTGAAAGGACTAAATCTCTGCACCACATCAGCTTGCTCCAGCAGCTCAGATGCTATAGGAGTAGCTTATGAACTCATTAAGCGGGGTGATACCCAGGCGGCATTAGCCGGCGGCAGTGAGGCAATAATCAACCCCGTAGGTATTACTGCCTTCAATGCCCTCAGGGCTATCTCAACCAGAAACGATAAGCCACAGCTAGCTTCCCGCCCCTTTGATGCTGAACGTGATGGCTTTGTCATTAGTGAAGGAGCTTGCCTCCTCACTCTGGAAAGTCTTGCCCATGCCCAAAAGCGAGGAGCTAACATTCTGGCTGAAATTATAGCCTATGGAGCCAATGCTGATGCCTTCCATGTTACACAGCCGTCTGAGGACGGAGAGGGTGCCGCCAAGGCAATGCAACTAGCACTCGATAGAGCAGGACTGGCTCCCAGTGAAATTGATTATATTAACGCTCATGGCACCTCTACACCACTAAACGACAAGGTGGAGACCACGGCGATAAAGACCGTATTTGGTGACTACGCCTACCGTATTCCAATAAGTTCTACTAAGTCAATGCTAGGACATATGATAGGCGCTGCCGGTGCTATTGAGGCAGCGATATGCACTATGGTTATCCAGCACGGAATAATACCACCGACGATAAACCTTACCCAACCTGACCCTGAATGCGATTTGGATTATGTGCCTAATGTATCCCGCCAGGCCAAGGTTACCACCACCCTTTCTAATTCCTTCGGTTTTGGCGGTCACAATTCAGTCCTGATTCTACGAGAATATGGTGAGGCATAGCCGCTGGAATCTTCTGCCACCTACTCCAGACAAACATCTGATTAATGCTTCAGGTTTCTCTTCGCTAATAGCTCAGCTCCTTTATAATCGCGGCCTCACTGAGCCATCTCAGCTAGAATCGTTCATCGCCGCTGATGAGAGGCTATCTGGTGACCCTGCCCTGTTGTCTGACATGCACCAGGCAGTAGCCAGGATTTACCAGGCTTTGCTTTCAGGTGAAAACATCGCTATCTACGGGGATTTTGATGCTGATGGCATCACTGCTACTGCCCTCTTAGTCCAGGGGTTATCAATCCTGAATTGTAAGGCTACTCCCTATATACCCCATCGCCTGACCGAAGGCTATGGACTGAAAACAGCCGCACTAGAGAATCTATACCGGCAGGGCATTAGCCTGGTTATTACCGTTGATTGCGGAATCACCGCCTTCTCCCAGGTTAAGAAGGCACGTAAGATGGGACTTGATATAATTATTACCGACCATCACACCCCCCCAGCCACAGTCCCACCAGCCACCGCTGTGATTAATCCCAAGCTGCCTGATTCAAATTACCCTTTCTCGGAGCTAGCCGGTGTTGGGGTAGCCCTCAAGCTCCTTCAGGCTCTATTCCAGGGTATCGGCAAAGAGAAGCAACTCAACGAACTAATAGACCTGGTAGCCCTGGGGACGGTAGCCGATATGGTGCCTCTACTGGGAGAAAACCGATACCTGGTTAAACAAGGGCTGAAGCTAACCAATGCCTCCCCCCGCCTTGGCATCAGGGAAATAATAGACCAGACCGGGTTAAATATCGGCAGTCTTGATACCGCAAGCATCTCCTGGACTATAGCCCCGCGCCTAAATGCCGCCGGCAGACTGGAACATGCCATGAGCAGCTATAAACTGCTGATGACCGACTCACCGCAGGAGGCACACGAGCTAGCTATATGGCTGGAGCAAAAAAATACTGAACGGCACAGGTTAACCACCAAGGCACTAGATAAGGCTAGAGAGCAGGTATTAGCTCAGGGCATTTCACCACTGCTGGTAGCCGGTGATAGAGACTACCCCGCCGGCATCATGGGGTTGGTAGCCAGTAAGCTATCTGAGGAATTCTATCGCCCGGCAATTGTCATCAGAATTGGTGAGCAGATGAGTAGCGGCAGCTGTCGCAGCATCCCTGAGTTTAATATTATCCTCGCCTTAACCCAGTGTAGCAACCTCTTTTCCTATTTTGGCGGGCATTCCCAGGCAGCCGGTTTTTCCCTGCCAACCAGGAACTTACCTCGCCTGCACCAGGCACTTTTACAGATGGCAACTGCCCAGCTAGAAGGGGTTGACCTTCGTCCCAAACTGGATATTGATGCCGAAGTTATGCTATCCGACCTGGGTGGAGATACCTTTCCCATGATGCAAAAGCTGGCACCGTTCGGTCAAGGTAACCCAGCGCCTACCTTCCTCAGCCGCCGGGTAGAAATTATCGATTGCCGCGCTATGGGCGCTAACGGAGAGCACCTGAGGCTGAAACTAAGACAGGGTGGCACGGTATGGGATGGGGTAGGTTTTGGATTGAGCAACTACCTGACTGAGGCATCCTCCCCCCTCAACATCGTGTATAACCTGGAAATAGACCGCTGGGGTGGACAGGAAAAGCTCAGGCTCAATATCCTCGATTTTGCACCAGCTAAGTAAAAGACATTTATTGAAGGGAAGTTTGAAGGGGCGAAGCCCCTTCAAGAATTCTCTTCCCCCTCTCCTTTGAAGGAGAGGGGGATACAGGGGGTGAGGTAGAAACATAATCTAAAACTAGGGTAAATTGGGAGAAACGAGCTAGGAGTTCAGATATTAGATTCTCTCCCCGCCAGCAAAGCTTTCCACAGACTTGGCTCGCTGTCGTACTATCGACAACAGAGTTTAAGCTCTTACCACCTAAATAGTATGAACTTGCCCAAGATTTTACTGTTTGCCACCTTTCTCGCGAACCAAGCCATAAGCCAGCAGTGCAAACGGACCACCAACCAGGGCAGCTAGGCGCCAGAACCAGGGACTAATGCCACGAAAGGCTGAATCTATGGCTACCACCAGAAAGCAGCCCAGCCAGATACCAATGGCCAGAATACCCAAATCCATTTCGTTACCTCCTTATTCGCTTTCACTTTCTTCCCCCACCTTTACCCACCGTGTTCTCAAAGCCAGCAAGGGGATAGCGATGGCTAATACTATTATGGCGATAACCTGAGCCTGGTGTAAACCGAAGAGAAAGGGTGTCCCCACTCGCATGAAATCAGTACTCAAACGCCATAAAGAGTATAGGCTGAGGTAGATAAGAAACAGCGAGCCATCGGGTTTGAACCGCCCCCTTAATTTGACCAATACTCCGAAAACGAGCAGATTATATATAAGCTCATAAGGCTGTGTCGGGTGAATGGCAACCCCTAGACGCGCAAGGCTATCAGGGTGAATATAGACAACGCTCCAAGGTAGCCAAGAGGGCGCTTTTACGCCATAGCAGCAGCCATTTATGGTGCAGCCTACCCGACCAACAGCCTGAGCCAGTATGATAGCCGGCGCCACTAAATCAGCAAAGTAAGCAAACTGGAGCTTGCTGAACTTGCTGTAAATCCAGACACCGAGAGCTGCTCCCAAAATAGCGCCATAGGCAGTTAGACCACCCCCGCCGATAATCTGCCCCGGGTACCGGCTGTAGTGTTCCCACAAGTCAACAACATGGAACAACCTTGATATCACTATTCCTGAAGGAATACCCACCAGAGCCGCCGTAAAAACGGTATCATAGGAAATTTTGGCTCCCTTCCTTACCTGCCACATCACCCACAGGATTATCACCAGAATAGCCAGGGCAATCATAATGCCATACCATCTAATATTTAAGAAGGCTATCGGATTTATACCTATTTCAATCATATTCCCCCCAAGAAATCAGAGTATTGTGGTAACCCTCCCCCTTTATCCCCCTCCCTTGATAAGGGAGGGGGAAGTAGTTATATAAGAGAGGCTTCGCCTCTCTTTGACTCTCCTTTTAAGGAGAAGGTTAATTTTTTTTTATGAGGGGCTAAGCCCCTCTATAACTCCCCAATTATCTATAATTACTCAGCAACCCTTCAAGCAGTATCTGGGCTGCTTTCTTGTCTAGAGGTTTATTATTATTACCACACTTGGGCGACTGGATACAACTGGGACATCCCTCCTGGCACGGACACTCGGCAATTGCCCCCAGTGTCGCCTGCCAAAGCTCCTCCACCAGGTCAAAGCCCTTCTCGGCAATGCCAATGCCACCGGGATAGGCATCATAAATAAATATCTGGGCTCTCCCGGTATCAGGGTGTAAGGGAGTAGATACGCCGCCGATATCATTGCGGTCACACAGGGTAAATAAGGGAAGGATAGCGATAGCAGCATGCTCAGCAGCGTGTAAGCCACCGGCAAAGTCCAGTTGCTCCTCATCCAGCCGAGTCACCGCCTTGGCTGGCAGGTCAAACCAGAGGGCAACAGTAGGAAAACGCTGAGGTGGCAGGTCAAGTGGTTCCTCACCGATAACTTCCTCGGTGAATTGCGCCTTTTTCTTAAAGCCAACTACACTATTGGTAACCTCTACCTCACCCAGGTATACCTTCACCTGTCCACAGCTTCTATCACGAATTCGCTTAACAATACGCAAATCCTCAATTTCCTTAGTCTGAGTATAATAAGAGACAGTGGTCGGCACCGCGTAGGCGGTGCGGCCAGCCAGGTCAAGGTCAGTTACCAGATAGGATTCTCCCTGGTGGAGATAAATAGCACCAGGATGTATCTGAAAAAAGGCGACACTAGCCTCTACAGTCTCCAGCAGAGAACCAGAGGAGGTGTCAATAACAGCGAAGTTCTCCCCGGAGGTAGCACGAATATTGATTGCCTGAGCCGGGTAGGCGATAGTCGGTGAAAGATGCCACCTGTGGCGACGCTCCCTGAGCATGCCCTGCCCTTCCAGCTCTGCCCTTTCCTGAGCAAAGAGAGGACCAAAGAAGTTTTCATCATCGCTGGTTAGTGGCAATTCCCAGGCAGCACACAATAGGTGGGCTCTCAAAATATAGGGGTTTTCGGGGTTAACCAAGGCATTCTCAACGCTTTTTTGAAAAAAGAAGTCAGGGTGATGCATAAAATACTGGTCGAGAGGATTATCCAGACCGATAAAAAAGCTTAGCGAGCTATCTTTACCGCGACCACTCCTACCCGCCTGCTGCCAGGTACTGGCAATACTCCCCGGATAGCCGGTAAGCACTGTTGCCTCCAGGTCACCGATATCTATGCCTAATTCCAAAGCAACCGTAGCCACCGCTCCTATAAGTTGACCACTAAATAGCTCCTGCTCTATTTGGCGCCGTTCCTCAGGGAGATAACCCGCCCGATAAGCCTTGATTCGTTCTGCCAGGGCTGGATTAACTTCGGCTAACCTGTCCCGTGAGTAGGTGTAGATAAGCTCGGTCAGCCGCCGAGTACGGGTAAAGGTTAAAGTGCGAATGTCCTGACTCACCAACTCAGTAAATAGGTTGGCCGCTTCGCTATTAGCACTACGGCGAATGCTCCTCGCCTCATCTATGATTGGAGGCTCCCAGAAAACAAAGTCCTTCCCTCCATGAGGAGAGCCATCATTATCAACTACGGTGAAGGGTAAACCGGCCAGCTTTTCGGCATGCTCACCGGGGTTAGCTATAGTGGCTGAGCAGCAGATGAAGCGAGGGTTTGAGCCATATAGGTTACACAGGCGGCACAGGCGACGCAGCACGCCGGCGACATGGGAACCAAAAACACCACGATAGATATGGGCTTCATCTATTACCACATACCTCAAGCTTCGCAGCAGCCCTGACCAGGATCGATGATTGGGCAGTATACCGAGGTGAAGCATATCCGGGTTGGTAAGTATTATCCTGGCCCGTTTCCTTATCTCAGCCCGTTCAGCCGGTGGCGTGTCGCCATCAAAGGTAGCAAAATCCTCCGCCCTGAATAGACCGGGGCAAAATAGCTCCCTCAAAGCACGCAACTGGTCTTGAGCCAGTGCTTTGGTTGGGAAAAGGTAAAGAGCACGACTGGCTGGTTCGGTTAAAAGCGCCTGGAGTGCGGCAATATTATAGCACAGGCTCTTACCACTGGCGCTTGAGGTTGCCACCATGACATTTTTGCCCTGTCGGGCATTATTCACTGCTTCAGCCTGGTGAGTATAAAGGGACGATAAGCCATGCTCGTTAAGGCAATCTTGAAGGCTAGCTACCAGAGGCTCATCTAATCCAGCACAGTCCGCATTGCGGGGTGGAATATGCTCGATATGAACAATCTGGCCGCTATAAGTAGGTTGAGTTCTAAGATAGTGGAGGAAAGCCGATGTGTCCATTATGGCTCTTATAAAATTTACCCGGGGGAATCCTTACTCGCCTAAACTAGAAACAGGCAGAATCTCAATCTCGTAGTCAAGTATCTCCACTTCAAACCGACTATCAGTAATAAAGTCCACTATCCTTGACAGGACTTGATTAGCATGCCGCTTATCATTGCTAACACAGGAGATACCGAGAGTAGCCAATTGCCATAAATCCTGGTCGTCAACCTCAGCTACGGAAACGTTGAATTTGCTTCCCACCCGGGTGGTAATGGATTTCAACACCCGTCGCTTACCCTTAAGAGATAGATTCTCAGGTAAACGAAACCTGATACGACACACACCGACATGCATGGTATATACAGAAACCAATATACACCCGGCAGTTGGTCAGGTCAAGCTAGGACAAAACTAAGAAATATTTTAAAAATAGTTGGCAGGGGTCTTGACAAATGGTATCATTAATGATACCATCTTTTGTAGAGGGATGGATTCCACAGATGACGTAGTCAAACAACTGGAGAGGAGTCCGAATAATGTTAGGTTCGCTGACCTCTGTAAAATCTGTGATTATTACTTCGGGGAAGCACGGCAAAGGAGTAGTAGCCACCGTATATACAAGACTCCCTGGCTGGGTGACCCCAGAGTAAACATACAAGAGAAAGATGGTAAAGGAAAAGCCTATCAAGTTAGGCAGGTAATAAAAGCAATTAAAAGACTGGGGGTGCAAAGTGGTAATAAAAGTAGCAGGGAAAAATGACCGCTATACCTACCGAGTCACTTGGTCTGAAGAGGACAAGGAATATGTGGGCTTGTGCGCAGAATTTCCTAGCCTTAGTTGGCTCGATGATACTCAAGAAGCGGCATTACAAGGCATAAATAATGTTGTGGCAGACGTTATTTCAGATATGGAGTCTAATGATGAGGCTATCCCTGAGCCAATATCGGTCAAGCATTATTCAGGCAATTTCACGGTACGCATCCCATCTGAAGTACATAGAAAACTTGCTATACAGGCAGCAGAGTCCAGGGTCAGCGTTAATCGCCTAATCAGCGCAAAGTTAGCTGCGGACTAAATTTGTGGTTGCTTTCCCCACCTAGTTCTAGCTGCCTTCCTTGCTATCTCTACTCGTCTTTCAGGTGTGAGACTTGCAGCCCTAGCTTTACCACCTTTCAAACCACCAAGCCTACCTAATGCCACAGGGTCAAAGGTTTTAGCTGGTTTAGGTCTAGGCTGTTCTATTTGCCCCGTAGCTTCTTGAACCACCCTAAATGCCGTGATACTGAAATCGTGTTCTTTTTTCACTCGTTTAACCATACCTCAATTATAACACCTGTCGCTCAAGCATTGTCAACGCTCAAGCATTTCAAATTGACCCACTACCCGAAACTAAACTTTCGTTTACAGCCACAACCAGCTTGTGCTATAATCTCTTAGCTTATGCTATACTTATTATTTGTCAGAGCAGTTATGTCAATATAAAGAATAGAGAGGTAGTATAACTTGGGCAAAGCAGAGAAGACAAAAACCATAGAAAAGTTTGCCCTTCACGAGGGAGACACCGGTTCAACTGAGGTTCAGGTAGCCCTGCTTACCGAGAGAATAAATCAATTAACCGGGCACATGGCGGCTAATCGCCATGACTACCATACACAACACGGCTTAATTAAACTTGTAGGAAAAAGAAGAAGACTACTGGCTTACCTCAGTAGAGAGGATGTAGACCGATATCACAACCTGATTAAACAACTCGGGCTACGCAAGTAAAGCCATCAAAGGCGGGAGCCAAGCCCTTGAGGATACTTAGCAGGAGCGCCACAGCCTATGTGGCAAAGGGTAAGCCTGCTTAAAAAGAGGAGGAACCATTGCTAAAATCCCAGTCTTTTGAATGTGAGGTTGGAGGCAGAAACCTCACTATAGAAACAGGAAAGCTTGCCGGGCAGGCAACTGGAGCAGTAACTGTCCACTATGGAGATACTGTGGTTCTGGTTACTGTTTGCATCAGCGATAAACCCCGAGAGGGTGTAGATTTTCTGCCCCTGACCGTTGACTATGAAGAAAGACTATATGCCGTCGGTAAAATCCCAGGTGGCTTTATCCGAAGAGAGGGGCGTCCCAGCCAGGAGGCGACCTTAGCCTGCCGACTTACCGACCGCCCGCTGCGTCCGCTCTTACCCAAGAAGTGGCGTAACGATATTCAGCTTGTAATTACCGTGCTTTCCGCCGACCAGGAAAATGACCCTGATATTCTAGCTGTTATCGGTAGCTCGGCTGTCCTATCAATATCGGAAGTACCATTTGAAGGTCCGGTGAGTGCTGTCCGTATCGGCTATATTAACGACGAGTTAATATTAAATCCAACATTACCCCAGCTTGAAGACAGCCTATTTGACCTCGTTGTCGCCAGTACCAAAGAAGCCGTAGTAATGGTAGAGGCAGGAGCCCAAGAGGCTTCAGAAGACATTATTACCCAGGCAATTCAATTTGGTCATAAGGCGAACCAGGATATTATTAAGCTCCAAGAGCAGCTTCAGCAGGCTTATGGTAAACCCAAGATAGAAGCCCCCGTTACTGACATTAACCCTGAAGTAGTTGCCGCTATTTCATCAGTTGCCGGTGAGCAATTTACCCAGGCCCTGAGTCACTCGGAGAAATCACAGCGTGAGCAAGCACTCTCTGAGCTAGAGAAGGAACTTGTTGAGCGTCTAGGGGAATCATTCCCTGAAGAGGACATACTTTCCGCTTTTGATGCCAAGGTTGGGACTGAACTCAGAACCAGTCTCCTTGACAGAGAACAGCGTATCAGTGGTCGTAGCTTGACAGAGGTCAGGCCCATTAGCTGTGAAGTAGGGCTGCTACCTCGCACCCATGGCTCAGCCCTATTCACCCGGGGTCAGACACAAGTGCTGACCATTGCTACCCTGGGCTCCACCAGAAAGGAGCAGCAACTTGACGGATTAGGCATAGAGGAGACCAAACGCTTTATCCACCACTACAACTTCACTCCCTTCTCTACCGGTGAGGTGAAGCGCATCGGTTCACCCGGTCGCCGTGAAATTGGACATGGTGCTCTAGCTGAACGCTCCCTTGAACCGATATTACCCAAAAATGAGGAGTTCCCTTACACTATTCGCCTTGTCTCCGAGGTTCTTAGCTCCAGCGGTAGCACCTCTATGGCCAGCGTTTGTGCTAGTACCCTATCCCTGATGGATGCCGGGATACCGATAAAGAGAGCGGTAGCCGGGATAGCTATGGGCTTGGTTACTGATGACCAAAACAACTATGTTATCTTGACCGATATTGAAGGCATAGAGGATAATTACGGTGATATGGATTTCAAGGTAGCTGGCACTACTGAGGGCATCACCGGGCTACAAATGGACACCAAACTCAAGGGCATAAGTTTGGAAATCGTAGAGAAGACACTAGAGCAAGCCCGGGAGGCTCGCTTGTTCATTCTGGATGCGATGGAGCAAACAATCAGTTCCAGTCGTCCTGAACTGAGCCATTATGCGCCGCGAATGCATAAAATGTCAATTAACCCCGATAAAATCGGCAGCGTAATCGGCCCCGGAGGCAAGACAATCCGAGCCATTTCTGACGAGAATAAAGTGACTATTGATATTAATAATGATGGCACGGTGCTTATCGGCTCACCTGATGAGGCAGCCGCCCGTAAGGCAATCGAAATAATCGAGAGTCTAACCAAGGAAGCAGAAGTTGGTGGCATATACACCGGAAAGGTAACCCGCCTGATGAACTTCGGCGCCTTCGTAGAAATTCTCCCCGGTAAAGAAGGTCTGGTTCACATCAGTGAACTAGCTGACTATCGGGTAGCTAATGTTGAGGATATAGTTAAAGTAGGTGATGAGATTACGGTTAAGGTAACTGAGATTGATAATATGGGCAGGGTAAACCTGTCACGGCGAGCGGTGCTTGAAAAGCTTCAGATACCCGGGAGTAAGGTAAAGGATTCACTCTCTCCAGACTACCCATTTAGAACACAGCAGGATACTCACTCCTCACCACACCCCCACCCTCCCCAGAATAAGCGGCGTTACTAGGATAAAGGGGTTTTAGTGATGGAGACAATAAGGGTAGTGGTTCAGGGGGCATTAGGCAGAGTGGGGCGAGAGGTGCTTAATGCCGTATGTCAGGAGCCCAAAACGCAAGTAGTTGGCGCGGTAGAACTGCAGGTTTCTGAAGATTACCTGCCTTTGCCTGATGGCTCGGGCACAGTCCCCTTCTCTTCCAATTTAGACCAAATTCTCACCAGTTGCCAGCCCGATGTATTAGTCGACTTCACTATCGCTAAAGCTACCATGCCGGCAGCGCGCACAGCGGCTAAACAGGGTGTTAATCTGGTAATAGGAACTACCGGGTTAACCGCCGATGAAATTAGTGAGATTGACCAGTTATCAAGAGCTCACCAGGTTGGGATAGTGATAGCTCCAAACTTTGCTCTGGGAGCAGTTCTGATGATGCACCTGGCCAAGATAGCTGCCAAATACCTTGACTACGCTGAAATCATAGAGCTACATCACGAGCGTAAGGTTGATGCTCCTTCGGGAACTGCCCTTTCTACTGCCAGAGCCATGGCAGCCGCTAGAGGTAAGCCATTCCTTCAGCCTTCAGTACAGGGAGAGGCTCCGGTTAGTCGTGGGCAGTCAGTTGAGGGAGTAACCATTCATAGCGTGCGCCTGCCTGGTCTAATGGCACATCAGGAGGTAATTCTGGGCGGAGACGGCCAGACGCTGAGGATAAGGCATGATCAGATTAGTCGGGAGGCCTTTATGCCCGGCGTGATACTAGCTATTAAGGAAGTAGTTAAACGCCAGGGGCTAATCTACGGCCTAGATGCCCTGCTCAATCTATAGGAGATGGTAATGAAAGGGTATAGAGTAGCTATTGTTGGTGCTACCGGCTTTGTCGGACAGGAGTTCATCAAAGTCCTAGAGCAACGCGACTTCCCTATGGAGTCGATTAGCCTGTTGGCTTCAGACCGCTCAGCCGGCAAGAAGATGTTTATCACCCACCAGGAGATTGAAGTCAAAGAGACTGTTCCTGAGTCTTTCAAAGGAATAGATATCGCTCTCTTCTCGGCTGGCGCTGAGACCAGTCGCTACTTCTCACCTATAGCCGCCCAATTAGGAGCGGTAGTTATTGATAATAGCTCCGCTTTTAGAACGACACCTACCGTGCCACTGGTAGTACCTGAGGTCAATCCTGAAGACATTAAATGGCATA
>CAZMUD010000015.1:17195-22382 GCA_964569715.1 uncultured Dehalococcoidales bacterium | reverse complement strand
GAATACCGCTGCATGCTTCTTCTTGTGAGGGTCCACTCCAACCACAAGATACCCGACTGGAACTTGCTTACGCTTCTTCGCGGTGCTATTCTTCATTTGATGGATCCTCCTACACAGATTAGTGTTTGCTCTTACACCCTTCTATTGTAGCTGAAGCCATCGACCCTCTTACTCAATATACTAAGGAACCTTTTTATATTGCTAGGCTGACTGTTTATTAATACTTCTTCTTATGGCTTCACGGCTAACACCATATTCCCTGGCCAGTTGTCTAAGACTCTTTTTACTGAGGTTTTTACGGATTTGTGCCTGTTGTGAAATAGATAACTTTCTAGTTGAAGTAGTAATCTCTTTGATATTCGGGTATAATATCTCTACTGAATAAGCAATTTGCACTTCAGAAGCCAGTGCCTCTCGAGGTCGCATCCAATATCTTTGGCGTGACACTGTGTTTGTTCCAAAGTAACAACATCAGGAAGTAGCACGATTTCAACGCTTAAAATTTCCGTGAATATTACTGTACTGATGAACCAGATCGAGATATAATATATGCAACCACAATTCAATGAGGGGATTGTAGTGCTGGAGAACCGCAGACTTGTAAACAGTGGATCAGGAAATCTTGACTTCCCACGGAGGAAGTCAGGGGTTCGAGTCCCCTCAGCTCCACAGTTTTTCTTCTAGGTTTTCTTTGGGGAGCATCCTGGCATCCTTGTCCTGGTTGAAACTTCTTTCGCACAATAAGCTTCCCCGCTCCTCTAGAGGAGCGGGGAAGCTCGTCGTGAGCTTGATAAGCAATTCTATTAGGCTCTTACGCGGATGACCAGTCGCCAGCTCACTATACCGGTAACTATGATAGCAGCAATAATAGCGCCAATGAGCCACCAGTTAATCACTTTGACTGGTTGTGTCGGGAGTGGTTCTTCTGATGGCTCCAGAAGCGGTGTTACTACTGCTTCCTTGACTATAAATGAACCAGCCAGTCCATTTATATTCACATCATAGGTCTCAGCGATGCTCTTGGCTATGCTGAAGCTTACCTTTTGGCTAGCGCCGGCATCAAGAGTCACCTCTTTTCTGGCTTCCTCTACACCATTTATCTTGAGAACCACAGTATATTTACCCTTGCTGCCGCCAGTGTTGGTAACTACAGCTGAAGCAGTCACTTTCTCAGCAGGCTCAACCTCGCTCGGGGTAACTGAGAGAGTGGAGATGGCAAAGCTTGCTGGTGCTAGTTCTGGTTCTGGTGCTGGTGGAACTACCTTGCCAATCACAGCAAATTGGGTGAAGTGACTTATCTCTGCTTTGACTACGCCTGCCTTTGTATATACCGTGCTCTCCAAGCTCTGCCACTGTGAGCCATCCCAGTAGGCGATATATAGCTCATCAGGCATCATTCCCTCAGGCAATGCTTCAAGGTCATAGCTCATGTACAAGGTTATCGCTGGTTCAAATGTAGCTCCGTCAGGCCCGAAATCGTAGGCGCTCACCACAGCTATTTCCGTTTGTGACGGTGACGCTGGTGGTGAGGTTACTTTGCTGGCTGAGAGCGAATCCAGAACCTTGCCTTGAGAATCGAGCAGCTTTATTCCTTTAGGTATATCGAGGGAAGCCTTTCCATCCAGAGTCTTAGCCAGACAATCTTCTTTAACAATGCCATTCCGGTCCAGGCTTAGGTTGTTCACATTACTAAGACCGCTACCCTCTATTGTGATTAGACTCGGTGCGACGGAACCTCCTCCCCCTCCTCCTCTTGGTGAAGGTGGTGTAGGTGTACCAGTCACTGTCCATGAGCTGAAGTGGCTCAGCGGTGCGTAAGCTATATCGTTCGCTGTATCCACAGTTGTGTCCACTTCAGTCCATACGCCTGTCTCTGGATTGAGGTAGGCTATCTTGAGGCTCTCCTCGGCAATACCTGCCGCAGCCAGAACGGCGGGGTCATACTTAAGGCCAATATCCCAACCTACATCGGCTACGGGCACACTCGACTCTACATTGGTTACCCTGTCCAGCGCATCTAGCGTTCCCGTTGGCAGAGGAGCAAGGGTATCTGGTGTTACCTCCATACTCGACGGAGTGATAGTGGCTGCTTCGGAACCATCACCTATGAAGTTATTGATGCTGAATGTATCACCCCACGGAGCTTCCATATCCATGGGCGTGCTGTCAGTAATTGTTGTCGGGTCCACGTAGAATGATGAGTGAGTAGTCGTTGTGGTTCCGGCAGGTGTGCAGATGAGCATGACCTCGGTGCTGTGCTCCAGGGCTCCACTCGTGCCCGTAATCTTGAATGCCCAGTTCCCGGGTTGCGCGCCTGAACTGGCGGTGAATGTTACTGCTTGCTTGCCTAAACCGGTGGTTGCCGAAGGTGTTACGTTGTCTGCATTGTAGCTAATTTCTGATGGCCATACTGCCCCCGAGTCACTCATAGTGACTATCAAGTTCACCGCCCCGGTGAAGCCGTTAAGAGAGGTAACAGTTACAATAGCCTCACTGGTCGAATTAGCGTTTAGAGACACAGTGTCTGGAGCTACGTTGATTGAGAAGTCAGGCGTGTTAGCAGGTGGTACTACCTTGACGTTTACCCCCCGTGTTTGCATGATGCCGCCTCCTACCGCCAATACCGTAAGCTTATATGTCCCTTCTGTAGCTCCGGCAGGAATGTTGATGGTTAGAGTGGCCGAAGTCGGGGTGCCAACACTTGGAGTTACTGTTGACGCCGGTGAGAAAGCATGGGTGGCACCAGTTATCGCATCAAGCCCGGAAACACTAAAGGTAACTGGAGACTGAAAGCTGCCTGAAGGTTCTATCTTCACGGTCACTGACCCTGAACCTGCTTTAGGAATGTTTACCTGTAGTGGGCTGGCATAAAGTACGAATGTGTTGACCGCCGAGGGCTTTAAGCTGAAGGGTCTATCTATGCTAACGCCACTTGTTGCCCCCGTAGCGCGAACAGGGTGAATCCCGGCAGCTATAGAGGGTGCCGTTATCACGGCGGTGAATGTCCCATCTCCAGCTACTGTTATTGTGGCTGGCACTGTGGAAATGCTGGTACCGGCGAAAGTCACCGTTACCGTTTCACCGGCGGTAAATCCCGACCCGGAAAGACTTATGTCTGTATCCGCAGGGCCACTCATAGGTGAGGTGACCATGCTGGCTCCGGGAGAGCTCACCAGCAGGCCAAGCGGAATCGCTCTGAATATCGTGCCAGTCGCAGCCTGGAGAGCGATATCATATGGCCCTGTGGGTGTAGCTGAATCCGCTTCTATCAGGATGGTGACCATCAGGTCCTCGCCGGGTCTAGGTATAAGCGCAGTCGGTGGTATAACTTCGGTAATGCCTCCCGATGTTCCGGAGAATTTACCTACGATATTCCCCGTAGCATCGGTGAAAGTAGCGATAACCCCTGGTGGTAGATCTCCCACACTAAACCTTACCGCCTCTTTGAATTCGTTCTTGGAACTTATCCTGAATGTTGTTTCACTATTCTGACCTTGAACTATCTCAAGAAACGGCGGTGAGACATCAAGGAAGAAGTCCGCACTTCCGACTGGAACAACATAGAAGGGGCACTTAGCTACACTAGTGCCATCAGTAGCCTTGACTATATAGCTTCCTGGTGGTGCCTCAGCTACTGCTGGTACGGTAATCTGCGTAGCCCAGGTCCCATCGGGTTGTACTTGGATGGTGCCGGGGGTGATATCAACTGGTGTCACCGCTCCAGGTGGCCCCGCGGTTAAAGTGATAGTAGCCCCGGCGGTGAACCCGGCTCCAGATATGCCTATGTGCTCCCCAGGTCTTCCGTTGGGCGGATTAACCGTGATGGTAGCGTGACCCTCGCCCTCTCCAATGTTTGGCATTACACCGAAACCTAGGGGTACAACCACGGTTTCATTGTTACTGACACCGCGAATACTCAGCGAATAGGGTCCCGAAGGTGTTGCTGAGCCAACATTAAGGGTTACTGTTGCGCTGCTGGAACTGCCCGGTGATGCAGTCACTACATTGCTGGGAGAGAATCCGGCGGTGATTCCTGGCGTGAGGCCATCAATGTATAGTGTTACATTGGCACTCGAAGTGCCTACTGCCCTCACATTTACAGTGGTCGTTCCCTGGCCGCCCTGGACGATGGGGGGCAGGTAAGGTGGTGAGGGTTGCAAGATGAATGTGGTGTCACCAGCCTTGATGGCAAATGGTCTGGAGTCATACATATATGTGCCGTCTCCGGTCGCAACAGTAATTCTAACATCGTATATGCCGGAGTCCAGCCCGGTAGGCATAAGGAAAACGCCGTTGAAGCTGCCGTTCGTGTCCGTGGTGAGGTTTTCAGGGATAGCCACCGGCTGTGAACCGAAATCAATCCCCACGATGTTCTGACTCGGCGGGAATCCGCTTCCTGAGAATGTTACCTTAAACTGCTTGTCGCCGTAACCGGCGGGAGCGAAATTAGGCTCCAACCTGAATTCAGGTATCTGGAAGATAGCCGGCGGCATTACGCCGAAACCGAAAGGTACAACCCTGACCTCACTGCCGCTAACACCACGAATGGTTAGCGGGTAGTGTCCTGGTGGGGTTGATGCCTTGGTGGTAATCGTAAGTTTAGTACTGACGGAAAGGCCAGGTGAGACGCTAAGGTTGTCACTGTCGAAGGTTCCGACAACTCCGGGCGGCAGACCATCAACATACAACTCTACGGTCACTCCTTGTCCAGTGGACTCAACGAAAATGGTGGTGTTGCCTGACTCTCCTTGAGGCACGCCGGGTATGAAGCCCGGAACAACATTTAGATTGAACGAGACCCCAGCACCTTTTAAGGAGAAGGGTTTAGCAATAAATACCGGCGGTATGCCTGTCTTCTCTACCTCCACTTCTATCATGTAGGTGCCAACTCCAAGTCCGCTGGGCACATTAAAGACGAGGGTAAAAGCGCCATTACTATCGGCGGCGGTGCCGGTGGGTATGGGGAGGTTCGTACCGGCGAATCTGAGGTGGGTAACATTGGCGCCGGCGGGGAAGTCAGTACCCCTGACGGTTACCTTAGTTCCTGCCTGTCCGGCAGTCGGGTTAAAGGTAATCTCGGGGAACCAGACGCCCTGCGCTTGCATCCAGGTCTGGTCCATAAAGCCGGCCGATGGCTGCACCTCAAAATCGAGGGGAGCCCAGAACTCATTTCCGTTAGCCGTGCCC
>CAZMUD010000015.1:0-17095 GCA_964569715.1 uncultured Dehalococcoidales bacterium | reverse complement strand
AATTGCCAGGGTAACGTTGGCTGCTGCTCTTATTGAATCAACCAGAATCGTGGTACTGCCAGTGCTGTTTGGCGGGATAGGCGGCAGCCAGTCGGGGTTAGCCCTGAGGGTAAAAGCGACATCAGCACCGGTAACCTGGAAGGGCTTCATGATGAATACCGGCTGTTGTCCCTGGGCTTCGACTTCGACATCATAGCAGCCGGAGGGAGTAGCGCCTCCCCACATAGTGGTGGGCACGTTAAAGACGAGGATAAAATCACCGTTTTCATTAGCGACAGTACCGCTGGGCACAGGGAGGTTCATACCGGCGAATCTGAGGTAGGTTACTGTGGCTTCGGCCGGAAAGTCGGTGCCTCTGACGGTCACCTGGGTTCCTGGCGGTCCCATAGTCGGGTTAAGGGTAATCTCAGGGAACCAGACGCCCTGCACTTGCATCCAGGTCTTGTCCATGAAGGTGGTCGGCAGCTGCACCTCAAACTCGAGGTGAGCGTAGAATACATTGCTATCACTGTCCTCACCCTTGACATCAGCAAAGTAATGACCTGATTGAATGTCTGTTGTTGGTGTGAGGGTAAGGGTAACACTGGCTGTTCCGCCTGATGATACGGTTACATTCTCTGATGAGAAAGAATAGTTAACGCCTGACGGTAGGCTCTCAATGCTAAATGCTACGGTCGCTCCCGCTCCCAGCGATTTCACATATACCATGGTGCTCTCACTGCCGCCGGGAGGAATTGGCGGCAACCAGTCTGGCTTCAGCTCAATGATAAACTTGTCACCGCTCGTTGTGAGCCTGAAATCTGTCATAATATACTGTGACCAGCTGTCCTTCTCAGCGTGGAATACTACACTATATGTTCCACTGGCTAGCTGCCAGGCGTCGTTGATAATGAATGAGCCTGAGAAGCCTCCTTCACTATCCGCTGTCAGATTGCCGCTTGGCAGCGGCACAGTATTTCCGGCAAAAGTAATACTGGTTATAACTGCGTTCGCCAGGAGGTTGGTGCCACTATAGTTTACCGGCGTATCGGCAGCACCAATATTTGGTGACAAGGACACCTCGGGGAAGTATATGCCGTACTCCCATTCTGTGCCTTGCCATTGCTGGTTCCAGTCTTCTCCGGTCATGCCCATCTGCGAGTCCATGAAATCAGATGGGGACGCAACCATCAACTCCATGGCGACTTCCCATCTATTCTGAGCTGTATCTTGACCTACAATAAGGAACGGATAGGCTCCAGGTGGTGTATCTATGGAGGGTTTTAGTATAAGCTTAGCCCCAGCCATACCACCGGACATCGTCACGTTGACTGATGATGCTGGCTCCCAAACCTCAGTTATGGTTCCCATCGGTGTAAATAGGCCCTCAATGCTTAAGGTAACGGTTGGAGTCTTACCGGGCATGGCGTTCACCGTTATCGCGATGGCGCGACCCATTGCATCGCCAGCCGGAATTGGCTCTAACCACTGCGGGCTGACCTGCAGGGAAAATGTGGCGTCGGTGGCCATAATGATAAATTCGGCGTGACGGCTGACATTCTGTACCATTGCCTGCACTGAATAGGACCCGGCACTCAAATCGGGCACAGTAACCACGGCAGAGAAATCGCCGTACTCGTCTGTGGTAATTGCTACCGTTGGGGTTACATTTTCGGCACCGAAGTATATTGATGTAAGACTCTGGTTGTTGGGGAAACCGTATCCGTTAACTGTTATAGTATCCCCTACTGAACCGAAGGTAGGAGAAATGGTGACCATGGCCATGCCCATTTCAGCAAAGCTTGAGGATGGTGTTACCTCTAAAGTGAATCCACCTCTCATCTCGTCAGTCGGCGAAGCAACATTATAAGCCTTGATAGATATCGGGTAATTGCCCACCGGGCAGGAGTCAAGAATAGTCAGTACTAGTTCTCTACTCTCCATATCGCCCACCGGAGGGGTTACATTGCAGCTGGTGAAGCTGGACGTTACCCCCCGTGGCAACCCGTCAATCTGTACGAACACTGTTGGGCTTGGGGGAGAGGCCACCAGAGACCTCACCGCTATGTTAACATATGCAGTTTCCCCGGCCGACCTTACCAGCCAGCCGGGTGAAGCACTAACGCTGAAATTCTGGTCAGAGGCGACGACATCAAATTCAAAATGACCGCTACGGTCGTGGGGCGGCGTTCCCACCGTCACATCAACCGGGTACATCCCCGGCCCTGTGGCTACGGCAAAGGCTGTGCTGGGAACGGTGAATACGCCTGAGAATGAACCAGCGGCAGAAGTGGTGATGGACTGAGTGAGCACGTCTGTGCCGGCAAATGTCAGGCTTGCCACCGTGGTATTGCCGGAAAACCCGGAGCCGGCAAAGGTTATGGTATCCCCTACCTGACCGAAAGTCGGACTCAGTGATAACATGCCCATACCGTAATCTTGAGGTGGCATGATAGCCAGTTCCAGATTGACCCTGACCACCTCTTCTCCGTCATCCCAGACATCGTTCTGAACCACGCTATCAACCCAGCCTTCGAGAATGGCTGGATACTGCCCCATGGCTATCATGTAGGGAAGCTCTAAACCAAGTCCGAAGTTGTTCTGGCCTCCCGGGGGAGTATTGAGGGTGAAAACAGTTAGAGCCTGGCCATCCCATTTGGTTATGACACCCGGTGGTAGACCCTTAACTGTCATCTTGACCGTCGGTGCTGAGCTGCCCAGAGCTTTGAGAACGCCTGAAGTCTCGGGGTAGCCCCCGGGTTCTCCCTGTAGATAGTTCGGGGAAAGGTTAATATTAAATGTGGCATCACTGCCATAGACATCGAATTGTGTTCCTGCCTGCACTGAGCCTACAATGACATTAACTATATAACTTCCTGGTAGCGTAGGTTGTCCTCTCACGGTGCTGGGGACGGTAAATTTCCCTGAGAATGAGCCTTGGGGTGAGGTAGTAATTGCCTGGGCAAGGCTGATGTTGTCACCGCCAAAGGTAATTCTGGAAACCTGGGTATCAGCAGGGAAGTTGGACCCGCTGAATGATACAGAGGTGCCCACAGTGTCACTACTGGGGGTAACTGAGAAAATGGGCATGTCATAATCCCCGGCAGCGCCTACCTCGAGTTCCAGATTGAGGTTTTGTCGCTCCTCTCCCACAAAGGCTTCCACTATTAACGAATAGTGGCCCATTGGTACCCACGGCTCAGCTCTGACCTCCAGGGTAGAGACCACCGTGCCCCCAATGGGTGGGGTTACTGTAGTCGGGCTATCCCAGGTTCCCTGGTCAAACCGCCACCTGATATCGGGCGGCACATCTGGCACCTGAATGGTAATATTGGCCGATGAAGAACCTACCGATTGAATATTTAGCGAGGTTGATTCGATGCTATCCGGTGCTGCATGTATCATTGTCGGCGAGAGGCTGATATTGAAGATTGCTTGCTCGCTAACCACGCTGAAGTCACTCGTAGCTTTCATGTCAGCGGGTGGGATTCCCACTACAACCTCCACCGGATACATCCCTGATGGGACTGTAGAGGGAAGCTGCAGCACTGCCGAAAATTGTCCTGAGCTATCTGTGGTTATTGTAGGCAATTGCGAAGCTACGTCATTCTCAGAAGTAGGTGAACCAATATACAGGTGTTCCATTTGTGTGGAAGGTGGGAATCCTGTACCGGTGATGGTAATCCAGCTTCCCGGGGCACCGAAGGTTGGGCTGATATAAAGTGAGGCCATATCGAAACCGGCAGGAGGCACCACATCCAGCTCCAGATTGGCTCGGTCTACTTCTTCCCCTCCGTCCACCACCTCATTTTCATTAGTGTCAACCCACCCTCTAACTGTCATTGTATAGTGTCCGGTGGGTGTCCAATTGCTGCTGTTAATGGTTAATTCGGTGTTGGCAACACCGCCTGGCGGTGGTGTAAGGTTATCTGAGGTGAAGCTGGCGCTGATGTCAGCTGGCACCCCTTCTACTGCCAGCTTCACCAAGGATGGTGATGAACTCACTGCCTGCACTTTTATCGAGGTATTGACTTGGCTTCCTTGCTCCACCCAGATGAATGCAGGAGATAGTTGGAGCACAAAGCTGTCAGTAGCATCGCTTATGGTAAAGAGTTTAGTAAAGAACTTATCAGGAGATGTGCCCACTCTAATGTTGACATAGTAGGTTCCTGGGTCCAGGACTGGAACCTGGAAGTTGCCGGAGAACTTTCCTGCTGAATCTCCGGACTGAGGCACGGTAATGGGGGGCAGACTGGTGAGTATATCCACCGGACCAAAAGTCAGCTCCTTGACCTCACCTGGAGTGCATCCAGTAAAGCCAGACCCGGAGAAAGTCACCTTTTTCCCAGTGCCGCCGTAAGCGGGACTCAAGGTAAGCTGGCACATGTCAAAGCCAGCAGGCGGCTGCACGTTCAACTCCAGGGAGACCGACTGGGCTGTCTGTCCTGTTTTCCATGCCTTGACAGTTATGGAATAAGTGCCAGTAGGAGCCATCAAGTCAGCGGTCAGAGTAAGGCTCTTACTAGCTGACCCGCCGGCGGGCACTGAGATATTATCACTACCGGAAGCGGGGGTATTAACCGATACTCCTGCGAATTGGTATTCAAGCCAGGAAGGGGCACCCTCTACAGCGAGGTTTACTGAAGAGCTGCCACCTGCGGTGGAGAATAGGTTGACCGAGACCGACGCTGAGTTTTCGTCTTCCTCTGTGGCTACGGTTACTGATTGGGGTGTGATTTCTAGAGTGAAAGTTGTTCCTGCCCCCAGGACCTGGAAGTCCTTCTCAGCGAAGTCTCCGGTTGTCGACACCCTGGCTTCAATTCGGTAGTTGCCTGAAGATAGCCCGGACGGGATAGTAAACGTTCCGGTAAAACCACCACTGTCCACAGAAATGGTGGCTGGAGTTGTCACTAATGGGGTATCAGTGAATACCTCCCTGATTACAACGGTCTCACCCTGGCACTGAGCAGGAAAGTTTGACCCGGTGATGGTAATGGCATCGCCTGCCATGCCATAAGTTTGCGATAAGGCGATACTGGGTCCCCATCCTGCCGGGGATGGAACGTCCAGGGTGATGTCCACGCTCTTACTTATAAGTGGGTCGGTGCATTCACCTTCTACCATGATATGGTACATATCCGAAGTTACCCAGTCTTGTACAGTGATAGTAAGGGTAGCTGAAGTAGTCTCTCCGCTAGGGGGCGTTACGCTGCTCGGCGCCAAGCTATACGCTATTCCCGGTAGTGAGCTTACTGAAAGATTGACCGGAGCACTGAAATTATTGATGGAAGTGATGTAAACGGTAACGCTCCCTGAGCTGTCCGGGTCTATGGAAATGAATTGCGGTGAAGAAGATATGATGAAGTCTTCTCCTGCACCTGAGGTAACGGTGAGGGTGCATACAGCTGTGTTTGAGGCTGAGCTTGCTCTTACCTCGAAGTTTCCCCCAGGCATGTCAGCAGGTATCGTTACCTGGGCATTCCAGGTTTTATCTCCTGCAATCTGACCCGTAGCCAGCTCCTCTTCTGCTGTTCCCACCTTGGGTCCTGAATCCCAGCTGAGAGTCACAGCCTCACCGGAGGTAAACTGGGAGGCAAAGAAAGTCGTGTTACTGCTGGCAGAGACGACCGATGGTGACGCCGAAAGTAGCGGCTGGCCGGCAACACCCACAATCACGGTGAAGAAGACCCCTTTTTGCTGACCGCCATAGGCGGCAGTCTGACCTTCAATGCTGCATTGGTAGGTTCCCGATGGCATCTGAGCACTGGTTCCTAGAATCAGAGTGACTGATGCCGTGTCCCCCGCAGCCAGAGTCACATTAGTAGATAATGAACTAGTATCCAGGAAATTGGAGTTGTTTTCCACCTCGTGAGGTCCATAGAAGACTAAAGCAATAGGTCCTTCAAAGTTGTTCACCGATGATATGTTGAAGCTTTCCGTGATATTATCCCCAGCTTCCAACATGAAAGAGAATCTTCCCTCACTGTGTGCGATATTGAAGTACGGCTGAGCAGTAGTGGTGCCGCTGGGGCTGTTGGACAGGCTGGACCAGTTGGGGGTTTCATCGGCGGTTTTTAGGGCGAAGTAGTAGGTAGTTTCAGGGTCAAGGTTGCCCACGGTGAAGTTCTCGCTGGAGCCGGCGATACTGGGCGTCGGCGGGCTGGATGCCTGAGTGGCGTTTGTCCAGCTGGTATTATCGCTGATAATAGAGGTATGGTAGCGTATATCGTACTGGGAGGCTGTGCCGTTGTCCCCGTCATTGCCGGGGGCAGTCCAGGTCAGGGTTAGCGAGCCAGGGGTTGGGTTGCCCACTGCCAGGTCGGTTACATCAGCTGGTGGGGTGGTGTCCCCCTGTGCCAGCACTGGAACCGGTAGTAACCCAAATAGAAAGACGGTTGTAACCAGGAGACAAAAGATGCGGTAAAATGATGGGCGAAAGAGCTTTCTTGGTTTAGTCATTGGCCTGTACCTCCGATACAGCACTAACCGTGCATAAAATAAAAGCTAAAAAAACAGGGCGATGAACATTTTGCCCTCTTTTTAATTCCTGACCCTTTGTCTATACCCTATTACCCATATTCGTTCTGAACATGTGTTTACGTATTGGTATGCTATACTTTGTTAGGAATTCACTAAAATCAGCTCTCTGTATCCGGTTGTGACCCCCCGGAAGCCTAAATGCTGTCAGATACCCTTTCTTAATCCACCGCAATACTGTCACTTTGCTCACCCCGCAATACTCGGCGACGGCACCAGCAGTAAGATATTCTGGGCACCACTCTTCTAATCCTTTTTTCAAGTTAGTCCTTTATCAATCTGGGTACATTAGCTAATTAACTGTTTCAGTGCCTTAAATTTACTTGCGTACTGCAAGTTGAGTCTGGTGGCTTGTAACGGTTCTTGCAAAGGTAACGTTATTAACGAATGTCCTTAGTTGAGTTTAAGGGGGTTAACTCACAACCACATCACAAAATAGGACTAGCACCTCACAGAAGTATCACAAATTTTGTGTAGTTTCAGACTATTACCTAGTTGACAGACTACTCCCTTCCGAGTATTCTATTAACCGCTACCATTTGGCGAAGTAGCAGTAGGTTAAGAGCTCATCAACAGGGGGCTCTGAGCCACAGCGCGAGCACTTCGCAATCTTTATTCAAAAGGAGGTGAGGCCTCATAGTGCTCAAACAGAGAGTTGGTAAAGGTGTTATCCTGGCTGCTGGTGATGGCGACCGCATGGGTTCTCTAACCATTACCTGTCCGAAGGTTCTGTTGCCCATAAACGGCACACCACTAATAAGGTATTCCATCGAGGCGTTGGTAGCGGCTGGAATTAGTGAAATAGCGATTGTGGTTGGTTACCTAGGGGACAAAGTGATAGAGGCGCTGGGCAATGGCAGCAGCCTTGGTGCCAGGCTGAAATATATTTTCAACCCCGATTATCTCGGAGGCAATGCTATCTCAGTATATAAGGTCAGAGATTGGGTGCAAGGAGACCCAGTTGTTCTCTGCATGGGAGACCACATAATCGAGAGGAAGCCGGTCAAGTATCTTCTGGATAGGCAGGTCGTTAATGAAACGCTTTGTATTGATTATATGCCAGCCCAGCACCATCAACTAGACGAGGCAACCAAGGTTACTGTTGATAGTGCCGGCTGTATTAAGGACATTGGTAAGGACCTTGTTTACTGGGATGCTCTCGATACCGGGGTCTTTCTTCTGACAGAGAATTTCTTTCAAGCGCTACACAAGCTTGTTCATTACCTTGGCAACGACGTTGAAATTAGCGATGTCATCCGTTTCCTAGTCAGCCAGGGGCATCGTTTTCATACCTGCAATGTTAGTGGCTGCTTTTGGATGGATGTAGATACCGAGAAAGAGTTAAACATGGCGGGAATATAAGAGCTAAAGATGGAAGCTGTGTACGACGGCTATATTTCTAAATACGTCAATCGGAAGGCATCGGAGCCGATGGCACAGCTATTGGCAAAGACAAGAGTAACGCCTAATCAAATAACTTGGGCGGCATTTGTCATCGCCCTTTTATCTTTTATAAGCTTCATTTTTGGTCACAACATAGTAGGGGGTCTCCTGGTTCAGCTATCATCTATTGTTGATGGTGTAGATGGTAGTCTAGCCCGACTAAAAGGTATGACCTCCACATTCGGCGGCTTCCTGGACTCGGTGCTTGACCGGTATGCTGATATCTTGATAGTGCTGGGGCTTACCTTGTGGTCTATGTGGCATGAGACTTATCCCGGAATCTGGCTGGCCGGCTTCCTAGCCATCACTGGTACCATTTCTATCAGCTATACCAGGGCCCGCATCGATTCTAATCATCGGCACCTCTTTGATAAAGGGCTCCAATCCCTCGCCTCGCGTGATATAAGACTTTTCCTGATAATGCTCGGAGCCGTCATCGGGCAGGCCTACTTCTGTCTTATTGTCATAGCCGCTTTGACCAACCTGGTAGTTTTCTATAGACTAATTTATATCTATAGGTACCTCGGGCAAAGAGGCGACTAATCCAAGCCTAATTCTAAAGTAGCCAAGCTCGTGAAAGCACCGCCAAACTCACGTTTACATTTAGGTATATATTTAGGTATATTAGATACGAGCAATGATTATTCAGTGTGATTTTGATGGCACCATCATCGGAAATAACCTTAGCGTTCTGCTCAGAGAAAAGTTTGCCCACGGTGACTGGCAAAAGATTGATTCAGACTATCTTCACGGCCAGCTAACTGTTGAGCAAAGTAATAAACTTCAGTTTGTCCTCGTTAAAGAACCTAGAGAGAAGCTCGAGGAATTTGTTTGCCAGCATATTGAGGTAAAGCCGGGTTTTCCAGAATTTGTCAGGTACTGCCGGAGCACTAATACTCCGCTGGTAATAGTCAGCAGTGGGCTGGATTTTTATATTAACACCGTGCTCAGTGGGATAGGTATGCCAGGCTTAGAATTGCACTGCGGGCAGACATCCTTCAACAGAGATGGCATTATCGTCTCCTACTACGACCCCGAGGGTAACATCATCAACGAGGGGTTCAAGAAAGAATATTTGACCTGGCTTAAAAAACGGGACAAGCATATTATCTACATAGGGGACGGGCTCTCTGATCTGGAGGCAGCACGTGATGCTGAGCATGTATTTGCCACCGGTCATCTACTGAGATTGCTCAGCACCGAGTCGGTTCCCTGTGGCGTTTTTTCCGACTTTTACGATTTGCTGAACCAAGTTCGCCTTCTTTGATAATTCAGTGCTGCGCCTACTGATTGTCCCTCCACCTCCGCCACACACAGCTTGCATTTTTCACCAGATTCTCATATTATAGGGCTAAAAGAACGGGACATGATTATCCCCTTGTCCAAGCGGGCAAGGGGCTTGCCATAGCCACGGTCATAACCATAGCCGTAGCTGTAGGTTTGGCTCAATTGGCTAATTTTACCTATTTTTATCTGGCAGGTTTATAGGAGGGATATTTGTCTAGATTGCTTCTGGTGAGACATGGGATTACCGAATCCAACAGCGCTCGAAGGTTCGCCGGGTATAGCAATGTTGAGATGAACGCTGATGGATACAGCCAAGTTGAGAGGTTGCGTGACCGCCTGGTAGATGAGAAGATTGATGCCATTTACTCCAGTGACTTGAAACGAGCTTTGGTGACGGCTGAGGTTGTCTCTTCCGAGCATAAGGTGGACATCGTAACCTGCTCTGAGCTGAGAGAAATGAACTACGGTGATGCTGAGGGGTTGACATTTCAGGAGATTAGTCGTCTTTATCCTGAGGTGGCTGAATCGATTGTTAACTTTAATCTTCGGCTGAAGTTTCCTAGTGGCGAAAGCTTTGAGTGGTTTATCGAGCGGACGAATAAGTTTCTGGACAGACTGCAGAGACACGCACCGTCGGAAACAATTCTCATTGTCTCTCATGGTGGACCGCTACGAGTGCTGGTGTGCTCTTTATTGGGTATAGACCAACACCACTGGTGGCAGATTCGTTTTGATAATGCTTCACTGAGTATAGCGGAAACATACCCGCGAGGGGCGATAATAAACCTGTTAAACGACATTTCCCATTTGAGAGAGGTTGGCTGATTGAATGGTCAAGTTCGAGGCGAGGCGCTGTGCTGAGAAGGATTGCCGGAGTCTGTGGCATAACCTCCCAGCTTGTTGGTCTTACAGCTCTGCTGGTGGCAATCTCCAGCTCTCCCTGGTTCAGCTGGACGGAAAATCATATAAGTGTTCTTGGAGTTGAGGGTTCAGCAACAACGCTATTTAACTGGGGGCTTATTTTAACCGGGTTACTCAGCCTTATATTTGCCATCGGTCTCGGGCGGAGCCTTCTCTCAAGCCGACTGGGGCAGTCGGGTATGGTCAGTCTTATTCTGGGCTCAATGGCGATTTCTACTATGGGCATATTCCCGCGGTCTATTGACCTGCCGCATGATGTGGCTTCAATAGCCTTTTTTGTGTTTATTATCCTGGCTCTTCTCTTAATCGGGGTTGCGGCAATAATCGCATCGCAGATGAGATGGGGATTGCTGAGCCTCATCGCCGGTGTTCTCATAATTGCCTTTTGGCTGATTCCATGGCCGTGGAGTGGTGGTGCCATCCCGCAGTTGCTTTTTTGCTTGCCGTGGTCATTGTGGACGATAGTCTTTGGGGTTGGGCTGCTGGTGAGAGACAGCCCGGTCGATGTTTAGGGGGTTAGTATGCATCAAGTTTTTACCTCGTGGAGTGGTGGTAAGGACAGTTGCTTTGCCTGCTACCAGGCGGCTGAGGGTGGTCTAAAGGTTCGTTATTTATTAAATATGATAACTGAGGATGGTAAGCGGTCATGGATTCACGGACTGTCAACCGAATTGCTGGAGATGCAGTCGCAGGCACTAGGAATTCCACTGGTGCAAAGACGGTCGACAATGGCTACTTATGAAACTGACTTTAAGAATGCTGTCTTGGCTCTAAAGAAGGAGGGGATAGGGGGCGGCGTCTTTGGTGATATTGACATTGATGAGCACAGGCAGTGGGTTGAACGGATATGTCAGCAGGCAGACATTACACCTCATTTGCCCTTATGGGGGATACCTCAAGAGGAGATACTGAGGGATTTTATAGGGCTGGGATTTGAGGCAATTATTGTTGTGGTTAAGGCTGAGTTGTTTGACGAAGAATGGCTGGGGCGGAAGGTAGATTCGGATTTTCTGGGGTATCTGTCCGAATTAAGGGAGACAAAGGACATTACCCTGTGTGGTGAATCCGGGGAGTATCACACCTTTGTTACTGATGGCCCTCTATTTAAGCAGCGGATAGAAATTGTGGAAACCAACAAGGTATTGAGGGAAGGATACCGGTTTCTAGATATTTTAAAGAGCGAGTTGAGGGCTAAAGGAGAGTTGAAGAGAGGAGAAGCCTCTCTTATATAACCACTTCCCCCTCCTTGTGCTTAAAGGGTGAGGATTACATAATAGAACTACCCTATTAGTACAAGAATGGCTCTTTGCCTCACTATCCTTGCCGTGATAAACTGGGGATAAAGCAAGGGTCTGGAGGTAATAAGTGGCTCTATTTATCACCTTTGAAGGAGGAGAGGGGACAGGTAAGACCCTTCAGGCCAGGGCACTATACAGAAGGCTAGCGCAGTTAGCTATTCCAGTACTGCTGACCCACGAACCGGGTGGCACATTACTTGGTAAGAAGCTCGCCCGCTTGTTAAAGTGGGCTGGGGATACAGGTATATCACCGTTGACCGAGCTGCTACTATTTAATGCTTCCCGCGCCCAGCTAGTAGAAAATATCATCCAGCCTAATCTGAAGAGTGGGAAGGTGGTTATCTGCGACCGCTATGCCGATTCCACTACTGCCTATCAAAGCTATGGGCGGGGACTGGATTTAGAGATGGTCAAGGCTATTAATAATACTGCCACTCGGGGGCTAAAACCCAGCTTAACAGTCTTGCTGGATATACCAGCCGAGGCAGGGCTTGCCCGTAAAGGAACCAAAAAACGTGACCGTTTTGAGCAGGAGGATATAGATTTTCACCGCAGGGTGAGGGAGGGTTATCTCAAACTGGCGGCTAACGGGCCGGAGCGCTGGCTGGTGGTAGATGCCAGCCAATCTAAAGCGAAAATAAGGGAGATTGTCTGGCAAAGGGTGAGGCAACTACTTTCAGGGTAAGGAGGCTGAATCGCAACAGACCTTGTAGACTTGGGGCTAGAAACTGTTGTAAAATAAGGTAAAGGCGGGAGTTGTTAGTGCCATTACTAAGTGTGGTGATTCATCATAAAAACCTCGGCAATAATTATGGAAGCCGAGGGTTTTTTATTATCGGCTGAGCTAAATTCTTGATATAATGGGCAAGGTCTCCTTGAATACAATACTTGAAAAGAACGAATCTAGTATGGGCCTTTTTGAACTGATATTTAACCCTGAGACGGTTGCTGTAGTAGGGGCATCCAATGCCCTTGATAAGTGGGGGGCTGGTATCTTTAGTCGTGTCTTGGCTGCTCCCTCGGTGAAAAGGGTATACCCGGTAAATAAGAATGCCACAGAGGTGCAAGGGGTAAAAGCCTACCCGACGGTAAGAGACCTACCTGAGGCGGTTGACTTTGTGGCAATAGTTATTCCTTTTCCGGATGTTCCTGAGGTAGTCAGGGATTGTGTTGAGAATGGGGTCAAAGTTGCTCTTATTATCACTGCCGGGTTGGGAGAAACCGGTCAGGAGGGGGCAGAGATAGAGCGAGAGGTTGTTAGTATTGCCAGCAAAGGTGGACTGCGACTTATTGGCCCGAATTGTATGGGGCATTTCAATACTGCCAATGATTTCTCTACCATACGCGCGGAATTACCTATTAACAGAGGAAGCATGGGGGTTATCTCTCAAAGCGGCGGTTTTGCCATGCATATTCTGATGTGTGGTATTGAAGCGAGCGCTGGCTTTAGCAAGTTCGTTAGCGTTGGTAACGAGGCTGACCTGCATTTTGAGGACTTTCTTGAGCATTTGGCGCAAGATGATGAGACTAAGATAATCACCGGCTATATAGAGGGCTTGAGGAAGGGAAGGGATTTCTTTAGATTGGCTAAAGAGATAACCAAGACGAAGCCAATAGTAGTGATGAAGGTAGGTAAAACAGAGGCTGGGGTGAAGGCAGCTAAGTCACACACCAGTGCCATTGCCGGCTCAGATATTATCTATGATGCCATGTTTAGGCAGGCAGGGGTAATCAGGGTGGACGAGGTTGAGGAGCTTTTTGATGTGGTTTCAGCCTTGCTTCGGCAACCACTACCGAAAGGGAACAGGGTCGGCATCTTAACCTCTGGAGGTGGCTTCGGCTGTGTAACTGTGGATGCCTGTGAAAAGCTGGGGTTAGAGATAGCCCCGTTATCACCAAATACTGTGGAAAAACTAAACGCTGTTCTGCCGGCGCGGTGGCCACATGCTAATCCGGTTGATATGGTAGCCGCTGGATTTGTTACTTATCCCTGCCTCTGGCCACTGATGGAAGACGATAACATAGATGCTTTACTGGCAATAGATTCTGTTGGTCAGACGGCAATGTGGGCGCGTAGAATGACCAGTCTTATCCCCCCATCGTTGAGGGAGCAAGCCGAGCAATTTTTGAAAGCCTTGGAGGAGGAAGAGTTAAGGGGTTTAGATAAATTATTTGAGTATATGGACAAATATCAAAAGCCGGTTATTATTTCCAGTCACATTGATGAGTCTGTAAAGGGTTCGCCCGTATTTAATAAACTCAAAGAGCACGGCGTCCTGATTTATCCTACCCCGGAAAGGGCAGCCAAGGTGCTGACTCACCTGGTAGAATATAGCCGGTATCTGAGTCCCTCGTGGCCGGATAGAGAACAAACTTACTTGGAGCGTGGTTATGCCAGACTCAGGTGACGGGCTAAAAGCGAACGTCAACGCCGCCGTTGAGGCCAGGTCATTATCAGTAAAGGAAATGGGAGCTGTAGCTAAAAGGCTACGCCGCCACATTATTTCTATGACAGGGAAGGCAGGTAGTGGTCATCCCGGTGGCTCCCTGTCAGCGGTGGAGATTGTTACTACCCTTTATTTTGGGTTGCTGCGACATAACCCCAAAGACCCCCGGTGGTCAGACAGAGACAGGTTTATCCTCAGCAAGGGGCACACTGCTCCCCTGCTCTATGCTGCTCTAGCTGAGTGCGGTTACTTCCCCCTAGAAAAGCTATCTACCCTGAGACAGCTAGATAGTTACCTTCAGGGTCATACCGACCGGACGGTTACCCCGGGGGTGGAGATGTCGGCTGGTTCCCTGGGACAGGGATTATCCTTTGCCATTGGTGTCGCCCTGGCCGGTCGCCTCAGTTCACAGGAGTATAGGGTATATGTCCTGCTGGGTGATGGTGAGTGTGATGAGGGTCAGGTGTGGGAGGCAGCTATGGCCGCCGCCCATTTTAAGCTGGGTAACCTGGTGGCTATCGTGGATAATAACGGACAGCAGATTGATGGCTGGAACCGTGATGTAATGAACCTAGACCCGTTCAATAAGAAATGGCAAGCCTTCGGCTGGCATGTTATTGAGGTTGATGGTCATAATCTCCCCCAGCTTATTGATGCCTTTAACCAGGCAAAATTAGTTAAAAGGCAGCCTGCTGTCATTATTGCCCATACTATCAAGGGTAAAGGGGTCAGCTTTATGGAGAATAACCCTGATTTTCACGGCAAAGCCCCCACTGCTGCTGAGGTGGAGATAGCGATGAAGGAGCTGGAGTAGAAATGCCCCAGGAAGCTTCACTGAGGGAAGCCTATGGTAAAACCCTGGTTGAGCTGGGTAGGAAGAACCCGGATATTGTAGTGCTGGATGCTGACCTATCCCGGTCGACCATGACCCATCTCTTCGCCAGAGAGTTTCCCGAGCGCTTCTTTGACTGCGGCATTGCCGAGCAGAATATGGTGAGTATTGCCGCCGGGCTGGCAGCCTCAGGCAAGATACCCTTTGCCAGCACCTTTGCCGTTTTTGTTCCCGGACGCTGTTTTGACCAGCTTCGTATGTCTATAGCTCAACCCGGACTCAATGTTAAGCTGGTAGTCACTCACGGTGGTATCACTGTCGGTGAAGATGGCACTTCACATCATTCCATTGCAGACTTGTCTTTGATTTGCTCTCTACCCGGGTTTACCGTTATCGTTCCGGCCGATGCCATTGAAGCCGCTCAGGCAATAAGGGTGGCGGCTGCCAGCTATGGACCTTTCTATATCAGGCTGTGCCGTCCCAAAATACCGCTGGTCTATACTGATGACTACCGCTTTAGTCTGGGAAAAGCAATAACGATGAGGCAGGGAAGGGATGCTACTATCATCGCTATTGGCGTTATGGTAGCGGCAGCCTTGGAAGCTGCTGACAATCTCAAGCAGGAAGGCATAGACTGCTGCGTATTGAATATGTCTACCCTTAAGCCTATTGACGAGGCTGCCATTATTAAAGCGGCGGCTGACACCGGGGCTATTGTTACCGCTGAAGAGCACCTGGAGCACGGTGGGTTGGGCAGCATGGTTGCCCAGATTGTAGCCAGACACCAGCCAGTGCCAATGGAGTTTGTAGCTATTAAGGATACCTACGCTAAATCAGGTAAGGCGGCCGAGCTTTTACAGAGATATGGTCTAACCGCCAAAGACATTGAGCAGGCTGTCCACAAAGTGACACGAGTCAAAAATAGCTTTACATAACTACAAAAACAATTCATAGCTAGTTAGGCTGGAATTGTTTCCCTAATTTTTATTACTAATTTGCCAGGAGTAGTTATAGTTTGCCTAGGCACTCCCTATGCTTGATGTGTCAGCCACTTGCCTCGTCCTGAGGAAATGAGTGAAGCCCACCAGGCAGGGCAGAGCCATGCTGTAAGCTATCAGCACACCGGGAAGCCCCAGCCACCAGCACACCAGCGGCAATGGAATAAACATAACACAACCGGCGATAGATGTATTCCGCTTGGTAAAGAGAGCGACTAGCGTTGGTCCAGCCAAAATTAGCATCGGCTGAGTTATCACGGTCAGCAGCACTCCGATGGTGGTGCTTTCCCCTCGCCCACCCCTGAAGCCGAGAAAAACTGGCCAGTTGTGACCAATAACTGCGGCTACCCCGACAGTTAGGATGGCTAGCTGCGGGATGCTGACTGCCTGGGCAATAAGAATAGGCAGTGCCCCCTTCCCGGCATCAACGAAAAATACTGCTATCCCTGCCTTAGCCCCTAGCTGACGAAAGGCATTGGCAGCACCCACATTACCATCGCCCATCTGCCGAATATCCCTGCCTTTAAGCAGACGCCCGGCAATATAGGCAGTGGGGATAGAGCCCAGGAGGTAACCTAATATGACTATTAGCCAGGGCATATTTACTCCCTATTTGGTGCCGAGGGTGGGACTCGAACCCACAAGGATTGCTCCGGCGGATTTTAAGTCCGCTGCGTCTGCCAATTCCGCCACCCCGGCAAATTAATTGGAGGCGACGACCGGATTCGAACCGGTGAATAGAGGTTTTGCAGACCCCCGCCTTAACCACTTGGCTACGTCGCCTTCAAGAAGCCACCAGAGCTACTGCTTTCCGCCAGACTCTTAATCAGGGTCAAAAGCGAGATTTACCCCTTCCGGCACTTATTATAATGCGACAATGACACTGATGCAAGTCAAGGTGGAATTGGCGGCAATGAAGGAGTTCGTAGTATTGGACATATCGCTGGTATCACATTGATACCAAGACAAGGCTAAAACCTACCTATCTTTTTTGTTACTTTAGCGTTATAGTATAGTGAAGTCGGGATAGTAAACAGGAGGTGGCTTATGAGAAGGTTAATGGTGATAATAGGACTATTGCTGGTGGTGGCTCTGCTGGTACCTGTTTCCTGTGCCAGAGCACCCTCGGTATGGGGGGAACAAGAAGAAGCGGTAGTGGAAATAGAAGATTCACCTTCAGTACCAATGGTGGGGGGAGCAGTAATGCCAGCGCCGCCGAAGGAAAGTGGGGCTGAAGCTTTGCCGTCAGTAGTAGAAGAAGCAGTGATGCCGATGAGTGAGGTCGGCCAGCCGTGGGCTACTGAGCGCATGATTGTGCGCACCGGGAGGATGTGGCTGGTAGTAGATGATGTT
>CAZMUD010000014.1:0-23420 GCA_964569715.1 uncultured Dehalococcoidales bacterium | reverse complement strand
ATCAAGGTGCGGGAAGTGTGGAAGGACTGTGATAGCGATACCATTCTGGTTAAAGCCCACCCCACCGGTCCGGTGTGCCACACCGGCAATAAGACCTGCTTCTTCCAACAGCTAACGAAGCAAGATATATAAAAGAAGGTAAGTATGCTTTGGACACAAGTAACTTGCAGTAATAGAACATATGTGCTAGGATGTATAGTGTGGGTGTTGACAAAGGCGGATATAGTGTTAAAATTATAGTAGGAGTGTGACAGAGGGGGCAGATATGGCCAATGTATTCGATGTTGCGAAATATATATTAGAGAAACAAGGTCCTATGACCACAATGAAGTTACAGAAGCTTGTTTACTATTGCCAAGCTTGGTCGCTAGTTTGGGACTCAGAGCCTCTTTTTACTGACCATATAGAAGCTTGGGCGAGTGGGCCAGTAGCACCCTCATTGTACAAGGTACATAGGGGAGAGTTTTTGATTAACGAGTTGCCCATTGGTAATACAGATAGCCTGACCCAGGAGCAAAAAGAGACAATAGATGCCGTTCTTGATGCTTATGGCAGTAAGTCCGCTCAATGGCTTGCTGATTTAACCCATATGGAGAAACCTTGGATTGATGCTAGGGAAGGATACGAACCTGGGGAAAATTGCGAGAACGAAATTTCACACGCCTCAACAGTCGAGTATTATAGCTCTTTGTCACCCGATTGCGAACCAGTCTAATGGGCAAGGGGCAGCCTAAAAAGAAAAGGGGTGTCAACCCCAGGGCTGACACAACCCCCAGAAAATCAGAAGACCCGATTACTTACGAAGATACCAATTTTTCATGGCGTGTCCGTAACAATTACATTGATTACGACCACCCTAAGCTTGGCTGGCATAAAGTTGCAATTCTTCACTTCTTAAAGAAAATCGTTCAATCTCTCCAATCATATGAGGGACACAAATGGCGTGAAGTAAGACGCAGAAAGCATTGCCACCCTTGGGGATTAGATGAAATACCCACGGAATTCTATAACAGACTGCAAGAACGCCAAATACTTGTTGACGAACTATTCCAGATAGGTTTGGGCAATAAACCGAGAGTTTTGGGGTATAAAGATAGAGGAACCTTTTATCTTATATGGTATGACCCTGACCATAAATTTTGGCCAACAAAAGCGAAGTAATTATCCGCTTCTGCCCCACCTAGCCTGAGCCGCTTCCTCCGGTTGGTCAGCCTCCACCACCCTCTTTAACGCCGATAGGGCAACCTCTAGCTGACTATCATCAGGTTCCCTTGTCGTCAGCGCCTGCAACCACAACCCAGGAGCCAGGACAGCCCTGACAAAACCATTTTGAATATGCCTGGCACCGAAATAGATGACTTCATAGCTAAGGGCAGCAATAACCGGCAGGAGGACAATTCGCGACAGCACCATCAGCCACGGTGAGTGCAGGCCAATCAGGGCAAAGACCACAATAGATATGAGCAACACCACAAATAGGAAGCTAGTGCCACAACGCACATGCGCCGTACTATATCCCCTGACTGCCTCCACCTCCAGCGGGACACCAGCTTCATAGGCATTTACTGCCTTATGCTCAGCACCATGATAAGCAAATACTCGCTTGATATCAGGTATCAGTGTTATTACCTTAAGATAAGCAATGAAAATAGCCACTCGGATAAAACCGTCAATCAGATTGAATACTAGGGATGAGTCAATATTAAGCAACCTGGTAAGGAAAAGGGGTGTCATAAAGAACAGGACAACACCAAAGACCAGGGCAACAGACACGATAACCCAAAGCATCCCGCCTTCAACCTTCTCCCCTTCCTCCTCCAGAGATATATTAGCCGAGTAGAGCAGAGACTTAATACCCAGAACCAGAGCCTCAATCAAGACAATAATGCCTCGTATTAACGGAGTCTTCCTCATCCAACCAGTAAAGATAGCCGCCAGCGGCTGTGTATCTATAGCCAACTCCCCGTCGGGACGGCGCACTGCAGTTACCATAGTGTTCTGCCCTCGCATCATCACCCCCTCAACAACCGCCTGTCCCCCGTAATAAAATCTCTTTAACACAATAACCCCCGTAGAAAACAAAAAGGAGCGGTTTTTAGCCACACCGCTCCCACCTCCCCCCACTACGCCCGTCTAAGACCACCAAAAAAACTCTACTCTTTTATCTTGTAGCGCCGCTTAAACCGCTCTACCCGCCCCGCAGTATCCATCATCCTGCGCTCTCCGGTGAAAAAGGGATGACACTGGCTACAAGCCTCCACCTTCATTAGTTTCTTGGTAGCGCCGACAGTGAAGCTATTGCCACAAGCACAAACTACCTTGGCATCAGTGTAATACTGGGGATGAATCTCGTCCTTCATACCATTTAGCTAGCGTAAACGCTAACCTTCCTCCGGTCATTACTGTCAGGCTCAAATTTAACAATGCCATCAATCAAAGCAAAAAGAGTGTAATCCCTGCCTACACCCACATTATTGCCCGGGTGAATGCGTGTGCCTCGCTGCCGAACCAATATAGTCCCGGCATTGACGCTCTCTCCAGCATATCTCTTCACACCGAGCCGCTTTGATTGACTATCCCGACCATTGCGGGTACGTCCGCCCCCCTTCTTATGTGCCACTTTCCATCACCTCTCTTTTACGTCGTCGAGCCTTCCTGGCTGGCTTGCCTTGTGCTGCCCCCTGCTCAATTATCCTATCTATAGCCAGCCTCGTATAAAGCTGACGATGCCCCGTCTTCTTACGGTAACGCACCTTGGGCTTATACTTAAAAACAATAATCTTCTTGCCTTTGCCTCCCCCTTGCGAGGTGGCAAGCACCTTCGCCCCGTCAACAGTGGGAGTGCCTACACTTACCCTATCGTCATCGGCGATAAGTAATACCTTTCCCAGCTCAACAGTATCGCCCTCAGCCACATCCAGATGGTCTACATCTATAACCTGACCAGAGGTTACCTTATACTGCTTGCCGCCAGTTTCAATAATAGCGTAAATCTTTAGCCTCCATCTATGAGCTGACCAAAGCTCACCTTATACCAATTGCCACAGTTTTAATAATAACATAAGTCTTTAGTCCAAAGCAAAAATCTACCAGTTACTACCGCTAACTGTCAAGCACAATAGAGCACACTCTGTTGACAAAGCTCAAAACACAATATATATTTAACAGTTAATGATGGTTGCTGGAAGATAAGCTAAAATAAAGGAGAAAAAATGGAAAGAGCAAAGTTTATTCTTGAAGAAAAGGATATGCCGACTTCCTGGTATAATATCCAAGCTGACTTGCCTGAGCCACTACCACCGGTTCTGCACCCGGCTACGGGGCAGCCAGTAACTCCTGATGACCTAGCACCACTATTTCCTATGGCACTTATTATGCAGGAGGTCAGTCAGGAGCGCTACATTGAAATCCCTGAGGAGGTGCAGGAAATATACCGCACCTGGAGACCAACAATACTGCACCGGGCATATCGGCTGGAGAAAGCTTTGGATACCCCAGCCAAGATTTTCTATAAATATGAGGGGACAAGCCAGGCAGGTAGTCACAAGCCCAACACCGCCGTAGCTCAGGCTTACTATAATAAGAAAGAGGGCATTAAGCGCCTGACTACCGAGACCGGTGCCGGGCAGTGGGGCAGTGCCCTGGCTATGGGCTGCATGTTCTTCGGCATTGAATTGAAGGTCTATATGGTCAAGATTAGTTATGAGCAGAAGCCCTATCGCCGCGTTCTGATGGAGACCTGGGGAGCCAAGTGCGTGCCCAGCCCCAGCCCCGATACTAAAACAGGACGAGAGATGCTGGCCAAAGACCCTGATTGCCCCGGCAGTTTAGGCCTGGCTATCAGTGAGGCAGTAGAGGATACCCTGTCTCGCGATGACACCCACTATTCACTGGGCAGCGTGCTCAATCATGTCTTGCTCCACCAAACTATAAACGGCCTGGAGACAAGGAAGCTAATGATGGAGCAGGCAGATGCCTACCCGGATATCATCGTCGGCTGCATCGGTGGTGGCTCGAACTTCGCTGGATTATATTTGCCCTTCGTAAAAGATAAGATTGACGGCACCAAGCCAGACCTGCGCATCATTAATGTAGAGCCGGCAAGCTGTCCTACTCTGACCAAGGGACCATACGCCTATGATTTTGGTGATTCGGCCGGAATGACCCCCCTAATCTTAATGTACACTCTAGGTCATGGCTTTATTCCACCACCAGTCCATGCTGGCGGTCTTCGTTATCACGGGATGGCACCCATCATCTGCCACCTTCACAGACTGGGTCTTGTTGAAGCCAGGGCGGAGCACCAACTGGCTACCTTCGAAGCCGGGGTGACCTTTGCCCGCACCGAGGGTATTATCAGCGCCCCGGAGCCAAACCACGCTATCAAGGTAGTTATTGACGAAGCCCTTAAGTGCAGGGAGTCCGGTGAGTCAAAAACCATCCTGATAGCCCATAGCGGGCACGGGCACTTTGACCTGGCTGCCTACGATGCCTACCTCTCAGGCAAACTTACCGACTATGAGTATCCTGAGGATAAGGTAAAGGAAGCACTGGCTTCATTGCCTGAGGTACCCGGCAGATAAAGGCATACATTGGTATAGCGAGATAAGGGGCTGGGGTCATACCTAGCCCCTTATTTTTGCCCTTTTTGCTGATGTGCTAGAATAGAATAGCGATGAAAAGGATAAATATAAGATATTTAGCTCTTCCCCTTATCCTAATTTTGTCTCTTACTCTAGGCGCTGGGTGTGCCATACTACCCGACATAGATATTTCGCCGCCATCAAGCCCGCCGGCCACCAATAATGCCTCACCTGTTGACCCTGAATGGACAACACCACCTGCCGATAGCCAAGCCCCGATACTGCCCAGCATTACCACTGTGGTAGCCAAGGTCAAGCCTTCAGTAGTAACCATCAACACCGAGGTTGTAACCTTCGATATTTTCAATAGACCATTTACCCAAGAAGGCGCCGGCTCGGGATGGATTATAAGAGAGGATGGGATTATTATCACCAATAACCACGTTGTACAAGGGGCCGAGAGTATCACCGTAACCCTGGACGATGGCAGAACCTTCCCGGTAGACCTGAACACAGTAGCTACCGACTGGCTAACAGATTTAGCTGTGTTCAAAATTGATGCTGAAAACCTGCCAGCAGCTACTGTAGGAGATTCTCTTAAATTAAGAGTTGGCGATTGGGTAGTAGCTATCGGTAATTCACTGGGTATGGGGATAAGTGCCACAACAGGGATTATTAGCTCGCTGGGCGTTCGTCTAGAGGTATCCCCGGGACAAACCCTATATGACCTCATTCAAACCGATGCCGCTATCAATCCGGGTAATAGTGGCGGACCGTTAGTAAATATGGCGGGAGAGGTAATTGGCATCAATAGTGTCAAGCGTGCCCAGGTGGAGGTAGAGGGTGTGGGCTACGCCATAAGCACTAACGAAGCCATGCCAACTATCGACGAACTGATTACAACCGGGTATGTAGTTCGTCCCTGGTTAGGGGTCACTGTTGATAACGCTAGTAGATATAACCTGGCAGTAGATAAAGGAACCTTGATTGTAAATATGGCTTCCGGTAGCCCAGCCGACAAAGCCGGATTAAGGGCGGGTGATGTTATTACTAAATTTGAAGACCAAGAGATAACCGATGCTAATGAACTAATAAGAGCCATACACTCTGCTCAAGTGGGACAGGAGGTAGAAATAACCTTCTGGCGAGGTGAGGCTAAGAATACTACTTATGCTACCCTTATTGAAAGACCGCCACCATCTTAAGTTAATCCAGTCTCTTCACACCCAGTAATATATCATAGCCACCTAATCTATGGCTCTCACTAAAGACGCCCTGTTCAGGAATTCCTTCGACAAGCTCCTTGGATAGCGTTTCCTGCTTAATGTAGCCAGCAAAGTCTTTCAGCACCTGCCTGATATAAGCATCACCTTGATAATAGGTAACAATATGGTCAGCAATATCAAACCCGGCCGAACGGCGCATTATCTGTAACCGATGCACCACCTCCCGTGCCATGCCCTCAACCTGAAGCTCAGGAGAAATCTCAGTCGGGACGGCTACCGTGTAATCCCCCTCCGAGCTAACTGCAAAACCTTCTTTTTCTAGCTTACTCATATCATCAACAAACTCCAAGCTTTTTACATTAAGCTCATCCAGCACCTGTGGCATCAAGCGCCTCAGCCCTTCCCTTTCTCGCTTAGAGCCGACTTTGACAATGACCTCAGCTAAAGGCTGGCGCACTTTTACACCAGCCTGGCTTCGGGCAGCCCGACCCAGACTTGATACCTTCATCACCAACCGGGTATCAACCGATAGCCGCTGGTCAATCTTGCTCTCATCAGCCACCGGAAAATCAGCCAGGTGCACACTCTCTGGAGCCTCAGAGAAAACCGAACAGACCAAGTTCTGATATAGCTCCTCAGCCAGGAACGGAGTAAATGGAGCCAGTAGCTTTGATAGAGTAACCAGGCAGTGGTAAAGGGTAGTATATGCCGATAGTTTATCGGCGTCATTCTCACTCTTCCAGAAGCGCCTTCGGCTTCTACGCACATACCAGTTAGATAGCTCATCGACAAAGCTTTCTATCTTCCGCCCCGCCTCCGTTGGGTTATAACCATCCAGCGCTGAATCAACATCAATTATAAGCTGATTAAGCTCAGAGATAATCCACCGGTCAAGCTCCGATGGTTCTAGTGAAGCCCCTTCAGAGCCAGGGGTGAAGCGGTCTATATTGGCATAGGTAACAAAGAAGGAATAAACATTCCATAGCGTCAATAGAAAGCGGCGGGTTACGTCAGCCACTATAGCTTCAGAGAAACGGCGGACATTACCCGCTGGTGCGGCCGTAAAGAAGTACCAGCGTAGAGCATCGGCACCATATTTATTAATCACCACCATTGGCTCAACCACATTCCCCTTGGCCTTGCTCATCTTCTCCCCTTCAGCATCAAGGATGTGTCCCAGGCAGATAACATTCTTGAAACAAGGTCGATTAAACAGCAAGGTGGATATAGCGTGCAGACTGTAAAACCAGCCACGAGTCTGGTCAAGCGCCTCACAAATATAATCGGCGGGAAAACGCCCGTCTTCAAGTAAGCTCCCATTCTCAAACGGATAATGGTGCTGGGCTACTGGCATTGCTCCCGAATCAAACCAGCAGTCAATCACCTCTGGCACCCGTCGCATCTTAGCCCCACACCTGGAGCAAGTAAAGGTTATTTCATCAACAAAGGGACGATGCAAATCCAAGGGCTCTTTGAACCCAGCAATCCCAACCCTCCCCTTCAAATCCTCCACCCCACCTACACAATCATAGCTGCTACAAGATTCACACTGCCATACAGGTAATGGCGTTCCCCAATAGCGCTCCCGAGAAAACGCCCAGTCCACATTATTCTCCAGCCAATCACCAAAACGACCATACTTAATATGCTCCGGATACCAGTTTATCTCATTATTACCAGCAATAAGGCTTTCTTTTACTGCCGTCGTCCTGATATACCAGGTCTGCTTGGCATAGTAAAGTAGAGGCGCCTCACAGCGCCAGCAGAAGGGATAGGTATGACGCACCCTCTCACTGCGATAGAGAAGCCCCCTCTCTGCCAAATCCTTAAGCACCAGAGGGTCAGCATCTTTGACGAACTTTCCCGAAAAGGGATAATTGCCAATAATTTTACCCTGCAAATCTACCGGGTGGACAAAATCCAGCCCCTGCTCAACTCCAGCCTCATAGTCAACCTCGCCGTAGGCAGGGGCGATATGGACAATGCCGGTTCCGTCTTCCATGGAGACAAAGTCGCCGGCAATCACCCGATAGGTCAACTTCTTACCTGCTTCCTGTGGTTGTAACTCCGAATTTCCTTGAAACCGTCGTCGCTCCACTCCAAAGCTATGGGGATTAAATAACGGCTCATATTCTACTCCTACCAAGTAACTACCCTTCATCCTCATTACTACCTTTCTATCACCCAACCCCACCCGCTCAAGCAACGCTGAAGCCAAAATAAGATACTCATCTCCAACATCTACCACCGCATATTCAGCATCAGGGGCTACCGCCAGGGCAGTGTTCCCCGGCAGAGTCCAGGGAGTCGTCGTCCAGGCTAGAAAATAGGCAGGCTTATCTGAAAAGAGTTTAGCCAATCGCTCGCGCTTCCCAGAGCCCACCAGCGATGACGGAGCAATCCTGAACTTTATATAAACCGATGGGTCTTCAACATCATCCTGATAGCCTAGAGCTACCTCGTGGGAGCTGAGGGAGGTGCCACAGCGGGGACAATGAGGCGTGACCTTATAGCCCTGATATACCAGCCCCTTATCCCACATCTGCTTTATCGCCCACCAGCCGGTTTCAATATAGTTATTCTCCATAGTGATATAAGGATGTTTTAAATCAATCCAGAAGGCAACACGCTCGGTCATTGCCTCCCATTCCTTAAGATAGCCAAGAACACTCTCCCGGCAACGCTCATTAAATCGGTCAACGCCATATTCCTCAATCTGCGCCTTGCCAGAAAAGCCAAGTTCCTTTTCCACCTCTAACTCTACCGGCAATCCATGCGTATCCCAACCGGCAATGCGCGGAGTATAATAACCCTTCATTGCCTTATAGCGAGGGATAACATCCTTAAATACACGGGACAGCACATGATGTATACCCGGACTGCCATTAGCTGTAGGCGGTCCCTCGTATAACACAAAGCGAGGAGCGCCCCGGCGCCTATCTACACTCTGCTCAAAGACTTTTTTGTCCTTCCACAAACTGAGTATGTTTTCCTCAATCTGTGGAAAATTCGCTTTACTACTTACCAGACGAAACATAGTAAATCCTTCCTATATTAAAAAATCCCGTCCTCTAGGGACGAGATTTATCATTCCCGCGGTACCACCCTAGTTCCCCGAGTCACCAGGACGCTCTTTCAGGGCACACCTTCATGCCCTCGTCAATGATAACGGCTGACGAACCCGACCAAGTCTACTAGGCAGATTAACCAACAATCCACGGTTCGGTTGGCGGCTCGGGAGGGATTTTCAGAGAGCCGTGCACATCTGCTTCCACCATACCAGACTCGCTAGGTGCCGCTATCTCCCCTACTCGTCTCCGTCACTGCCTTTTCAGATTTAAAATTAGCACAATCTGCGCAATAAGTCAATCGAGGTCACTCATCAACCCGGTTAAGAAATCTAACAGGGTCAAAAGAAATTTGAAGGAGTTCCACCAAAGTGCTATTGCTCCTTGGGCAGAATAACTACCTTACGAGCCTCACCCTCGCCAATACTCTCAGTGATAACATCAGGGTGGTCAGCCAAAGTAAGATGGATGATACGCCTCTCATAAGCTGACATCGGTTCAAGGGTAAAGGGCTCTTCCTTAGCCTTCACCTGCTCCGCCATACGCCGAGCAAAAATCTGCAGTGCTTGATAACGGCGCTGCTTATACCCTTCGATATCAATGATTATAGGCACCCAAGCCTTCGTCTGATGACCTACAATAAGCCTAACCATATGCTGCAAGCAAGCAAGAGTCTGCCCGCGCCGCCCAATCAAAATACCCAGGTCTTCACCCTTTATATTAAGGGCAATAGAGGTAGTAGCTTCTTCTTCTCCCTCAACAATAGGTTGGGCTTGAGGCATAATAGAGCCAGCCACTCCCATCAAAGTAAGCAGCCTCTCTAAGACACCCTTCGCTACCTCAGCTATATCACTCTCGGGCACGGGCATTAATGGCTTCACCCTGACCACTGCCTCCTCAGCACCCAGACCCAGGATGCCAGCTTTAGCTTCTTTTACGACGGTGACTTCCACCTCTTCTCGGCTTACGCTTAATTGCTCTAAGGCGCGGTGGATAGCTTCCTCTACTGTCTTGGCGCTTATCTCCAGACTTTTCATAGTCTAATCCCTCTTCCTGGGCAGAACTCGGCACAACAATATCGGCACTAACATCATCTTCCTCTAAAGGTGCCTTTTGCTGAGCGACATGCCCTATACTTCTTCTATCGCCAGGAACTTTCTTCCCGGCTGGTGATGAAATCAAGCCCCCCCACCCAGTAACAAAATACTGCATAACAATGCTGATAACATTTGAAGCCACCCAATAGAGAGCCAGACCACTAGGAAATTGTAAAGTAAAGAAGGCAAACATCAGTGGCATCATCCACAGCATCATCTGGCTCTGCGCCTGCTGTTTAGGGTCAGCAGTAGGGCTCATCATCATCTTCTGCTGCACCCACATTGTGCCCCCGACCAGAATGGGTAAGAGCAGCCACCTATCAGGCGTAGCCAGGTCCAGCCAGAGGAACTTGCTCTCCAGAGGCACCAGAGAAAAGACTTGCGGCCAAGCGGAGTAAAGGTGCTGGGAGAGGCTCAGAAAATCCTCAGGAGCTACGGCTAAAACCCTGATAATTGACTGGTAGAGAGCTATCCAAACGGGGAACTGGATTAGCATGGGTAGCAGGCAACCGGCAGGATTCATACCAGACTCCTTATACAGCTTCATCTGCTCCTGAGCCGCTCTTTGCTTATCTTTCTCATACTTCTTCCGAATCTCAGCGACCTCGGCTTGAAGCGATTGCATGGCTTTGCTAGCCCGAAGCTGCTTCAGGGTAAGGGGATACATACAAGTCCGAATAATAATAGTTAAAACAATGATAGTCAGACCAAAGCTACCCGCCAGATAATCAGACAGCACGATGAGGACATTTATCATCGGGGACAAAATAATTAGGTCCCATATTTCCCCAATACCCAACAGAATCTACCTCACTTACCACTTAATTTAATAGGACGCCACACATCAACCCCTCTCTGTGCATTCAGTGCATAGAGGACATCCTCAGCAGTATGTATATAAACAATCCCCTGGCTAGCGACAAGGGGAGCGTTTACCTTTTCTTCCAAGTTGACTAGCTGCCTTTGCTGATTATCACCAGTATCCAGGGCATATACCACTCCGTCTTCTGTAGCCACAATAATTGAGTTATCTACCAGAACCGGCGAAGAACTCACCGGACTTCCCATGTCAAACTCGATGAGCTTATCACCACTTTCAGCATCAAGGGCATAAACCTTGCCATCAAGACAACCGGCATAAATAGCATTATTATAAGCCACCGGTTTAGCCCAGAACCAGCTCTCAGCCATGAATTTCCATCTCAGGCTGCCATCGGCGGCATCTACGGCATACAGATACCTGTCAAAAGAGCCAATATAGACCGTGTTATCATGCACAAGGGGAGGTGCAACAATAGCCCCTTCAGTCTCAAACTCCCACTCTTTGCTGCCATCGCTAGCCTTCAGGGCATAGAGTTTTTTATCAAAGGAACCAATGTATAGGGTGTCCCCATCAATAGCCGGGGTTGACCAAATCTTGCCTATCTCGCCCTGAGGTGGAAACTCCCACTCCTTATAACCGTCAGCAGCATCCAGGGCATAGACTTTCCCGTCAGCAGAGCCGAAATAGAGCTTGCCCTGAGATAGGACAATCCCACCGACAATAGGAGCACCGATATTACCCTGGCGAGGATATACCCACCTCGGTTCATCTCTACCAAAACTAAAGGCATAAATTTTACCATTATAGCCGCCAACATAAACTAAATCTTCGGCTACGGCTGGAGAGCCATAGATAGCTACCGCCACAGATGCTGGGGCACAGCCAAAGCCACCGCCACCACCTGCCGACTCTGGAGTTTCCAGAGATACTCCCCACAAACGACTACCGTCTGTTGTATTCGCAGCTACAAGCTTACCATCCATTGAACCTACCAATAGGGTGCCATCAGCTATTGTCCCGCCTGACCAACCCTTGGGCACAGCACCCATACCAGCCCTACAGCCGGAAAAGACTAGCCCGCCCAGGAGAAGTATAACCAGCAGGAGCGATATTTTGACCAGCAATATTGTGCTATGCCTGGTTCTCATTTATTCACTCCATCCAAATAAAAGACCGTTTACCAAGGGAAGGTTGACGGGGGTGAAATCGATAAATAATCTCTATTATAAAGTAGATAGATTAATCCGGGTATCATGGCACAGGGTCATAACCGCCTGGGTGGAAAGGATGGCAATGAGCTATGCGCCTTACTCCCAGCCATACCCCTTTAAGAAAACCATACCTTGTGACAGCCTCATAGGTATATTGAGAGCACGTTGGGATAAAACGGCAGGATGGTGGCATAACCTGCGATAGGGTTAACTGATAAAGTCTAATTAGTCCTAAAGCAAACTCCTTCACATTCCCTCGCTAATTAAACCGCCAATTCCCCGCCACCCCCGGCTTTAACCTCCGCTAAAAAACCATGTTCTTCATCGGTCTCCAGTAAGTGAGCTCGGGATAATAAACCTTCGACCGACCTCCTAAGACCAGCATAATCGGCAGTAGCCGCCGCCGGACGAACAATAAATATAATATCCCATCCCGATTTAAGTGGCATTATCCGTAAGATTTCACGAAGCAAGCGCTTTACCCTGTTTCTCGTTACCGCCTTACCTACCCGTTTGCTAACCGATAAGCCACATCGGGATAAAGTAAGGTCATTAGGCAAAGCCTTCATCACCACTAAATCAGATACCCACGAGCTGCCTTTACTATAAACTAATGCGTACTGCTGCGGCTTAGTAAGGTATTCTTCTCCCCTCATCGCTCCCTTTCCCAAGCTCACCGGCAAAGGCGCTATTTCAGCGTCAAACTACAGTTAATCGCTTACGACCCTTGAGCCGTCTTGCTCTTAAGACAGCCCGCCCACCCCGGCTGCTCATTCTCTTCAGAAAGCCATGCTCACGCTTGCGCGGAATCTTCTTTGGTTGATAAGTCCTCTTTGGCACTCTAACCCCTCATTAGATTGAAGTGATTATAAAGGGAGGGAAGACGGACAATCCTCAGCTCATCAAACTAATCACCAACGCCAACACTCCCCACCTTACGCATATGAGCTGACACATACGGTAATAAGGCTAAGTGCCGCGCTCTCTTTATAGCTGTGGCCAAGGCACGCTGATGTCTAGCACAAGTGCCAGTTCTACGACGTGGCACTATCTTTCCTCTATCAGATATATAGTTGCGTAATTTCTCAGGGGCTTTATAATCTATTGTCTTAACCTTATCAACGCAAAAGGAACAAACCTTACGGCTCGGCACATATCTTGTTTTATTCCACCTTGAACTCCTGGCTTTGTCCAATTTTTGTCTAGCCACGTGTTATAAACTCCCTGCTTCCAAGCTTATTAAGTTACAACTAAAAGGGAATGTCCTCCGGCTCCACTTCGGTAACCCCACTTTCCTCAGCCTTCTCAACTTCCTCAACCTTCTCACCTTCCTCAGCCTTTTCTTCAGGAAGAGGGGCTACTGCCTGTCTATCAAGAAAACTGACTCTATCGGCTACTATTTCATTCCGGTAACGCTTTTGCCCATCCTGTCCCTCCCAGGTATGCATCCGCAGTCTACCCTCAACATAGACAAGCCGACCCTTAGTCAGAAACTGATTGCATTGTTCAGCTAGCTTACCCCAAGCGACCACACTAAACCACTCCGTCTCCTCCCTGCGCTCACCCTCAGCAGTAGTATACCTCCAATTAGTCGCAAGACTGAACGAGGTTACCGGCCTACCATTAGGGGTAAAGCGCATTTCAGGCTCGCTACCAAGATTACCAATAGCTATCATTTTATTTACGCTTACCATTGTCTCAAAACTCCTTTTGCTCTACTCAAACACTCGTGAGAAATAGACATTCTTCCCAGTTAACTATCCAGTCTTATCAACAGATGCCGCAGAACCTCATCGGAAATCCGTAGGTTTGCCTCCAGTTCTTTACCGAAGGCAGGTTTCAATTTGAACCTAGCCAAAACATAGCTGCCCTCCACAAAACGTCTTATCGGATAGGCTAACCTTCTTTTACCCCACCGTTCTATATCAGAAACAGTACCCCCCTTCCCGGTAATAAGCCGGCTTACATTATCTATTGTAGCCTCAAATTCTTCTTCGGCAACCTCCGGACTAATAACTAATACCAGTTCATAATCAAACAACTGCTCGCCTTCTTCCATTGCTACCTTATCGGATACCATCCATTTCTCTCCAAAAATTTACGATGCATTATACCATACAATAAGGAATGTAAGCAATGCAAGTATGCTATGCTTATTACTCAATCTTGGTTGTTGTTATTTTTGCCTGGTGCTATACTGCCAGTTAAAGAATATACTGGCAGGGGGTGCAATATGCTGGCAAAAATTGCCAAATACGGGGGTTTCCCAGTGAGTGTCACACTAGGCCTGCTAGGAACAATGTCACTTGCTAGGGAAGCTGCAACTTGGGGTATTCCGGCACTAATCTGGTTTATTGCCTGCTATATAGTTTTATTATTAACTAGCCTCTCCATTATTTGGGGATTATGGCGAGAAAACAAGATATTAAGCATATTTAGAGAACAAGAAAGGAATAATGATATACGTGATGAGCGTAAGCGATATAGGGAAGCTTTTATTAACAAAAGGCACATACCTGACAAACTATTTGAGTTAGACAAATATTTTGCTAAGAGAATATCCGAGCAAAATGTGTCAGGTGTAGTATTCTTGTCAGTGCTTAAAAGATGGTTTGTATGGTATGAATTCCCATACTTAATATTAATCACTATTACTTGGTCTACTGCGATTACAAGGCGAATATTCAAAATGGCACATTTTAATTTTGTTATTGGCCGAGCAAATAAAGTAAACGCAATATTACAAGATTATAAATTGGGGACATGGGTAATAATAGAAGAGGATGGTTATAAATCAATATATGATGAAATCAGAGAACTTGAGGTTGGGTTACCGCCTAATGTTACTAATAAAATAAATCGTGTAATTGCATTGTCAGTTGTTCTTCATAGTCTCAAATTGTTGAATTTGAAACAATCTGTTTGGAAAAAATTTTCATACCCACGCATAATGGAACCACTAATTATTGCAATGAGAATCGGTCTACAGAGCTGCTCTGGAATAGTGGACAATGCAATGTCTAGTTTACAGGCAGGAGTTGCCAAAGATATTGAGGAGTATTTTCTGGGGGTTGAAATATGAACTGTAAATACTGCCAATCTGAGAATGTAATAAAATACGGCAAATATAAAGAGGTTCAAAGGTATTTCTGCAAGGACTGTAAGCGTAAGTTTGCCGGTATAGATACTATTCCCAAGATGCAATATCCTACACAACAGGTAGCCGATGCTCTCAATATGTATTATGAGGGTATGAGCCTCAATGATATACGCAGAAATCTAATCCAACAGCACAATAGTTACATATCGGATGCTACCGCTTATAACTGGGTAAATAGGTTCTCCAGGCTGGCGATAATAGAGGCTGGCAAGTATAAGCCAGATGTGGGCAGTATTTGGGTAGCCGATGAAACGATGATTGATTTGGATGGCAAGAATATCTGGCTTTGGGATATTATAGACTCCAAGACCCGTTTTTTGATAGCCACTCATATGTCCTATACCCGCACCACTAAAGACGCTCAACAGCTTATGAAACAGGCATATGAGCGAACTGGCAAGATACCTAGAGTGATTTACACGGATAAGCTCAGAGCTTACCTAGATGGCATAGAACTAACCTTTGGTGCGGATACCAAGCATAGGCAAGGCGGTCCCTTTGATGTTGAGAATAATACGAACAAGATTGAACGTTTTCACTCAACACTTAAAGAACGAACTAAGGTTATGCGTGGCTTGCATACTATGAAATCGGCAAGGCTATTCTTGGATGGATGGTTGGTGCATTACAACTTCTTTAGACCTCATATGTCGTTAAAGGATAGAACTCCCGCAAGCGTAGCCGGTATTAGATTCCCATTCCGCAATTGGAAAGACATGTGCGAACAGCCATATGAGAAGACTGCCCGAATAGACCTCAACAAACACCGAGTTATGACCGAGCCGAAACCAGCTAGAATATCTAAAACTAAGAGGCTTAGAATAACGACACCACCACCACGAATTATAGCAAAGACACCGAGGTTAGAACGATGAGCATTTATCAGATATTGGGCACAATAGGTTTTAGTCTAGGCTTACTATTGATATGGTTTTTGGGGACGATAGCATTAAGACAGCTTGCCAAGAAGATATGGGGTTTATTCAAGGAAAGTATTCTTTATAATTTTAATAATTATAGCACCCACAAATGGCAGGCTGGAAAGTGCAAATATGATAATGAAGGCTATCCCGATGGACTTGAAGATAGAACCCGCCACTTCGTCATTCCATCCAAAGGATTCAGATACAGGTGCAGTGCAACCACAACTGTGCAACCATCCCATCATAAGCATAAGCAAAGCGCCCGTAAGAGAACCCCATATAACATACTTCTTGATAAATTCAATCAGCTGGCTAAAATTCATAACCTAATGAGTATTATATCAAAAGATAGGGAACATAAACAACCAAGATTGAGTAATACCATGCTATGCCACACGTTCTGATAATGTTTTCTGCTCTGGAACTGGGACCTCATTCGGGCCAACCAGCAGGGCACACTGCAACTTGTGCCCGGCTAGTCTGCCGCCCTCTATCTCCTACCCATTTCCTTCCATATAGGGTAAGATATACCATTGACTGATAGTTGGAAAAGGAGCTCGCACTACCTGTGATGTGGATTACCGCTGCCATCGTTAGTGCCGCCATCATGGGGGTGGTGGCTATAGTCGATAGCCACCTCATCTCCAAGCGAATGCCAAGTCTCTGGGCTTTCCTCATTCCGGTTGGTATTTTGCATCTCGGATTTGGGCTAATAATCCTTGGCCTCTACCCCTTGCCCGGAGAAATCGGTGCCACCCCGCTGGAAGTGGCTTTTACCTCGGGCATCGTCCGCTCGGCAGGAGTGCTCATTATGCTACAAGCCATGCGCTCTGAGGAAATATCGCGGATTATACCTGTGGTCCATACCTTCCCCATCTTCGTGGCTATCCTGGCGGTGCCTCTCCTGGGCGAGGCACTGGGCTATATGGAATGGCTGGCCATTTTTATGACGGTGGCTGGAGCGGTACTCATCTCGGTACGGCGCGATGCTGGAAGACAGGGGGCCCGACTCCGTAAGTCCTTCGCTATGCTCATGGTCTCGAGCCTGCTCCTGGGAGTAGCTAACACTGCCAGCAAGTATGCCCTAGACTATATGTCATTCTGGAACATGTATTCCGTCAACGCCATCTGCTTCGGCGCAATATTCCTACTCCCCTCAGTGCGTCCCAGGATTCTGAAGGAACTCAGGGACATGAAGGAGCGGAGCCTAGCCCTAGGCTTGCTAACCCTCAACGAGTGCATAGCCCTGGTGGGCATCATCTTATCCTTCTGGGCAATGGAGCAGGGGCCGGTGTCCCTGGTTTCCACTATCCTGAGCATCCGACCCTGCTTCGTCTTCATCTATGCCCTGTCCTTGAGCCGCATTTTCCCAGCGGTGCTGGAGGAGCGCCTCAGCCGAGGCATCGCCATCATAAAGATTATCTCCGTCAGCCTCATCATCGGTGGGGTGACCTTATTAACCTTAAGTGGCTACTAACCGGTATATTAGCTATTTTTCTGCCGTTTTTTTATTTTTTCAGTTTTCAAGCAATAATGTGGTCTACTCCATAGCCAGCTGAGTTAGAGTCAGTCCCTTGTTCTTTACCAAAGAAGCCCTATAAAAGTCACGGTTTCGGTGCTATCAGATTGCACTGGTAAACCAAGCCTATCTACCTTTCCAGACCGGCGGTCTCTTCTCTATGAAGGACTTCACACCTTCCTTGCAATCTTCAGTTAGTGCCATCCTACGGAAACGCTCTCCTGTGAAGAGTATCTCAAGGGTCTAACTTGGCGACCCTGGGGGGATTCGAACCCCCGATCTCCACCGTGACAGGGTGGCATGTTAGTCCGCTACACCACAGGGCCATTCTGATTCAATAGGTGGGGTTAGTAATGAAACCTCTTTGCTTATCCAAAGTCTATCAGGGGGCAACACACCGTGTCAAACTAGCTGTCAATCGGCTCGTCCGTAGTCATCCTCCACCCTCTCTACGTCTTCCAGCTCAGGGGTTGAGACTTCAAATAGGGTTGTGTCCTCTATCGCCTCCAGGCGATGCTTAGTAAGCGGGGGAATCCTGAGACAATAACCAGGTTGAGCTACAGATTGAACTAACTGCCCATCGCTCTCTTCAATTTCTATCAGGGCTTCCCCTTCATACAAGTACATACTTTCATCCTTCTCCCTATGATATTGAAGGCTAAGCTTATGCCCTGCCCGAACGAAAATTACCTTACCCGCATACTTTGGAGTATGAGCAAATAACAGCTCAAACCCCCAGGGCTTTTCTGTTTTTCGGGGAAGTTTATCCTCCATACTCAATTACCTCCTAACAGCTCCGAGGCTGCCTAGACTCCAGCTAACTCTTTACCTAGCTCGAGCAGCTTCTCTACCCGAGCCGACGTGCTACTTTCGGCATAGATGCGAAGCAACGGCTCAGTCCCGGAAAATCTGATGAGCAGCCAGGTAGTATCGGCCAGAATAAAACGAAAGCCATCGGTAGTATCAAATTTTACTACCTTAACCCCATCAATATACTCCGGGTGATTATGTTTTATGCGTTCAATTATTACCTGACGTTCTGGCTCAGGAAATTCTACATCCACACGGTCAAAATGGTGAGCACCCACCTTACTGTAGAGGTATTCTATGAGTTCTGAGGGATTTTTGCCCGTCTTAACCATCAGGTCAAGAAAATATAGACTGGAAAAAATGCCATCTCTTTCTGGCATATGACCCCGGAAGCCAAAGCCACCGCTTTCTTCACCACCAATGAGGACATCTTCATCTTTATCTAGCATTATCGGAGCCACATATTTAAAACCTACCGGTGTCTCGCGAACCGGCACATTGAATATTTCGCCCAGGCGGTTGACCATACTGGTAGTAGTTATTGTCTTGACGATAAGTCCCCGCTCACCACGCACCTCCAGCAGGTAAAGGCAGAGCAAAGCAAAGACCTGAAGTGTGGTCAGGAACATTCCCTTTTCATCTACGATGCCAAGGCGGTCGGCATCACCATCGGTCGCCAATCCCACATTAGCCCCCTGCTCTCTAACAGTAGCTGAGAGTTTAGCCAGATTAGCCGCAATCGGCTCAGGCTGTATTCCCGGAAATAAGGGGTTGCGCTCACCGTTTATTTCCACTACCTTAATAGCTCCCCCGTCTAACAGCGCCTTGAGATAGCCAGCGCCGGCTCCATACATAGGGTCAACAACTACCTTCAGCCTGGCCTGACGTAGCTCATCAAGGTCAATTAGCTTGGCAACATGCTGGAAATAGATTGGGGCTAAATCAAGGTATTCTACCAACCCTTGCTCCAATGCTTTAGCCAGTGGCATTTGCTCTATCTTCCCGGCATCAAGAGTACGTGAAATGTTCTTTTCTATTTCAGCGGTAACCTCATCTGGAGCACCGGCACCATCTTCGGTCTTATACTTAAAGCCATTCCAGATAGCAGGATTGTGGCTGGCGGTGATGACAATAGCCCCACCAGCTTTTCGAGCCAGAGTGCCAAAACTTATGACCGGTGTCGGGGCAGCCTTGGGACAGAGGAATACCTTTATTCCATTACCGGTAACTACCTCGGCTGCGGCTGAAGCAAAGTCCTCGGAGGCAAAACGGGTGTCATAGCCGATAATCAGCCCCCGACTGGCTAAGCCTGCTTGCTTTAAATAGTCAGCTACCGCCTGGGCACAAACCCGCACATTATCAAAGGTGAAATCCTGGGCGATGATTCCTCGCCAGCCATCGGTGCCAAATTTTATAGGGCTATTTTTCAACCCTATCCCCTTTATCCCCTTCCCCTTGATAAGGGGAAGGGGAAAATATTTTCTTAAGAGGGGCTTCGCCCCTCTTTGACTTTCTTTAATTCTATTATATAACTATCCCTTCAAAGCAAGGAAATATAATTTATGATAGCTAATACTAATGTTACTATATCTAGTATTTTTTACATATTTGGTGGGTGGTGTCAAGGTAGATAACTTATGCTAAAATTGATTTATGGATTGGAGGGTTGTTTTATATAAAGATGATGATGGCAATGAGCCTGTTAAGGATTTTATTCTTGAGCAACCTTTCGGCGCAATAGGTGAAATTTTACATGTCTTCGACTTGCTATATAGGTTTGATTTGTCTCTTGGTAAACCCTACGTTGAAAAAGTAGAAGGTAAGATTTGGTCATTAAGGATAAAACACAGCTCCGACTATTATAGAATTCTATACTTTGCTTTTTCAGGCAGAAAGTTTATTCTGTTGCATGCGGTAAAGAAAAAGAGCGATAAATTGTCAAAGAGAGACATTTTAATAGCTTTTAAGAGGATGAATGACCATGAGTCTAAATCATCGAGTTAAAACACGTCAGAACCTGTTTGCGAAGTGATAACATTGATGTTATCATGAATGTACACATACACACATATATAGAGATGGAGATTGCAATGGATGGAACTGATTTCAAGGAATTCAAGGAAGAACTTCTCAGTAAACCGAATATTCGTCGTGCGTATGAGGAATTACAACCCAAATACGACATTATTCAGGCATTTATTGCTCGTAGGAATGAGTTGTCTATGAGCCAGCGAAAGTTAGCTCGGTTGACTGGTATGCATCAGCCCGCAATTTGCAGGTTGGAAAGAGGTGACCGTGGCGTTTCAATCGGGACTCTTTTCAAGGTCGCCAATGCCCTGAATATGGATTTGCTTATTAGCACGAGACCACGGAAATCCGACAAGGTATCTGTTTAAGAGAATATACCACCAAAAAGCACCCCGATAAGAGCGAATAACCCATATAGCCATCCTTCCATAATGTCACCTCTTGAGGATAGTTATGTTCTTATTATTAAACTCCTCCCAGTTACTTCCCCAGCGCCTCTTTCCTCAGGATTTCGGCTTTGTCGGTTTTTTCCCAGGGGAGGTCGAGGTCGTCCCGTCCGAAGTGCCCATAGGCAGCCGTCTGCCTGTATATAGGTCGGCGCAAATCAAAGTCCCGAATAATGGCCGCAGGTCTGAGGTCGAAGTGCTTGCTAATCAGAGCAAGTAAGACCTCCTGGTCAACCTTACCTGTGCCGAAGGCTTCGACAGAGATGGACAGGGGATGGGCGACACCAATGACATACGATATTTGAAGCTCCACACGCTCGGCTAGCCCGGCAGCTACTATGTTCTTGGCAATATATCGGGCGGCGTAAGCTGCCGAGCGGTCAACCTTGGTCGGGTCTTTGCCCGAGAAGGCACCACCACCATGCCGGGCAACCCCACCATAGGCATCAACCAAAATCTTGCGACCGGTGAAACCAGTATCAGATACCGGCCCTCCAATTACAAACCGACCGGTAGCATTAACATAGAATCTGGTTCTATCATCCATCAGTGAAGAGGGAATAACTGCCCTGATTACCTGCTCAATGATGTCTTTTTCAATCTGCTCGTGGCTGATATCGGGGTTATGTTGAGCTCCTATCACTACACTAGCCACTCGCTTGGGAATGCCGTTGCTGTATTCTACGGTTACCTGCGATTTGCCATCGGGGCGAAGGTAAGATAGGATATTATCTTTTCTCACCTGAGCCAGGCGCTGGCATAGCTTGTGTGCCAGGGAAATAGGCAGAGGCATCAGTTCCGGCGTCTCGCTACAGGCAAAACCAAACATCATTCCCTGGTCACCGGCACCAGTCGATTCTAGTTCATCCCTCATTGGCTCTTTCTTAGCCTCCTGCGACTTACTAACACCCAGGTCAATGTCAGAGGATTGTTCCTTAATGGAGACCAGCACCCCGCAGGACTGACAATCAAAGCCATATTCGGGGTAAACATAGCCTACATCACGCACTACCTCCCGCACTACCTGAGGAATGTCAACATAGCAATCGGTGGTAATCTCTCCCAGAACAATTACCAGTCCAGTGGTCGTGGCTACCTCACAGGCTACTCTGCCATACGGGTCTTTTCCCATAATGGAATCCAGAATAGCATCTGCTATCTGGTCACATAGCTTATCCGGGTGCCCTTCGGTAACTGACTCCGAGGTGAGCATGTATTTGGGCGAGTTCTTGAAACTACTAGTCATCTTTTCTCCTTTCTATGTCCCTTCTTGCCAACTGGTTAGGTACTGCCTTTGCTCTGGCGTTAGGGTGTCAATCTCAATGCCCATAGAGTTCAGTTTTAGCCGAGCCACCTGCTTATCAATTTCTTCAGGTACCGGGTAAACCTTAGGCTCGAGCTTTCCCCTGTTTTTTACAATATATTCCAGGCACAGTGCCTGATTGGCAAAGCTCATATCCATAACGCTGGCCGGGTGCCCTTCAGCCGCCGCCAGATTAATCAATCTCCCCTCACCCAGCAGATACAAATGGCGCTCATTATTTAATGTGTATTCATCAACAAAAGGCCGTATCCTTCGCTTACTTTGCGCCATACTTTCTAAAGCCGGGATATTAATCTCTACATTAAAATGTCCACTATTAGCCAGAATAGCTCCGTCCTTCATCACCCGGAGATGGGCTTCATCAATGACATGTTTATCGCCGGCAACAGTAATGAAAATATCTCCCTCTTTAGCCGCCTCCATCAGCGGCATCACCTGAAAACCATCCATAGCTGCCTCCAGGGCACAGACTGGCTCTACTTCGGTCACAATCACCTTCGAGCCCAACCCTTTGGCTCTTAAGGCTATGCCACGCCCACACCAGCCATAGCCACAGACCACCACCTTTTTACCTGCCCACAGGATATTGGTAGCACGGGTGATGCCGTCAACGGTGCTCTGCCCGGTGCCGTAGCGGTTATCAAACAGGTACTTGGTCTGGGCATCATTTACCGCGATTAAGGGATACTTTAGCTCGCCTGCCTTCGCCATACTGCGCAGTCTGATAACACCAGTGGTCGTTTCTTCGGTGCCGCCGATGACATCTTTAATTAAATCGCTCCGCTTGGTATGCAGGGTGGTAACCAGGTCAGCACCATCATCTACCGTAAGCTGGGGTTTACTATCAAGGGCGGTATTAATGTGTTTATAGTATGTTGCCTCATCTTCCCCTTTAATGGCATTAGTGGGAATACCATAATCTACCAAGGCAGCGGCGGCATCATCCTGAGTGCTGAGGGGATTAGAAGCACAGAGGATAATATTGGCTCCTCCTTCCTTTAAGGCCAGAGCCAGATTTGCCGTTTCCGTAGTAATGTGAAGACAAGCTGAAATCCGGATGCCGGTGAAAGGCTTCTCTCTGGAGAACCTCTCCCCGATTAGCTTCACCACTGGCATCTCACGGGAAGCCCACTCAATTCGCTGCTTGCCAGCTTGAGCTAGAGAAGGGTCTTTAATGTCAGTGCCGGTTACTATTCTCTGGC
>CAZMUD010000013.1:0-25209 GCA_964569715.1 uncultured Dehalococcoidales bacterium | reverse complement strand
TTTTTTTAAAGAATCCTTTAAATTTCTCTTGATAAACAATTTAATTAGGCTCTCCCGAGTACGCAATCTCTTTGGTAACCATCTTTTCAGCTTTTGCATATGAAAAGGCGCTACCGTTTTTGTATCGGTAGCGCCTTTCTTATTTTCAGTCGCTTATCCGCTGAATAATCAGGCTATACGCCGTCTCCACCACAGGAAGTAGACTAGTAGACCAACTACCACTACTCCGACAATTATCCACCACCAAGGGAAGGACGGAGGAGGCACTGGCTTTACTACGGTAAACTCACCACGCTGACCATCAACCGCCACCTGATAAGTAGCGGCAGCATCCTTAGCTGTGGTGAAGGTTACTGTCTGGCTGGCACCACCGGCCAGGGTTACATCCTGAGTAGCTACGGCTACATCGTCTATCTTGAGGGTTACCTCGTAGCTATCGGTGACGCCGCCGGTGTTAGCCACCAGAACACTGATGGTCACACTTTGTCCGATGTCGACCTCAGTAGGGGATATGGTCAGGGAGCTTGTAGTAAAAGCGGCTGGTTTGGCTGGTACTGGTGGCGCCTTGACCGTAAGTGTGCCTGACAGACCATTGATATTTACGGTATAGGTTCCGGCAGCATCCTTAGTTGTGGTGAAGGTTAGTGTCTGGCTGGCACCACCGGCCAGGGTTACATCCTGAGTAGCTACGGCTACATCGTCTATCTTGAGGGTTACCTCGTAGCTACCGGTGAAGTCGCCGGTGTTAGCCACCAGAACGCTGATGGTTACACTCTGTCCGATATCGGCCTCAGCGGGGGATATGGTCAAATCGCTGGTGGTAAAGGCGGCGGGGCGTGTGTAAGCCAGGACGGTAAAGGCAGTGAAGTGGCTTACCGGTGCCGTGATAGTATGGGTTACCGGGTCAACAGTGCAGTCTTCAAGTGTAATCCACTCCCCAGCATCCTCATCCCATATAGCGATGACTAGGTTTTCTTCGTTAACTCCTTCAGGTATCTCATCGGGGTCGTAGGCAAGGGTAATGGTTATTGGTGGGTCGAAGGTAGCACCATCCGGACCCAGGTCATAGGTCAAAGCGATAACACTGGAATCTGCCGGCAGAGCTGGCGGTTCTTCCATCTCAATTATGCTTATCTCAGAGAGGGGCTCGCCTTCTTCGGTGAGGCCGATGGTATCTTCTTCAATGATGACCTCGACGTTGCCATCCTCGGATTCAGCGGCAACCTCTTCAGTAAATGCGCCCTCGTCAGTGACAACATCAGATACATCGCTAACACCTTCTACTACAACTGCGGGTGGTGCGCCTGGCGCCTCCCCATAATGTCTCGCTGAAAGTGTGAACTGGCTGCTGAGCTGAGTAAAGGTTTGGTCATCTTGGGCAGTAATCTCGGCCTCAATTTTGTAACCACCTGTGGGCCAGCTTGAGGGCGGTGTCCATTTGATATCATATGTTATTGCAGTGGTGCCTGTCCCGGTTGCGTATCCGTAGCCTCCGACTATCGGGGCAAAGGTGTATCCGCTGCCTTTCCATAGAACATAGCCAGCGCCGGTGGTGGAATACCCCCAGTTAGAATCAGGGCTGGCCTTAATAGATGCGGCAGCACCGGCTCCGCTTGTTGGGTAGCTAGCATAATCTTGGGAACCTAAGGACAGGTTGGTATACTCGTCATAATAGGTAGAGGAGTCGTCTACACAATAGAGCTTCAGGTCAATGTTTTTTATTGGTAAGAGCTCATCATCTTCGATGCTCACTTTTACTTGGAACTCATAGGTTCTGCCGATAGTCCCGGATGTAAGCGTTGCACCCTGTGGGTCGGTAATTTCTATCTCAAGTGCCTTAACTGGTGTCGGTGAGGCAAACCACAATGAGGCAGCAACGGCAAATACTAAAGCAGCTGCTATTGCTACCCTGGAGAGCTTTTTGTAGTTCACTAAATTTTTCATTATATTAATCCCCTTTTTTTTATTAGCAGCCCGGCTCTTTTGCTGGGTGCGGCGCGATCTTAATAATTGCAAAGCCTCTCGGTTCTTCAGTATCTGAACTATGTCGGATGGTATCTTTCCGGCTAGCGTCATTAACTCATCTCTATCAGCATTTAAGACCTCAGCCAGTCTCAGTATTACCTTCTCACTGGGAGGAGGCATTACTCCGCTTTCAATCTTGCTAAGATAGGTAAAGTTAACCCCAATCTTATCTGCCAGCTCTCTCTGGTTAAGGCCAACCTGTATTCGTAGCTCTCTTAACCTTGCCCCAAATTCTCGAGTTTCCATACTTAACTTACACCTTTACCAGGCATTTAAGTTCTAATCGGCATACAGTGTCCTAATCCTACTAAAAAACACTGCTGTCAACTATATGTCCTAAATCCTGCCACAAAAACACCTTTGTCAAATTATATAGTATGTTGACTAAAAAGTCAAGTCTTTTTGCAAATTATTTTTTTACTGTGCAGTATATTGAGCAAAAAGTCAACAAATCACTCTCATTTCTCGGCTTCCTTGAGCCGGTAGATATTCTTTGCCACCTCAACTAGGTCAGGATTGTCACTACTATACTCAATATTCCCACGTTGGGGCCCTTCATAAACACGAGTGTAAATGACAGAAAGCCCGTTTTTTCGCAGGAAGGTGGTATCGGCGCTGCCACTCCTGAGGAAGGCATAGGCTTCGTTATCTATATCCATGGGGTAGGCGTGTATTCTGGTATAAATATTTTTATCGGTGATGGCAGTAAAGGCGGTAGCCTTCCACGGGTCTAGTATTGCCTTCTCATAATCCTCATTGATGTTATCTTTAATCCAGACAAACGCCTGATAATCTTCCTCGTCTATCATGTAGTAGTAGGGACTATCCAGGCGGTCAGGGATAGTTATCGCCAGTGTTATACCAATAAGGACTAGGCACAAGAATCTACCCACATTTTGCCTGATAATGAGAGGCACTTTTAGCCGGGTGCTGAGCCTGGCTGGCAGCTTGAGGTTCTTCACTCCCATCAATCCAGCCCCGGCAACAATGCTTACCATCAGCATCATATACGTCAGCCCCCGCTCATACATTATTGACACTCCGTAGTGGAATGTAAAAAAGGTAACCAGCATTAGCAGCAAGGTCAGCAAGCCTAATACTAGGCCGTAGTTCTTCTTGCCGCCCCGTATTGCCAGCAGGAAAGCCCCCAGAAGACAGAATGCAATGGGGAGATAACCATAGGTCTGTATAACTCGGGGTAACTGGACAAATCCCGTAACAGGTTGTGGAGTAAGCAGGCTCTTAGCTGTGGGCAGCAACAGATTAAATATCCAGGGGAATACTGCCAGGAAAGGGATGACGAAGATTAATATCAACCCCAAGCTGTGCTTGAAGTTACCTTTTAAATTGAGTAGGATATAGGGAGTAAGCACGATGATTGGGCAGATTGCTGAGGGGGCATGTATCGAGAGCAGAAAAGAGATGAGGATAAAGATTAATAGATAAGACCAGACGGTTCTAAAATTGAAGGCTAGAAAGAGAATTAGAGGGGTAAATAGCAGTCCCATAGACGTCGGCACTAGGAAGGCGGGACCCAGTGTTCCTACAGTGGTCGGTATCAAGCAGGTAAAGAAGGCAGCCTCCAAACCAAACCCCTCCCTCCGAGCCAGGATATAGACTGATAGAACGGTGATTATGAAAATGATGCCTGGGAAGTATCTGAAGATGTCCATCCAGGAAATACCACTAATAGTTTGGAAAACGCCCCAGAATAGATGGAAGCCAACCTCCAGTAAGAATGAGCCAGGAAAGATAATGCTTCCCGTCTCCACGAGCCCCTTGGAGAGAACTAGGTGAACCCACTCATCAACATGCAGGGGGTAGGGATAGCCCTGGTGTGGAATGAAAGCGATGTAAAAGGCTAGCCCCAGTATGGGGAGTAGCATTAGATAATCAAGTCTCGGCATCCTATGAATGTTGAGCAAGGCCATATACCATCCAAACTAAATATTGATAGAGAGGAATAAAGGTCATGGATTGGCTATCTCCACTTAGGGAGCTTTTCGGATTTGTCTTTCCCTTTCTTGAGCGCTTGCCTATCATTAGGGCGATACTGGGTTTCATATTGGTGTTCTTCCTGCCTGGCTTTGCCTGGACTCTTGTCTTCTTCAGGCAGATAAATGTCATAGAACGGGTGACCCTGTCCTTCGGGCTGTCCATAGTTGTAGTAACACTCAGTCTTCTTCTCCTGAATAGGCTGATTGGTATTAGTATTACCGGGTTTAACTCTGTTCTGGTTATCGTTGCTATTACCATTTTACCCGCATTAGTCTATTATCTCAATAGGCTTATAAAGCGAAGGAGGGGAAGGGCTACATAGGATTATTAATTAACCTTCCTTAATTCGAGATAAATTATAATGTTAATATGATTTATGTAGGTTATTCCCAAGACTAGGGAGAGTAAAGTTGTATGATGTGATAGTCATAGGTGGCGGACCAGTCGGGAGCCAGGTAGCTTATAGGCTGGCCGATATGGGGTATGGGGTGGCGGTGGTGGAGCAGAAGGAAAGGCTGGAGGAGCCGGTTTGCTGCACTGGCATTATCAGTCAGGAGTGTGTTAGCTCCTTTGCCGTTGATGATGGTGTTATTTTTAGGCGGGCGAATAGTGCCAGGTTTTTTTCGCCTTCGGGGAAGCTTCTAAGCCTGTGGCGGCAGGAACCTCAAGCCTGTATTGTGGACCGGGCAGCTTTTAATGTAGCTTTAGCCAGCCGGGCTCAGGATAAAGGAGTGGAATATGTGTTAAATAGCCCGGTTAGGAATATAGAGGTCAGGAATGATAGGGTTAGAATTGAGATAGCTGGTCAGGGAGCAGGATTAGGCTTTTTTGAGGCAAGAGCGGCAGTTATTACCACTGGCTTTGGCTCGAAACTGGTTGAGGGGTTGGGTTTGGGTAAGGTTGGTGATTTTGTTATGGGAGCCCAGGCTGAGGTAGAAGCAATGGGGGTGGATGAGGTGGAAGTCTATTTCGGCCAGGAGATAGCTCCCGGTTTTTTTGCCTGGCTGGTGCCTACTTTACCACAGAGGGCTCTAGTGGGGTTGCTGTCCCGTCGTAACCCGGGGCTTTATCTAAGAAGGTTAATGTCGTCCCTGGTGGCTCGGGGGAAAATAGCTTCGGCTGAGGCTGAGCTGAGCTATGGCGGGGTTCCGTTAAAACCGTTAGCTAGAAGCTATAGTGATAGGGTATTGGTAGTGGGAACTGCGGCTGGGCAGGTGAAGCCAACCACCGGTGGTGGTATCTACTATGGTCTGCTGTGCGCTGATATTGCGGCTAATAGTTTGCATCAGGCTTTGGCAAGTGATACCCTGTCTGCCAAGAATCTGGCTAATTATGAGAGAGTGTGGAAAAAGAGGCTGGGGCAGGAGCTAAAAGTAGGCTACTGGGCTCGGAAATTTTATGAACTGCTGAGCGATAGGCAGATTGACAGGATATTTGACATAATAAAATCCAACAGGATTGATGAGGCTTTGCTTAAAGCAGATGATTTGTCCTTTGATTGGCATGGCAGGGTGGCGTTGAAATTGATAGGACACAAGGCGTTATCTAAGACTATTGAGATGATAAAGCTCCCCTTTCCCTTAGGCAGAAGAGGTTGAAGGGAGCCTAATAGTATTTATAGGGGGTATCCCAGAGATGAGTGGTGGCAGTCAGGACTTAAGCTTGGGTGAAGCAGCCGGCCATTTTCTGGCTAGCTTACCACCCGAAGAAAAAAGGGCAAGTCAGCAGGAGATATATAAATTTGTTCGCTGGTTTGGCTGGGAACGACCTTTTGCTGGACTCACTGCTGCTGGGGTAGCTAACTATGCCGAGCGGTTATCAACATCGGATACCGATTACATGAGAAAGCTTGAGCTGATACGAGCCTTCCTGGCTTATGCCAAGAAAAAGGGGTGGAGTAAGACTAATCTAGCTATTCACCTTAAGGCTAGGAAGGGCAAAACTAGACTGCGGCCTTCTTCCAGACAGGGTCCGTTGGAGACTGTCTCTTTAACACAGCAGGGGTATGCTGAACTGGAAGCTGAGCTGGCTGCTCTTCAGAGCAAGCGCCCTCAAGCTATTGAGGAAATACGTAGAGCAGCCGCCGATAAGGACTTTCGTGAGAACGTGCCTCTACAGGCAGCTAGGGAACAGCGCGGGCAATTAGAGGGACGGATTATGGAACTGGAAGAGACTCTAAAGTCAGCCGTTGTTATTGATGAGAAACGGAAGGGTGCTCTCACGATAGGCATTGGCGATAGTGTTATCCTCCGTGACCTTGACTCTGGCGAAGAGCTGCGCTATACACTCGTCAGTTCCAGCGAGGCAGACCCAGCTAGAGGCAAGATTTCCAGTGCTTCACCTATAGGTCAAGCTATTGTGGGTAAAGGCCAGGGAGAAACGGTGGAGATAACAGCACCGGCGGGCAAGCTGCACTATCAGATTAAACAGATTGAGCGTTAACAGACCTTGTCCATTTCTTTTTAGAGCTATAATTTATAGTGGAGGGTAGTATGAAGGAGAAGAGCGTAGAGCGTGTAGCCGTTATTGGTGCCGGGCTGATGGGCTTCGGCATCGGGGTGGAGTTCGCTCGATTTGGTTATCACGTCAGTCTCTATAACACGACGGAAGCCACCAGCCAGAAGGCTATGGAGAGGGCTGGCGAGGACCTTGATTTGATGGTGGAGGCGCAGTTGCTGACCGCTGAGGAAGCTAAGGCTACATATGGTCGGCTGCGGCCTACCACTGACCTGGGAGACGCAGCATCAGGTGCCGATTACGTCATCGAATCGGTACTTGAGAGGTTATCTTTGAAGCAGCAGATATTCGCCAGGCTTGACGAGCTCTGTCCGCCTCCGGCTATCTTGGCAACAAATACCTCGACGCTGATGGTTAGCGAGATTGCTTCTGCAGCCAAGCACCCGGAGCGCATCTTGGCGACACACTACTTTCAGCCGCCTCACTTCATCCCTCTGGTGGAGGTGGTTGGGGGAGAAAGGACGGACCGGGAGGTAGTGGAGCTGGTAGCCCGGGTATTGCGGGGTTTGCGGAAGAAGGTGGTTGTCATCGATGTTGAACTACCGGGGTTCATTGGAAATCGAATCCAAGGGGCAATCGGGCGGGAGGTTCAGTCATTGGTGGACCAGGAGGTATGCAGCCCAAGTATGATAGATGACATAATATCATTCGGCTTCGGCCGTCGTATGGCCTACACTGGCTACTTCAAGCGTCTAGACTTAATCGGATTGGACTTCAGTTATATGATGGCAAAAGAGCGGGGTCTAGAGCCTTGGGGGCCTATTGCTGAGCGGGTGGAGCGAGGCGAACTGGGCATGAAAAGCGGCAAGGGCTTCTACGACTGGCCAGGTGATGCAGCAAAGCGGTTTCACCGTCGATACAATATGGAGCTTATTCGGTTGATGAAACAGGATATGGATGAAGGGTCTAATCTAGCTGAGTGATGAGATGGCACGACGCTAGCGCTGGAAGACAAGGTGCGCTGAATACCTATCTAGCCTAGCTTTTTTTTAAAGTTACAAAGATAGTCTTCCTGATTCTATTTTTTAGCCTTGGTATGGCGGTGGCTTTCTTAAGAAGTTTAGAGTTGCTCTCTCCTGCCGGTGGCGTTTCTCCTACTGCTTCTACCTCGGATATCGCTCTCAGCTTATTCAGGATATCTGCCAGCTCTACAGCCTTGTTTAAGACGACCGTCATGATGGTGCCCTCCTGCCAGGAACCAACCACCTGCAGCACGCGGGACTGAAGTGTCTCCTCTGTTCGACCAGCGAATCTCATCAACTGGTTAGCCTCAACAGGTGGAGGTAGAACTAGCTGCAACTCTTCAACCAGTGTGCCGGCGTCTTCTGCTGTCTTTTTGTCAGGTCTTTCTTCATACTCGATTCGAGTTTGAGATTTGATACCCTCGCTAATCACCACTTCACCATGGTGGATCTGCCTAATGGCTTGGGTGAGTTCCTCGCGCTTAATATCCTTAAGGATGTAACCCGTTGCCCCGGCCTCGATAGCCTGATTCAGGTATTGGTCATACAGGGTCAGTATGATGACATTACAGGAGGGGTGTTTTTGCTTTATCTGCTGAGTAAGCTCAATCCCATCCATCCCAGGCATCTTAATGTCCATCAGCACTGTGTTCGGGGAAAGGATTTCTACTTGGAATAGGGCTTCTTCACTGTTAGCGCCTTGGCCTACGAGCTCCATATCTTCTTCCTGTTCCAGCATGTGCCGCAGACCCTCGCGCACAACCTGGTGGTCATCAACCACCAGAATCCGGATGTCTTTCTCCATTTATTCCTCCGTTCTTGTTGACCTTACCGTGGGAAAAAGCCAGTATTAGAGGGCAATTTACCCTAACTGATTCTATCCTTTTGATACCAACTTCGGAAGTCTCAAAAGGATAGCTCTATGAGCCAAAGGGGTCAATCTAGAGAGCCTGAAGGCTCACGTGGTGTTAAATCAGGCTTCTTTTGTAGGCTTCTGATACTGCCTCAGAGCGGTTATGGACACCGAGTTTGTCAAGGATGAGACGTACGCTTCTCTTAACCGAGGCCTCGCTTAAAAAAAGCTGGGTAGCAATCCCTTTGGTGGTTTTACCATCAGCAATCAGACGGAGGGTGGCTAATTCCCGCTCTGAGAGATAAGCTTGCTGTTGGCTCTCAACCGGGGTGACAAATTCGGCTAGTTGCTCTTGACTGAGAGACAGGTTAAGTGGTGAGCGTCCCTGGTGGACGGCTCGGATAGCTCTTACTAGTTCCTCGCGCTTAATATCCTTAAGGAGGTAACCTGTTGCCCCGGCCTCGATAGCCTGAGTCAGGTATTCATCATACAGGGTCAGCATAATGACATTGCAGGAGGGCTCTTTTTCCTTTAGCTGTCGAGTAAGCTCAATCCCATCTACCCCGGGTATCTTGATGTCCATTAGGATAACCTCCGGGGAGAGTGACTCTGCCTGAGTGAGCACCTCTGTACCATCGGCTGCTTCACCCACTACCTTCAAATCGGCTTCAAGCTCCAGCATGCGCCGCAGACCCTCGCGCACAACCTGGTGGTCATCAACTAGAAGTATCCGGATGGCGTCCATTTATCTCTCCTCTATTTGGGGATGAGTGGGAAGACTCAGGATTATCGTAGTTCCCTTCCCTTCGTCTGTCTTTATCTTGATACCCCCGCCCAGCATCTCGGCTCTCTGTTTCATACCTAATAGGCCCATGTGTCCTATAGATATGGCACTATCCAGCATTTGAGAGCGGTCAAAACCCTGGCCATTGTCACGAATCTCAACCAGGAGCTTATTTTTCTGAAACTGCAGGCGGAGATTTATTTTGGTAGCATTAGCGTGCTTGCGGATGTTAGTAAGAGCTTCCTGGACTACGCGGTAAGCAGTTATCTCCATGCTTGATGGCAGTCGGATCGGTGTGCCCACCTGACTAAATTTGCAATCTAGGCCGTCGGCCCTCAAATCATCAAGACTCTGCTGTAGGGCATGGGTAAGCCCCAGTTCATTCAAATCGGGTGGACGGAGGCCAACCACTACCCGGCGTAACTCTTGCAGGCTTTTAGTGATAGTACTTTCCATGCCAGCTAGCTCACCTCGAGTGTTAGTGCCTTCATCTCCGGAGAGACCATGACTAAGGGTCTGCATACGATATGAGGTGGCAACTAACCATTGGGCAACGCTGTCATGGAGATCAATGGAAATCCTCTTCCGCTCCTCCTCTTGAGCCAGGACTACCTGCGCTAGGAGCTGCTCCACTTGAAGCTGTTGGCTTTTGAGGCTATCAAGCATACTGGCATTTTCTACAGCTATGGCTACTTCATTAGCCATGGTCATGAGCAGGTCTGTTTCCTCGTCAGAGTATGGGGAGTCGGATTGTTTTTTACCCAAAGCCAGGATGCCGATTAAGCTGCCCTTGCTCCTTATTGGGCAAAGTAGCTCTACTCCCAGAGCATTAAGGGCAATCCTCTCTACCTCCCAAAGACCCTTAAATTGTGGTATGGCATCTATGAACTCTCGCTGGAAAACCTTGCCTTCAGTAGCCAGCCAGGTTACAACCGGATTGTCATTGGCGAGCCTCAGCTTAGCGAATGGTTCTTCTTTGGTAGTTTGCTGGACAAAACGGGTGTTGAAATAACCGCCCTCAATCCCAGAGAATAGCAGAGCTGCCTGTTTAACATGCATGGTTTTTACTACTAGGTCTAGCATGCTTTGTGCCAATTCGCCCAAGTCAAGAACATTGCTTACCTTGGTGGAGAAGTTGAGCAGCATCTGGCGGTAATCATAAGTTCCACGGTAAAAGAGGCGGTCTATCCGTTCTTGGATAAAATACCTTAGTGGGCGAGCCAGTAATGCTAGCAAGAAGGCTAAACCGGAGGCGAGTAGTAAGACACTGTAAAGCGGCAGGTCAGGGAAGAACTTATGCCAAATTAATATCGAACCTATATATATACCAAGGAGAGCACTAGCAAAGATTAAGTACGCCAGTCCTCTCCGTAGCACAAACCTGATAGCAAGCAGGTGATATTTCCTGATGGTATAGGCAATAATTAATGTATTAGCGAGGTTGCCAATATGGGCTAGAGGAAGGCCAGCCACGGCAGGTATAAGGTTGGAATAACTGAGGGGGACTAATATGCTCCAGCCTATCATTAAATACGCTGTTCTATTGCGGTCTGTCGGGTCAGTGGAGCTGCGATATTTCTTTACTAGCAGCACTATGCTGGCACCTGTAAAAGCGAAGGAAATGGCGCCGATAAAGTAGATTGAAATTCCAAGGCTGTGGTGCAGAACCCCATCAACAATATAGGCGTATTGGACTATGCGGCCACTGAAGCAAAGCGCTGCCAGAACCAGAACCACGGCATAACCAAGATATACCCCCATCCCACTGGGTTTGTTAGTGTAGGTTCGGATAAAGTGGTAGTAGGTAATCAAAGTCCATACTAAGGCGGCTATAAGGAGCTCATTCCAAAATAGTGCCTGTTGTGGGAGGGCATTGAGATGGAGCATGAAGGAGGTGAAGCTCCAGACTGCAGCAACACCAAGATAGAGGGCAAATATCTTATTGATTCGCTTTTCTATGGACTGTAGTGTCAGTGCGAATAAAAGAATATAGGTTAGACAAGTGATAAGTGGAATTAGAGGCCATATAGTCATTATGATTCCCTTCGGATAAATAATCTCAATTTAAATCTAACATACGAACATAAAGATAGACATAAAAATGATAAATATCTCATAAATATCTCATAAAGGTTTCATAAAGGTTTCATAAAAAATTGCTTGGCTAAATGTGAGGCTGATGGATTCGTTCTACATAATAAGGCAGGTAGCAATTTCTTAACTATTGCTACCTGCCTCTATGCAGTATAGTAGCCAGATTACCTGAAACTGTGAGGTTTATTTACACCTTTACCCTCTGCCCTTTGTGGGATGTCTATATTGAGCTGTTCATTGCGTAAAGAGGTTATTTTAATCAGGTGTCCCGGTCTATATCTGACAAATGGGCCACTGTGAAGACTTGTAATGACCAGCTCATAGTTACCTGGTTTAACCTCATCCAGTAAGAGAGTATGAGAGAGTCTATAGTTTCAGTTGAGTTGGCTAGGGCAGAGCTTAGGTAAACTGAAAATGCTAGATGGCTACGATCGTGCTACAAAATAGCCGTTTTGCCAAACACCTTCTACTTAACTCAGCTGTCGTCATTGACTCCGACATAGGTTTTAGCTACAATTGACAAATTTTATGTGAACCTGTATTCTGAAATCAGGTTTAGTTATTCAGATTTGCTGAAAGCATAAGTATGTATGCGCTTAACAAACGAAGATTCACCCGAATGGACTACTGCTAGGGGTGTTGTTTCTACTTGGAATCACTCTTTTGCAGGATTGCCTAGAGAATGAGCTAGCAGTACAATTCTTGGGGGAAGTTTACCTCTTGGCATTTGGTGGATTATAATTTAATTAACGGACAAAATAATTAAAAGGCAGGTTAGTTCTGATGTTCGGGCGCTTTGGGAAGAGTAAACAGAAGACAGAGCAATTGCGGGAAAGAGAAGTCGGTGACTCGATGGAACAGGGTAATACTCTGCAACAAGCTCCTTCCGATTCGCTCCGCTCGCTCCTTAAGAAGGCAATAGCTGATGCCGAACAGATAGTAGCCAGCGTCAAGATGAGGGCACAGACGGAGGCTGAAGCTGAAGCTACCAAGATTATTACCCAGGCTGAGCTAGAGGCCCAGGAAGTAAGGGGGGAAGCTAAAATAGCTGCCCAGAAAGAGGTAGAAGGTATTCTATCGGCGGTAAGTAGGAAGGCCGAAATTGTTGAGGTAGAAGCGAAGCAGGAGGCTTTGCAATCCCTGACTATGGCGAGTGAGGAGGTGGAGAAAGAGATAGGTGAGAAGTATAAGAGGGCTTATTCTCGATTATCCTCTTTCTTACAAGACTTAGTGAAGGAAGGGCAGAATATAGAGATAGAGTTAAGGGACAAAGCAGCAAAGCTGCTGGAGAGCGAAAGCCTTGAACTGAAAAAGTATGAAACTGCTGAAGCAGCCGTGCCGCCTGGTGCGACATCGGCTCCTATGGAGACTGAATTAAAACCTGATACAGCTATTGAAGAGAAGGTAGAGGGGCCTGTCCAGCTTCAAGAAGAGGCTGTTGAAGAGAAGGTAGAGGAGCCTGCTCAGCTTCAAGAAGAGGCTATTGTCTCTGAGCAGGAAGTCAAGTCTGCTCCGCTAAAATTGGAGAGCCAAGCCCTTTATACTGGCGAGGTAGAGCTAGTTGTAGCCTCATCGGTAGAACTGAAGCTGGTGTCTAGGTTTTATAACTACTTGCAAACAGTACCTGACCTAAGGATTCTTTATACAAGGGGCTCTTGGGATCAAGGCACGACGATAACAGTCGTGCTAGAGAAGCCAATTCCCTTAATTAATATTATATTAGAGACGCCTGGTGTAGAAGTGACTCCGGAGCCGCTTGAAAGAGGTGGCTTGGCGGGAGGGAAATCAAGCTCGCCGCTGAGAGGGGGAGAAAAGAGGGCAGGAGGAATCAAACTAAACCTGAAAGAAGCATAACCCCCTGGTTATGAGTAATTGCTGAGAGCATTACGAAGACTAGGGTTATCTATTGGAATTAGAGTGTCCTGAGGAGGAGAGGAGAATGGATGCATCCAAGACAACTTTGCTCAAAGAATTAGGCGAGATGCTGGTTGAGGCAAAGATGATTACTGAGGAGCAGTTACACCATGTTAAGGAACTGCAAGCTAAGGATGGTGAAAAGATTGAGCGAATCCTGCTGCAAGAGCGGTTAATCACACCGCAACAACTGGCATTCTTTACCAGCCTGCAATTGCGAGTCCCCTTTGTCAACTTGAAGAAAGAGGGGGTTCGACCCAACGCGGTAGCGTTAATCCCTGAGCTGATAGCTAGGAAATATAGTGTTATCCCTATAGAAGTGACCGGTGGCACTCTAGTGGTCGCCATGGAAGACCCGAGGGACATTGAGGCTATGGAGGAACTGGCAACCCTGACTCGAAAAAGGGTCGAGCCGGTACTCAGTACCTCTCAAGATATCCAGGAGATGATTGACCTCAACTACAGGGTTGGCGGGGAGATTGAAGAACAGCTCAGTCAAATCCCCACTCGCTACCAGAAAGTGAGAATAGCGGAGACACGCATGTCTGCTGAGGCAATCGCTCAAGCTCCTGTTGTCCGCGCAATAGACCTTCTTATCAAGCAGGCGGTGAGAGACCGGGCTTCTGATATCCATGTTGAGCCTCAGGAGGGCAGACTGCGTGTTCGCTACCGTATTGATGGTATCTTGCATGAGGTTATGTCCCTACCCTTGAATGTCCATCCACCCTTGCTTTCTCGAGTGAAAATAATGGCTGGGCTGAATATTGCTGAGCGCCGCCGCCCTCAGGATGGTCAAATCACCTTTGACATGGGAGACAGAGAGGTAGATATCCGGGTGGCTACCACAAATACCGTACATGGAGAAATGGTGGTGCTTCGTATCCTGGATAAGGCCTTTGCCTTTCTCCCCTTAGCAGAGATTGGTTTTCTGCCTGAGACTTTAGAGCGATACTTGCGAATGGTGAAGACCCCCTTTGGCATGATATTAATCAGTGGCCCTACTGGCTCTGGTAAGACCACCACTCAGTATGCCACAGTTAACCAGCTTGATGCCATTGGACGCAATATCCTAACTATTGAAGACCCTGTAGAGTACCGCTTCGATAATATCAATCAGATGCAGGTCCACCCTGCTGCTGGGCTGACCTTTGCTACTGGACTCAGAGCTTCTATGAGGCTTGACCCTGATGTTATTCTGGTAGGTGAGATACGTGATGACGAGACTGCTCAGATAGCTACCCAGGCGTCTCTCACCGGTCACTTGGTGCTCTCCTCGGTTCATGCCAATGATACGGTGAGCGTTATCTTCCGAATGATAGACCTGGGGGTGGAACCCTTCCTGCTTGCTTCAGCAGTGGTTGGCATCACTGCCCAGCGAATGGTGCGCCGTGTTTGTCCCTATTGTTCTCGGCCCACCCCGGGCAGTCCTGATGAGCAACTGGCTTACGAGCAGGAGCTAAATGAGAAACGGTCGGAATTCCTTATTGGTGCTGGTTGTAATTTCTGTGCCAATACTGGCTATCTGGGACGGACCGGAATCTTTGAAGTTATGATAATGAGCGAGTCAATAAGAAGCATGATTCTCAGTAGCGCTAACTCCGATGAAATTCGCGCTCAGTCCATTAAAGAGGGTACAGTCTCATTATGGCATGACGGAATGCTGAAGGTCAAAGAGGGCATTACTACCCCTTATGAAGTGGTACGTAATGTCTTCTCTATTGGCTAAGGAGGGATGATGGCAAGCGTCCTTGAAACCCCGGCAAAGGCGAAGAAGCTTGTATCTTACCGCTATGAAGCTGCCACTAGCCAGGGGAAACTGGTAAAAGGCACTATTAAGGCCACCGGTGAGATTGAGGTTGAGCGCCTTCTAATCGGGCAAGGTTACCGTCCGGTGAGTGTAGAGGTTGTTCCCTCTATGTTCAGCCTGGAAGAAGCTCTACCCACCCTTTTTACGGTTAAGCCTCGAGATGTGATTATCTTCTCTCGCCAGCTAGCTACACTCCTCAGGTCAGGCATCTCGCTCCTGCCGGCTCTGGAGATTCTCCGAGGGCAGGTAACAAGCAGCCGGACATTCAAGAAGGTTCTGGAATCTGTTGTTGGTGACCTTCGCTCCGGCGGCTCATTTACCCAGTCCATTTCCAAACATCCTGCGGCCTTTAGCGAAATCTACTGTAGAACGCTTACTGTGGGGGAGCGGACGGGGAATATGGAGATGGTTTTGAATGAGATGGCTAACTATATGGAGAAGCAGGGCGCAATAGCTAAAAAGGTAGGCGGGGCTTTAACCTATCCCATAATGGTTATGGGCGTTGGCCTGGCAGTATGTGTTCTTCTTGTGACAGTGGTCATGCCTCAGTTGATGGGTATGTTCATAGCTATGAATGTAGAACTGCCGCTACCTACCAAGATTCTCATCGGCATAACCAATCTTCTCACAGGCTACCCGCTTTATTTCGTGATAGCCGGGGCGGTATTGGTCGCTGTGGTGCTTTGGCTGGTGAAGCAGCCTACCGGAAGGCGACTGCTTGACCGGGTGCGGCTAAGTGCCCCCCTAATTGGTACCCCCACCCTGATGGGGGAGTTAGGCCGTTTCAGCCGAACTATGTCGGTGCTGATTAGTGCCGGACTGAGTTTGCAGGAAATAATGGAGCTAGCACCCCAATCCAGCAACAATAGGGTCATCCGCGATGCCTTAAATCAGGTTAACGAGGGGCTCATCTTAGGGGAGGGGTTATCTGGGCCAATGTCCCGAATGGATATATTTCCACCCCTGCTGGTCCAGATGGTAGCTGTGGGTGAGGAAAGCAATACCCTGGACTTTACCATGGGGGTTGTCGCCGATTTCTATGAAACCACTGCCGAGGAAAAAACGAGCGCCATGGTGGGGATGGTAAGTCCCCTCAGCACCGCCATCGTTGGTCTACTGGTTGGCTTTATTGCCATATCAGTACTCATGCCGATGTATACCCTTACCGGGGCCTTTTAGTCAGCAGGAGGTAGTTGGTGTTGCTACATGTCTATGTCATTGCTTCGCTCGCTATGATACCAAAAAATTCTAAATTTTGAGATTAATTATGAGATGGCTGGGAAAAGAGAGAATCAGACTTCTTCGGGGGCAAAGAGGAATAGGCTTCATTGAAACACTAGTGGCTCTGGCTATTCTAGGCGCCATTACTGTCGCCTTTCTCAGTGGTCTGACTACTGCCTCCAGAGCTACCTTTATTGCCGATGAGCAGACTACCGCCGAAAGCTTGGCTCGAGGTCAAATGGAATGGGTCAAGCATGCCAGCTATGAAGAAGACGCCACTCAATATCCCCCAGCATCAATACCTAGCGGCGGTGATTACGTTAATTATTCAGTGGTGATTACCGCTGAGCCTTTACACGACCCCGATGATGGTATCCAGAAGATAACGGTGGCCATTAAGCATTCTGATAAAACGATAATTGTATTAGAGAGTTACAAGAGGCAATAATGAAGCTAGGTGAGAAGGGTTTTACTCTTATTGAGCTTTTGATGGTTACGGCTGTTGTAGCTCTTATAGCTAATGCCGCGGCTATGAGCACGTTTCAGGTGCTTAGGAATACCGAGAGCAATAGGAACAAGATGGCCGCCGTTAACCAGGTGCAGAATGCTGGTTATTGGATAAGCCTCGATGCCCAGAGAGCCCAGACCGTGGAAACGAATGAACCGGAAGAAACCTTCACTGTTTCCTGGGAGCATAGGGAAACTGGAGACCTGGAATCCGACGACTATCTCTACTTTGCCTTCTCTAGCGATAACGGCAGCACCTGGGGCAGTAATAATGTAGCCTTTCAAGGTAACATTGGCAGCACTCCACAATCTTTCAGTCATGCTATTCCCAGCGAGTATCTAAGCGATGGTTTTAAGATGAGGTTTTACCTGGAAGGCTTTGGTGGCTATGGTGGTGAGTATGCATATATTGATAATATTGCTATCATTAGAGACTCTGAAGAAATATTTACCGACTACTGCTCCAGCTTTACTAACTGGGATAACGGTGACGTCTGGGACATTTACTCTGGGGAATTTAGAGGGCATCATGACTATGGTGAAGACGATAGATACCTCGCCATGAGCAATGCTCTGGATTTAACTCCCGTCGCTGCCGAGTTCCCCCTCACTTTTGAATGGGCGACCTGGGATGAGTTTGGCGGGACCGAACACCAGGTCACTTACAGCCTCGCCGATGGCAAGCTGATACGGAGCCATTATATTGATGAGAACCCCCTGATTGAAACTTACATAGCACAGTATATCGACCCAGCTAACACCAGTTGCTCGTTTGCCAATGGTAAACTTACTTTTACGGTAACGGCAACCGTGGGCAGTGGCCCAGCCGGAGTAAGTGAGTCCAGACAATTCCGGGTGCTGACCAGGCCGGACTGATAATAGCTAATCTCGTTAAACGGGGAACAATCGATGAAAAAGGGATTAAGTAAATCGATAAGAAATGAAAAAGGACAGGCTCTGGCTATCGTTCTCGCTCTGCTGGCTATAGGCGCACTGACAATTGTTCCGCTCTTACGCTATACGTACACCGGGCTTAGTGCCAGTCGAATCTATGATGAGAAGATGGAACTGAGTTATGCTGCTGAAGCCGGGCTGGAAGACGGTATCTGGAAGACAGATAACGAAACGATACCACTGAACCCTTATGACTATGGGACAGTGTATAACTATTCCTTGCCCGAAAATATAAATAACGCGGCGGTAGATGTTAGCATAAAGCAAGTCTGGCCCCTGGCTGGCTTGGAGAGTGATGCCTACGGCACGGAGCCCGTCGATAATTTAGCGGTAACTGGGGGTGTCGTCGATGTCTTGGGGGGATTCCAGGTGCGACTTACTTATTATGACCCTGATGAGCCATTGTACATAGACCGGGTGGCCGTGTGGCTGCCTCCTGGCTTTGAATATGACGCTGACTCAAGTTCCGGCATTACTGCTCATGACGACGTTCCTGATAACCCAACTGAGGTCTCTTGGAACGGGGGTACAGCTTTAGAGTGGGACTTTTTTGCCCCGGTCGACTTTGCCTATCTGCCGGAGCCTGGGGCAGGAGGCGGTATTGGTGGTATGGAACCGGGGGTCGAGATGTCATTAAGGGTTTTGGAATTCAGCGTGACCCCCCAGGGGGAAGTGGCTAAGGGCAGCTACTCATGGGTAAAAACAACCGATATTCCTAACCCTTATCTGTCCTGGGAACGCAACATCACCATTTACAGGATTGACTCAACAGCTACCGATAACACTACGGGTAAGACTGCCACTGCTAAAGGTTATACCTATGTCAGCGAGGGGATTGAAACGGATTGGATAAACACCGGTGGGCTCTTTACGGGCAATTATAGAGCCGTAGGCAATACCTTGATGCTGGACAAAGACGGCGATTATGTTCGGGAAACCCTTATTACTGATAGTGCTGGGAGTAGCGCTACCATCGCTAATATCCCTGTAGACGGCGAGGTGGCCTTTGCTTATCTTTACTGGTCAGGCTGGTACGACGACACTTCGACGGATGCGGATACAACCTGCACTTTTAAGATTAACCAGGCCGAAGCCATAACCCCGAGTGCCAGCGGCTATTATACCGAATGTGACCCTTATCCTCCTTCTTCCCCTAACTACGAATGTGTGGACGAGGCAACACCTGACGGTGATGAGACCTATGTTCAGACGGGGTATGCGCCGGAAATCTTAAGACCCAATGCCGCCGGCACCCACTCTGACTGCGGCCGTAGTGGTGATTCCCCTAACTACCGGTGTGTGGACGAAGAGGAAGCTGACGGTGATTCTACCTATGTCTATGCATACACATTCTTTGGTACCAACGAGGAGATAGATACCTATAATATGCAGAACCATAGTGTAGGTACGGGAATCATTAACAGTGTCACGGTCTATGTTAGAAGTAGAAGCTACCCGTCCGCGGGCATAAACGCTGCGCAGACGGTCATTCGAACCTATGGTACCGACCATTTCGGCATCAAGACCTCGCTGCCGGCATCCTACACGGAGCTATCGACAAACTGGGCGACCAACCCATATACTGACAGTGCCTGGACCTGGGATGAAATCGATGCCCTGGAAGCCGGCGTAAAGCAATATGCCCTGGGCTATCTTTCTGCTAGGACCACCCAGGTCTATGTTGCAGTCAGTTACAGCGGGACCGCACTGACTACAACCTTAAGACCAAATGCCGCTGGTGACGAGACCGATATTACCTATCAGGAACCTTCCTCGGGAGCACACTGGGATAAGGTAAACGAGGAGGCAGCTGATGACTTTTCCACTTATGTCTATACTAGTGGCACACCAACACCCCCATCAAGCTGGTATGACGAGGACTGGCAATACCGCAAGAAGATAACCATTGACTATAACAAAGTTGAAGCTGATTTAACTGGTTTTCCGGTTTTAATTTCTATTACTGATAGTGATTTGATAGGCCACGCTAAAGTTGATGGTTCTGATATCGTATTTACTTCTTCTAACGGCATTACAAAATTAAAAAGAGAAATAGAAAGCTATGATAATTCGTCTGGAACCTTAGTTGCTTGGGTTAAGGCAGATTTATCAAGCACTTCTGACACCGAAATTTACCTTTATTACGGAAATTCCGCAGCTTCAGAGACAAATGATACTGATACTTGGGATACCAGCTTCAAAATGGTACTCCACTTACACGAGACATCTGGAACTCATCAAGACTCCACCCTAAATGATAAGGATGGGTTACCTCAAGGTGGAATAGACCAAGATGTTAATGGGAAGATAAATGGTGGCGACCAAGGTGATGGAACCGATGATTATATACAGGTTGCTGATTCTGGTCAAATATTATCTCCAAGCTCGCTTACCTTTGAGTGTTGGATAAATATCCAGCCTGACCGAGCACAGTATGATAGAATATTAGATAAAAAGGTAGCATGGGACGGAAACTCAGGTTGGAGTATTGAAATCGGCTCCGATGAGGGTTCCATAACTTTTCTGGGAAGCGGTAGTACAACAGGAGGAATGACGGGATGCTGGACTGAAGGTGCACTGAGTCATGTTGTGATGACAGCCAGCGGAACCACAGTAGCGGCCTTTCTTAATGGAGGCCACGTAGACACAGCGACCATCAATGCTATCACCTCAAACAATATTGATTTGCGTATATTAACTGGTGATACAGTTCCAGGAACTAATTATATTCCTGCCATAATAGATGAGATCCGCATCTCAAACATAGCCAGAAGTGCTACTTGGATTAAGACTTCTTACAATAATCAGAGTGCCCCTAGCAATTTCTATAGCGTTGGGGCTGAGGAGTTAACTATAGGGACAGGGGCCTACGAAAGGGATTTGTACAATGTTTCCGACTATAGTGACGAAGCAGACATAAATGGGGTTACTGTCTACTTCCGTTTTTCCGGTGACCACGTTGGTGTTGATGACTATACTGGTTATGCTAGAGCAGCCATTAAGACCAACGGTACGGTTTACCTGGGAAGCGTAGAAAGCCAGATGGGCGAAACCTTTGTCACTAAATCATATACATGGACAACTAATCCCTACACCGGCTCCCCCTGGACATGGGATGAAATAGCCGCCTTGCAAGTCGGCATTGAACTTGCAGGTACAACTACCGCACAAGCTTATTGCACCCAGGTCTATGTTGAAGTTGATTACAGCCCGGTCGAGACAGAGATAGATACCTATAACCTTGGGGACCACAGCCAGGGTAGTGGCACTATTAACAGTGTCACCGTCTATGTTAGAAGTAAAAGCACCTTGTTCCTGGACACACACGCTGCGGAGGTTGTAATTAGAACATACGACAACGACTATTCTGACACCTATACCTTGCTGCCGACATCCTACACGGATATATCGGCAACCTGGACCACCAATCCATATACTGGACTTGCCTGGAACTGGGCTGAAATCGATGCCCTGGAAGCCGGTGTGAAGCACTATGTCCAGAGCGCTGGTGGTGGTGTTAGAACTACCCAGGTCTATGTTTATGTTGATTACGGTCCGCCTTACGAAAAAGAAATAACTGCCGAAACCTGGTGGACTGTGCGAAACCTGATGGGCCATTCCTATTCCTGTTTCAGGGATGTGACCGACGAGGTGAAGTACGCTTGCCCTGGCGGCAATGCCATCTATACCGTGGCGAAAGTGGACGGGCATAAAGATTCGCTGTTGTCTTACGCCGGCTGGTCCCTGATTATCATTTATGCCAGCCCCTCCGCAGAGGGCCATCAGTTTTATCTCTGGAACGTGTTACTGTACGCCGGCAAAAATAAATCAGGTACTTTTTATATCGAAGGCTTCCATGCCCCGGAGGATGGTGATGCTGAAGCTACCATAACCTGCTTCGTTTGTGAGGGAGACAAAGAGCGAATCACTGAGACTTTGGTGTTTAACGAAACTTCTTTGTATGATGAGGATGATGATTACGATGACCCTATTCCCAAGGGTAATATCTGGAACAGTATAAGCAGCGGGCTCGAGGGAGAAAAAATTGATGGCGTGGACATTGATACCTTTGATGTCTCAAGCCTAGTGAATCCGGGAGCTACCTCAGCCGAGGTAACGTTTACCACTGTCAATGACCACTGGAATTTAATCTATCTCATTTTAGCCTTTCGCAGTGACGTTGCTGTGTTGATACCGAGCGGTACTGGTATCTATTCCTATGGTTTTTAGCGGAGGGTCATAGACGGGGGTTTTAATTTGATGAGGCTAATGAAAACAAGCCGGTTGTTTATGACTATGGTGTTTAATGGAGTAATAATTAGCAAGGAGTAAATAATGACGGACAAAGCTGAAGTTGGGCGGCAGGTTAGCCTGGAGATGGAACAAACGGCTGTGCAGAGGGCAAGAGACAGAGCCGGAAGTGCAAGGTGGGACCTTACTATTGCCATATTCTTGTTCGCCGTTTTGATTCTTGTTATAATCTTAGCTACATATACAAAGATGGGAATTGAGATTGTGGCGCCAATTGCCCTCTTTGGCTTAGCTATGGTCTGGCTGCTGGGATGGAAGCGGGGGAAGCAACTATACCCGCGTTTCTACGACGAGGAGCTATCAAAACTGGAGCAAGAGTTAAAAAAGACGGTTAAAGCAGCGGTCAAGAAAACGGTAGAGGAAACAATAGAGGAGAAGGTTCAGAAGGCACTGCGTGAAAGGTGGAGATAGCCGGAGGGATTAAATCCTAATTGTAAAATCCTATATATCTAAGCACTAAATCCTGAACATTTTGGTCATTAGTGCTTTGTATTTGTTTAGAGTTTAGAAATTAGTATTTAGCGTTTTCTCATATTTTATACACGACTACTTAATACGCTTTATACAAGAGGTGGAAGATATAAAGAAGCTGCTAATCAGATTTTGGCCTGCGGGAGCTCTGTTTCTAACGGGTCTTGTGCTGATTATCTACATTGCCTTTGGCTTTGTCTATTTGCAGCAGGGCGCAAAGCAAAAAGACCTTGAGGAGCAAATTACCAAGCTAACCCTTATAGTCGCCAGGCCATTGCCCAGCGATGAGGAATTGCAGGCAGAATATAAGGAAGTCAACAGTGCTCTGACCCCAATGACAGATAGTGCCGCCATTGCTAAGCTCGTTGGCATAGCCCAGAAGAACGGAATTGATGTTAGCGAGGATAGCGGTATGTTCCGTGTTCCCTCAGCCTCGTTCAGCCAGGTGAAGATGAGTGGAGGCAACTATCAGCTTTTATCCTTCGGGAATATCTATGTGCAGGGTGGCTATGGCAATGTTATGGCTTTCATCTCCGACCTCGATTCAGGTAAAACGCCGGAGACCAAGACTATGGTGCTGACGAGGGTAGTTACTAGCAAGATTGAAGTTCAGGTCACAGGTGAAGAGGAAGCCAGAAGGGCAGAATTCCGTAAGGTGGCAGCAGCAGTGATGAATATGATGGATGATATTGCTCTGTCGGAGATACCTCATCCGATGAACCTTGCCAGTGGCGTAGCCACTAATCTTATGGGGGACGACCCGGACACAGAGGGAACGGTTGAAGGCTTCCCCGATATCACTACCACGGTTGCCGACAGAGGCTACAGCGGTAACACCACTCCCAGGACTGGATATGTGCTTTATAATCACGATAAAATCTCTACGGATGATACCACCCTGTTTGAGACCGTCAGTTATATTGACGTACTTACCACCAATTATTACTATACCTGCGAGGACGATGGGACGGTGCATCAGTTTGATGGAGCCGATGTAGCTACAGCGACAGAGTATCTGAGTAGTGCAGCGACTGGTATGGGGCTCACTGCCACCGTGGATGTTGTTATCTATACTAAGCTATAGAGGAGAAAGCAAGAGTGATAACCCTTGAAATCAGTAGCACTGATATCAGGCTCATGGAGGTTCAGGGGGGCAAGGTGACTAAATGGGCAAGCCGCTCTCTGGCATCGAGCGTATTGGAAGAGGATGTGGTTTTGGACTCCCAGGCTTTGAGTGACGCGGTCAAGCAGCTTATGAGCTCAAGCGGCACGAGTGGGAAGAATATCATTGCCAGTGTCAGTGGTCTTTATTCGCTAAGCCGTATCGTGATGGTGCCTGCTCCTCTAGGAGTAGCGGTAACACAACAGATGGTTCTGGAGGCGGCGAGTGAGGTAATGCCCTTAACTGAGGAGGAGCTATATTTCTCATGGCAAACTATTGCTCCTGCTGAAGGTGGTCAGCGAGTTCTGGTGGTAGGTATGCCCCGAGATGTGGTAGATAGTGAGGTGCTGGCATTGAGAGCAGTGGGCCTCAATCCTCGCCTACTGGACCTCAAGGCTATGGCACTAATAAGGGCAGTAAATAGGGAGCAGGCTCTTATCCTCAATATCGAGCCCTCCAGCTTTGATATGGTTCTAGTAGTCGATGGCGTAGCTGAAGTCATGCGTACCACCGCCTGGCAGGAGGGTGAGCTTTCTGTGGAAGACGAGGCGGAGCGTTTGACTGCAGCCCTGGAGCTGACAGTGGGCTTCTACAATTCGCATCATCCCGGTTTCCCTCTTGACCCAGCTACTCCTCTCTTCGTCACCGGGCAGATGTCCGGCGACCTTGCCTTGATGGAAAAGATACGAAACAGGGTAGAATACCCCATTGAGCCACTGACACCTCCATTGGAGTATCCAGCACACCTGCCTGTCGCTCAATATGCAGTCAATATCGGACTTGCCCTGAAGGGAACAGCAGCATCCAAAAGTGTGGGGCAGGGTGACTATTCGCTACCCGATATTAATCTGCTTCCTCAAATCTACGAACCGTGGAAGCCATCAGCCAGGCAGATATACCTCTTGTTGGCGATAGTAGCTGCCATAGCCCTGCTCTTCCCTCTATACCAGGTAACCGCTGAGGTGGTGGGTGAAACTAATATCTTGGAAACAAGATACAACATTGTTAACAGTAAGCTGAAACAGCGGCAGGTTGAAATCCAAAGCCGTCAGCCAATGCAAAAGGCTATTAGCGACTATAACACCATCGTGGATATGGGTGGCGGCTTTGTTGAGGACCTGGAGGTTATCAGAAATCTGGCCGAGGAGCTTGGTGTTTCAGTGGGGTCAATTAGCCAGGGAGGCGGCAAGATAACTTTTAGCTGCCATGCGGATAGTTACATTCTCTTTAGAGAATACAAAACCGCTCTGGAGGAGAGCGGCCGGTTTTTCACTCCTATTACTCCGCCTGAGGGCTACCCCTATATCAAAAGCGGCTCTATTACGCTCGAGCCCAAGTCCTCTGAGTAAGCGCATGACAAATGTCATTGTGAGCCCTTCCACTGAAGGGCGAAGCAATCTCGTGGCTGTGCTCAAAAGAAGACAGGTGCCCATTCTGCATTTCCCGGACACCTGCCTTGAGGGACCTATCTGCCTCAACTGTGATACCGCTTCAGTCTGCTTACCCTACACCGGACGCTACTTATGCCCTTCATAGATAACTAGGGACTAAGGTGCTGGGTTACCGAGCCCAGTTCATCAACGGTGTACCAGTATGCTGTTTGGTTCGTTGCGACATAGTTGACATTAG
>CAZMUD010000012.1:0-26164 GCA_964569715.1 uncultured Dehalococcoidales bacterium | reverse complement strand
GCTTTGCCCCAGCAAATTATTATCTTTGCCATCGAGGTGGAAAACGTTAGTTCTTTCAGCGAGAAGTGCACACCTGAAGTTGAGCGTGCCATTCCAGTTTGCGTGGAAAAAGTTATTCAGGCACTAAATGAGGGAGTAACATACACGAGTTCCCCATCACTCAGAACTCAGATTTGCCGTTGAGGTGGAAGATGTCCAGATTACGAATGGAACAAACACAGTCCCTGCAGATGCGACAGGAATTAAGCCAAATCCTCCGCATGGAACAGGCTACCCTGCTGGAAATGCCTGAAGACGAGTTTCATAAGCTCATCGCTAAGATAGAGCAGAGTCCCCTTTTCAAGAGGCTCCACCAGAGAGAAAAGCTAGTCCGCTATCAGAGATTTCCCAGAACCGATATTTCCTCTAGTTTCTATCAACTTAAAGAAGAAATAGTAGCTGACAAAGGCTCTCTCGATGTTGAATCCCTTCTGCTGAACAAGGAGCATATCGTTCGTCAAGTACAGAAACTGGGGCTGGCGAAATTTAAACAGTTTTTCTTATTCCCTGAATCAGGGATGCCCCTTGAAGAAATCGCCCGAGAGTGTGACCTAGATGTTTCAGAGGTTCGGAAGATAAACAGCCTTATTGACGAGCTTTCGATTATGAGCGAGTTTTACCACCCCTCCAATATCACTTCAGGTGGCATTCACTATTCCAAGGTTGCCTCGGTGGAGAAGGATGGGGAGGGCTTTGTCATCAGCTACTTCTCAGCTTCTGCTGCCCGAGGTCGGTATTCGATTGATTATGAAAAATTCGAAGAACTAAAAGCATCTGGTGCACTAACCGAGGCTGAGGACAAGGAGGCCAGACAATTATTCAAGAAGCTGGAGCTGATTAATAGCCGCAAGGAAACCATAAGTCAAATACTGCAAAACATTATTGCCAAGCAAGCCCTCTATCTGGAATCTGGTAATTCAAGGTCTCTTTTACCCTTCAGTCAAAAGGAGCTGGCCAAAAAGATTGGAATTGCTCCCAGTTCAGTAAGTCGGGCGATTAGAGGCAAAAGTATAGACACCCCCTGGGGTCAAGAAACCCCACTTAAACACTTCTTCCCCAGACCGAAAGAGTTTAAGAAAGAACTGCTCAAGCAGCTCCTGGAGACTGATAACGAGTTTTCCTCTGACGAGGCAATTCGGACCAAGCTCTGGGAGAAATTCGGCGTGGCAATCTCCCGTCGCACGGTAGCCAACTTGAGGAAAGAACTTAAGTTCCCGGCTGCTCAACAAAAACGGCATCCTATCGGGAGTAGGGAGGTAAGGTGAGTATCGTTTATACTGAGCGAGATAAGTGTAAAGGCTGCTATGCCTAGGTTTGGCGGTGGCCTATGGAATTATCCAGCGCCATCAGGGTAGAATAGAAGTGCAAAGTAAGGAGGGAGAGAGTACCACCTTTACCATCTATCTACCTTTGCACCATGAAGAAAACGATTAGAGCTTCAGCCCTAAAGATGAGGCCATTATCTAGGAATGAGGTCGCGCACATGGGTAGTAAAACGAAACCTCACAAAGAGTTTACGGGAGGAAAAGATGGAAACTAAGAAAAGAAAAATATTGCTCGTAGAAGACGAGGCTGTGGTGAGGGAAAGCGTAAGAGATTGGCTTGTAGAGGACGGATATGAGGTCGATGTCGCAGAAGACGGAGAAAAAGCTCTAGAGAAAATCAAAAAGGAAGGGTTTGGTGTTATTGTCCTTGATTTAAAGTTGCCAGGCATTGATGGTTTACAAGTATTCGAAGAAGCCAAAGAGCTTAAACCCGAAACCAAAGGCGTCATCATTACTGCATACCCTTCAAAAGAGACGCAGGAAAAGGCGGGAAGGTTAGGGCTCCTCGATTATTTAGCTAAGCCTTTCCATGTGGAGGACCTTGAAAAGCTAATATCGGCAGCGCTGGGAGAAGCCGAGGAAAAGAAATTAGGTAAAAAACATCTTTGGTTAGAACTCGGTGCTGTCTCTTATCGACTCTGCGATCACAACTATGAATGTGGCTCGTGTGCCTTTGCACAAGACATACAAGATAGATTTGGAACGATATCGGTTATTGGTGAAGATGAGGTTGCCAAGCTTAAGCAGTTACCCGGCGGTCAAAGACTGTGCCGATATGCCTCAGTACATTTTGCTGAGAAAAAGAAACCACACTTAGACTAAATATAGTTAAGGCTTCTCCTTATTACTGGCATATAGCCGAAGGAAATTTCCTTATTTGCTACAATATGGAGAAGGTAAGAAGGACTTTTAGGAGCTAAGACTTTGGTGGAGGAAGCGACAACAATCAAACCCGTTGCAGGAAGCATCCTGCAGCGCTGGAACGCGAGCATTGTAGCCAAAGTGGCTGAATGGTTGCCACAGAGTGACACCACGAGAGGCGCGCGAAGCCCTCACTTCTGGATAATTACGGCTCTGATGGTACTTGGTATGCTCTCTTACTATGTGGACCAGACTTCTCTGGTTAGCATCTCTCCATTTGGTCATAGCTTCTTTACTGGCGTTCACGACCTCCAGCGGACATTATTTTTCATTCCGGTAGTTTATGCTGCTCTAGTATTCAGGGTATGGGGAAGCCTAATTGCATCACTGGTTTTCCTTGCTGTGGTGCTGCCACGTGCTTTGCTATTCTCCCCCTATCCCAACCCGCTACTTAGGCCTCTTCTCTTTGTTACCTTTGCTACTCTCGTCAGTCTATTGTTAGCGACACAGCTTAATCGGGTTGAAAAGGAAAGGAGGGCTCGTGCTGAATTGAGCACAGCTTATCAGGAGCTTAGCGAATATGATCAGCGTTTAAGAGAAAGCCGGGAACAGCTAATCCAAGCTGAGAAACTGACCTCTCTAGGTCAGATGGCTGCTTCTATTGCTCACGAGGTTAATAATCCTCTGACTGGCGTCCTCGTCTACGCCCAATTGCTGAGTAAGAAGATAGCCGGCGACAATATGTCCAAAGAGATTGCCCTTGACTACCTGTCGAAAATGGAGTCGGAACTCACCCGCAGCACCAGGCTAATCCAAAGTCTTCTGGACTTTGCCCGACAGTCGCCCCCAACCCTCAAGGAGGTTAATCTCAACGATGTCATTAACCGAGCACTTGACCTAGCCGTACATTCAGCCAAGTTGCAGAATATCCAGGTGATAAGAGAGCTTGACACTTCCCTCCCCCAGCTTATGGCTGATTTTGACCAGCTTCAGCAGGTCTGCACCAACCTCATTTTGAACGCTGTTCAGGCAATGCCTGAAGGAGGTAGCCTAACCCTTAGAACCTCGGCTGATGACAGTCAGCTCAGGATAGAGGTTCAGGACACAGGTTGTGGCATTCCTCAGGAGAATATGCGCAAGCTGTTCACACCCTTCTTTACCACTAAGGGGGAAGTAAAGGGGGTAGGCTTGGGTCTAGCGGTGGCCTATGGAATTATCCAGCGCCATCAGGGTAGAATAGAAGTGCAAAGTAAGGAGGGAGAAGGTACCACCTTTACCATCTATCTACCTTTGTATCATGAAGAACATGAAGAAAAAAGCTAAGGTCCTTGTAGTTGATGATGAAGCCATTATCCGAGAATCGCTCCGCGACTGGCTCAGTGAAGTTGGTCACCAGGTGCTTATTGCGGAGAATGGCTCCCAGGCTCTGGAGATTATCGAAAAGGAAAAGCCAAGCATTGCTATTGTTGATTTGGTGATGCCTGGAATGGACGGGATTGAACTACTGAAAAGGGCCAAGGAAATATCCCCTCATATTGAGGTGATTATTATCACTGCCTATGGCAGTGTCCCCACGGCTATTACGGCAATGAGGGAAGGCGCCTATGACTACATCGAGAAACCCTTCTGCCCGGAAAAGGCAGAGCTTTTAATTGAGAGACTTGCGGAGCATCAAGGGCTGCTTGAGGAGAACATCTCCCTGCGCCAGAAATTAGAGGAGCGCTACCGCTTTGAGAATATCATTGCCAAGAGTCCCAAGATGCAGCAGGTAATCGAGGTGATTAAGGTTGCCGCCAAGAGCAATGCCACTGTGTTGATTATTGGCGACAGCGGCACCGGGAAGGAACTGGTAGCACGAGCCATCTACTCCCAGAGCTACCGTAAGGATAAGCCATTTATTGCTGTCAGTTGCGCTGCCTTGCCGGAGAGCCTCCTTGAGAGTGAGCTGTTCGGACACGAGAAGGGAGCCTTTACCGGGGCTCACGCTCAACGGAAGGGCAAGTTTGAGGTTGCTAACAGAGGCACCCTCTTCTTGGATGAGATTGGTGAGATGAGTGCCAATATCCAGGTTCACCTGCTCAGAGTGCTGGAGGAGAAGGAGTTCACTAGGGTCGGCGGCAGTGAGCTAATCAAGGTCGATGTGAGGGTCGTCTCAGCGACCAATAAGGATATGAAACAGGCGATAGCCAGCGGGCAATTCCGTGAAGACCTTTATTACCGACTCAATGTGGTTACTATCCAGTTGCCTCCGTTGCGAGAGAGGAAAGAAGACATCACCCTCCTAGCTGAGCATTTCTTGAAAAAGTTTGCAGCGGAAAACCAAAAAGAGATTACCGGATTTTCTCCCGAGGCTACCGATTTTCTTCTGAAATATGAGTGGCCAGGTAATGTTCGCGAACTGGAGAATGCTATTGAAAGGGCAATCATCTTAACCAAAAATTCTTATATTGGAGTTGCTGACTTGCCCCAAGAAAACTTACCATTGGCTCATTCAGCCCCATTAGGGAAAGACCTCAGAGAAGTCGAGAAAAACCATATTCTGAATATACTCACTGAAACCGACGGAAATTATAGTGAAGCTGCTAGAATCCTAGGAATTTCCAGGGTGACACTCTACAATAAGATTGGAGCATATGGGCTAGCTGTAAACAAAATGGACAATGGCTGATTAACTCTTTTACAATTAAGCTTTCTCCTTGAACCAGAGATTTAGGCTATCCTGACCATTCGGGATAGCTTTTTCTTTTGGCAAGAAAATTGCACCTAGATAGGGTGGAGGTGATAAAAGATGAAAAAGCAGGCGGTCTTAAAGGAGGAGAAAATAAAAGGAGGTGGAACGATGAAGCCGATATTGATAGTAGAGGATGAAGCCATTATGAGGGAGTCTCTCCGAGATTGGCTAACCGATAGTGGTTACCAGGTAGAGACTGCTGTGGAAGGGGAAGAGGCGTTAAAAACCATTGCTGAGAAAGACTTTGGTATTGTCATTCTTGACCTAAGATTGCCAGGGAAAGACGGGATTGAAGTATTAAGAGAGGCTAAGGAGAAAAGTCCACAGCTTAAGGGAATCATTATTACCGCCTATCCTTCAGTACAGACAGCAGTAGAGGCAGTGAAAGAAGGGGCTATCGAGTATTTGCCCAAACCCTTTGACCTCAATGAGCTGGAGAGGTTAATCCGTGAGACTCTGGGGCCAGTTCAGGTAGAGATAAAGCCAAAGGCTGCCACTGAAGAAACTGTAGCTGAACCAATTGCCGTAGAAGAGGCCGAGGTTGAGGAAGTCATAGCTATTGCTCCGGAGGTAGTCCCAATTCACCTCAAGCAGGGTAAGGCTCACTTTGAGGCCTACCGGTATCAAGAGGCTCTAAAAGAGTTTCAGGCTGTCCTTGCTGTTGCTCCGGGAAGCATTGAGACCCGTGTTTGGCTTAGAAAGACAATTGAAGCGCTAGCCAAGCCAAAGGTTGAAGGGGTAGCTGAAGGAGAGGCCGCTCCTATCGCTGAAGAGGCAAAACCCAAGGAGTGCTTGTGGATGAGGATGGGGATGGTTGCCTATCGCATCTGCACCAATGATTACAACTGCGTTACCTGTGAGTTTGACCAGATGATGCAGGAGAAGATGGCTAGCGGTGAAGCTCCCGAGCTTGATGCAGCACTGGAAAGGTTTAAGGAGTTACCAGGTAGTCAAAGACTGTGTCGCTACGCCCTAAAGGGTGACGTCTCCTACCGACTTTGTAGCCGTCTCTTCCATTGTGCCACCTGTGAATTCGGTCAAATGATGGAGGATGCTCTTGAGCAAAAGCTGGCCAAGCTAGCTGTCCGACGGGAGGCACTGCGTAAAAAGGAACAAAAAGCTGGAGCTAAAACTAGCTAAACTCCCCGGCACTACCCTCTTTCTTGGTTAAGGTCTCAACGTAAGACCATCTGAAGATGTAGGTGCGTACATACTATTCGGGATAGGCATATTTACCTACTTTTCGACAGTCATGGCTAGGCATAAAGCACTAGGCAAGAGTAGGCACTTTAGGTGTTTTTGCATATCAAAAATAGGTATCACGGCGGAAGCCGGGTTTACTAGCGGAGTGGTAAGCTAATAGTGGAGGTAGGAAGAAAAGGTAGGAGTGGGAGACTAGAAAGAGAGGAGGATTAAGATGGAAGGACAGATGGTATTGGCTCTGGTGATAGCAACACCCGTGATCCTCTTGCCAGCAGTGTTCGTCTGGTACCTGAACATCGGAGGCATCTATGCCGCCATTAAGGAGGCGAGAGAGAGGCGAGTTGCTCCTGAGAAGAGGATGAGGGCAGTAACCGAGGTTAAGGCCAAGTAGACAGTCACTGTTGGTTCATCTCGCCACGCGGATTGACGATGATATCACAGCAAAGGAATATCCTTTCAAGTTATAACCGAGTAATGGAGGATGAGGTGGATAAGCCTAGCGTTGGCCGTCAGACTATCTTAGCCGTACTGGGAGGTCGCAATTCCTACAGTTTCTATTTCCTGTTCTTACTCTTTGGATGCTGCACCCTGTTCTACTACTTTGGGGAACTGGTAGACTTCGCCGGCTGGGAAGCTTTACGTTGGGAATTCTTCTACGGCGTGCATGATATACAGCGCCTCCTGTTTCTCGCTCCAATAATCTACGCAGGCTATGTCTTTGGAATCAAAGCAACAGTAATCATAACTATTATTGCCGTTATGGCCTTTTTGCCCCGCGCTCTTTTTATATCTCCTTTCCCTGATCCATTACTGAGAACCGTACTTTTTAGTGTTATTGCAGGTACTATGGGTTACCTTATTGCCGTGACACGTAGAGAATCCGAACGGCGTAGCCGTCTTGAGGCTCTGTTGATAAGCGAGAGAGATAAACTTTTGGGAATACTGGAGAGAATGGAAGACGGCGTCTTCATCACTGCCCCGGACTACCGGATACGGTTTACAAATCCAAGTATGGTGAGGGATTTCGGCGAGGGCATCGGCTCTTATTGCTATGAATATCTATATAGCCTCGATACCCCGTGTGACCAAATCTGCAAGCTACCAGATGTCGTAAGTGGTGCGATTGAGAGATGGGAATACACCTTCCCGGATGGCAGGACTTATGAAGTGCTGGCTTCACCATATACGGATTCTGATGGTACAGTTTGCCAGCTTGCCACATTTAGAAATATTACACAACACAGAAGGGTTAAGTTGGAACCATCGGACTCAAGCAACGAAATCTGAGCTTCTGTATAAATTCCTTCTGACTTGTCCCTATATCCTTAATAGCTTTCCTATGGCTTCTCCATTATAATTGCGCTAGGACGAAAATCTGAAGAGGCTGAAAAGTCCGTGGAACTAGAATGGATTTTGTCGCTTGTTTTGTTCTGTATACTCCACTTGGTATTGGCAATGATGTTACTGCATGACCTAGCGGACAGAAAGCGAGTGTTGGGGGGGCATAAAGCGCCATGGGCCATAGCAATAATTTTTGTTACTTTTCTTGGCTCGGTATTGTACTTGCTGTGTCACCCTCAGATTTTCAGAGAAGATGATCACAAAGAGGACCTTTAACACGTGAATGAAGAAAATAGTGATTCTGGAGGAGCATTCGTAAGGTTCTCAGCGAACTCATTAAGGCTATAGGGAAACTAACATTTGCAATCTGGGCTGGCATTACCAGAGGAATGCATCAAAAACGAGAGATTACCTCGAGCTCCTAGAAGTGACCTCGATTTATAGATTTCGCCATATGTAAACAGCAATAAATAAGGCTATTCGTTCGCTCCACATGAAGAACCACCTTTTCAGCTTGCATCAGCACTGGTTGTGGGGTATAATCCAGCAAAAGTGGGGGCACATAGCGGACAAATAACGGATGTATAATTGGCAAAGACGGGAGCTAGAGGATAGTTTTTAGACCTTGCTTACCAAGAGGTTTGGAATGGCTTCCAGATAGAGCGAGAGCAATGGGGATTGAGAAGACTTTGAAAAGGGCTGAAGTGTTTCTTGGGTTGGATGATAGCGACCTAAGTAAGATAGCTGCCTTACCCTCATGCCGGGAAGAGGCTTATCAGCCTGAGGGGGTCATCTTCAGAACCGGTGATGAAGCGAGGTATCTGTATGTGCTCAAAAGGGGGGGGATAGACTTGATGGTGGAAGCTCCACCAAAATCTGAGCAAGCAGCAACACAGATTGTGCTTGAGAGAATCACGACAGGTGGGTTCTTCGGATGGTCAGCTCTGGTGAAACCCCATTTCTATACTGTGTCCGCAATTTGTAAAGAGCCTTCCAGTATGGTGGTTATTAGCGGAGTTGAACTTATAGCTCTGTTTGAAAAGGAGTACCACATCGGCTACAAGGTGTTTCAAAGCCTCTCTCACATTATTGGAACAAGACTAAGAGACATGGAGCAAGTCTTGGCAACAGGACGAAAGTGGCCTTTCCTTGAGAGGTGAAAAAACCTTTAGCGTTAAAAACTCACTCTTTTAGGTATCGTTTCACCTTAGCCAGTAATTCCGCAGGGGTAACCGGCTTTTCGATATAATCCTCAGCTTCAAGGGTAAACCCACGACTACGTGGGATAGAGGTCTCCTGAGCTTTTGAAGAGAAGGCGGTTAACATTAGGACTGGAATTTTTCTAAGTTCAGGGTCTTTTTTGAGTTGCTCGGCAGCGGTAAACCCATCCTTCACCGGCATTATTACATCCAAGAGAATCAAATCAGGATTTTCCTCCCTCGCCTTTTGCAATCCCTCATTCCCTTCATGAGCTACGATTACATCATAAGGCTCGCTCTCCAAGACAGTCTTCGTTGCCTCCACGAAATCAACATCATCATCAATAAGTAAGATTTTGCTTCTTTTGTCCATCTCTTCCCCTCCTGAACTACTGAGCCTAGCCAGCTCAGTTCAGACCTTTTGTTTCTTCTTTATGAGTTTCCCCACTCTTTCCAACAAGACATCTGGGGAGACGGGCTTCTCAACATAATCATCCACATCAAGCTCAAGGCCGGTTTCCAGCTCGTAGCGGCGGCGACTAGCCTCCTCTCTCACCGAGGTTAGGATTAAAATAGGCATATCCTTAAACTTCGACCATCTTGGGTCTTGGAGCTCTTTACATACCGCAAACCCGTCCATTTTCGGCATTAGCAGGTCAAGAATGAGCAGGTCCGGCTTCTCTGCCTTGAGGTTAGCTAAGCCTTTTATCCCATCCTGAGCGGTAACTACCTGATAGCCTTTGGCTTCAAGAATCATAGTCAAAGCATCTAAAATATCAGGGTCGTCATCAACTAGCAGTATCTTCTCTTGCACGTTTCCCTCCTTTTACCATTATAATACGGGTCTAGGTAATAGTCCAGCCTGCTCAACAATTTCTGGGACGATATCCTCCCAGCCTACTGCCATAATATGGATGCCATGAACCCCGGGTATCTCCTTGAGTTGCTCGATGATTTCAAGGATTATTCTCGCCCCCTCTTCCTTAGCTTCCTTGGCCTCCTCCATCCTGGTAACAAGCTCATCTGGAACGCTCACTCCAGAGACGTAGTCTCTCATATACCGAGCCATACCTGCTGACCTGATAGGTATCACTCCGGCTAGGATATGTACCTGCTTGTCCAAACCTCGGTCAACAATCATCTCCATCCATTTAGCGAACTTAGCTACATCATAGACTGCCTGAGTTTGAATAAAATCGGCTCCTGCCTTAACTTTCTTGGCTAACCTCACCACCCGGAATTCAAAGGGGTCAGCGTAGGGGTTCTCGACGGCTCCGATGAATAGAGGTGCTTCCCCGGAGATTTCGTCGCCACAAATGAATTTCTTCTCATCTCGTATATTTTTCAGGGTTTGAATCAGTTGAATTGAGTCGATATCAAAGACCCCCTTGGCAGTAGGGTGATTACCAAACTTCTGGTGGTCGCCAGAGAGACAGAGGATATTACCGATGCCCAAAGCTATAGCACCTAATACATCGCTCTGAATAGCGATTCTGTTTCTGTCTCGAGTGACCATCTGCATCACCGGCTCAACACCTTGTTGCTTCAAGAGGACGCAGCCAGCGAGGCTGGACATACGCACAATGGCAGTTTGGTTATCGGTTACATTAACGGCGTCACAGCAGGAATGGAGCAGCTCTCCTTTCCTCAGGATTACCCTGGCACTAGTCCCTTTGGGTGGACCTGCCTCAGCGGTAACAGCAAAACCTCCACTCTCTAAGACCTTCTCTAAGTTTGTGCCGGCTTTCATTACTGCTAGCTCCTTTCACTTTTCTTGGGTAGGGTAAAGGTAAATTTGCTTCCAATGCTGCTTTCTGGGCATGGGCTCTCAACCCATATCTTGCCTCCGTGGGACTCCACAATTCTCTTGGCTATGGACAGTCCTAGACCCGTTCCCTTTATTTCTACATTACTGGCGCGAAAGAAGTCGTCAAACACTCGGGGTAAGTCCCCAGGAGGAATGCCAATCCCAGTGTCCATAACTTCAACATGTATGTCATTGTCCCCTTCCTTTACCCTGAGGGTTACCGTACCTTCAGTCGTATAGTTAACAGCATTGTTCACTAAATTGGTTATCACCTGCTGGAGCCGGGGGCTTGAGCCACGAATTTTGGGGAGTGTCTCAGGTAATTCTACTTTAAGCTTTACCCCCTTTTCTTTGGCTAGCTTACGCTGGTCATCGAGGCAATTTCTAACTGCTTGACGCAAAGAAATCTCCTTCATCTCCTGGACAAGTTGGCCGGTTTCAATACGGGGAATATCTAAAAGGTCACTAATCAATCTCAAGAGCTCCGTAATCCTCACGCTACTTCTTTGCAACATGTTGTTCTGCTTCTCAGTGAGTTCCCCAGAAAACCCGCCTAGCATAACCCCGATGTAACTCTGAATAGCAGCCAGAGGGGCTTTTAGGTCATGAGCTGCTATACCCAGGAAGCGAAGAAATCGGTTTTTTTCCTCGGCTAGCTTGACTATTTCCTTGGAGGACTTCTCTAGTTCCCTCGTTTTTTCTTGGAGAAGACGCTCGCTTAATTGCACTACCTGCCGCTGTCTCTTCCTTAGCTCGCCGGAAATGGCAGTGGCCATATAAGCCGAGCCATAAAGAATTGTTGCCACGCTGGCCAGAACCGCCGCAATGTAGCTTCCTTGCTTGTATAGTGTAGGAGTGGCAAATCCTTCTAGATTAACATGAGGTATTGCCCCGCTATACTCCAGCCCTACTAGCAGCGTAAGCATCAGAATCGCTGCGGTAGCTAGTAGATATACCGCCGTGTAGGGGAGTGCTATACTAGCCAGGATAATGTGAAACACAAAGTAGAAAAGAAAGGGGTTTTCTATCCCTCCGGTAAAGTGGAGAATCACAGTGAGCGCTATTAGGTCAAGAAAGATGTGGATGTTGCTAAAGGTTCTGGCGCTCTGGATTACTGAGCCAGCTTTCTGTGGCTTTAGGCTTCGAAGCTGCCACAGCAGCACCAGATTATACAGAGCTATAAAGGCACAGGTGGCATACACCGGGATTGCAGAGAAGCTAACATGGAATATCTGAGATGCCACCAGAGTGGCTATGATAATACCCAGAATGGCCAGCCACCTCATGTTGACGAACACCCTGAGCCGCATGAGTAGGGCTGCTTCCTCAGGGAGGTATTCGGTCTTGCCTTGTTCTATGAGAAGCTTGTTATTCATCTTAGGACTCTATAATAATTTTCCGAGGTCCTCCTGAATGGCTGGTGCTCCAGTCTCGAGGAGGCTCGATTTCCTCCAGCTTGTCCAACTGGCCTAGAGAGGTTAGGCGGTCAATTATTAGCTGCCAAGCACAAGGGATGTCCGGGTCAATCTCACACTTGCCTTCCACTGACCCCCCACAGGGTCCATTTAGCAGGCTCTTGGCACATCTGACCAAGGGGCAGATACCCGCTGTCTGTGCCAGAAGGCAATTTCCACACTGGGCGCAGACCTCGATAAAATAGCCGGGGCTTTCTTCCTTACCGATGAACAGGGTGTTTAGTGCTGGATAAACAGGCTTATCGCTATAGAGGCTAACCGTTTGCACCCCGAAGGCGCAGGACATTACCAGTATACAGTCGGCTGTCTTGATTGTCTCAGCATTCTCACTCAGTGCCTCCTTGGTGAGTGTGTCACAAACTGTAGGGATTACCATCCAGCCGGTGACTTTCTTACCGGCAGCTTCAAGCTTGTCTTTCATGGCTAGAACTTCGGACTTCCCGCCAGTATGCAGCATAGTGGCACAGGTGCCACAGCCAATCAAGTAGACTGCTCCCACTCCGCTGAGAACTGTAGTAATCTCCTCAAAGGGTTTTTGTTCAGTGATTGTTATCATTTCACTACTCCGCCTTGCTTTTGTTTGATTCGGCTCTCGTAGTCGTCTCCAAAATACTGCAAGCTATCCATTACCGGGATAGGAGCCGCTTGCCCAAGGCCACACAATGAAGAAAGCATCATAGCATTTGATAACTCTTCTAATAATCCAATATCCTTCTCCATTCCCTCCCCTTTGGAGAATCTCTCCAGAATTTCAACCATTGCTTCAGTGCCCTCTCGGCAGGGGGCGCATTTACCGCAGGACTCTTCAGCAAGAAACTCCATGCTTCTATAGACAACATCTATAATGTCTCTACTTTCATCAAATACAGTAACGGCTCCAGCGCCGAGAATAGTCTCAAAAGATAGAGGAGTGTCTATCATAGCGTAAGGTATGATTCTTCCCGTAGCACCACCTACCTGGACCATCTTAACCTTTTTCGCCGAAGCTAAATCCATGACTAATTCCCTGAGCTGACTGCCCAGGACCAATTCATATACACCAGGTTTTTCTACATCCCCGCTCACCGAGAAGACCTTGGTGCCCTTGCTCCGCTCTGTTCCTACTTGATTGAACCAATCAGCTCCATTGAGAATGATTTGAGGGATATTCATCAGGGTTTCTACATTATTGATAATGGTTGGTTTTCCCCACAGCCCTTTAGTTGGTGGGAACGGGGGTCGATAGCGAACTTCTCCCCGCCTTCCCTCAATGGAATCCATTAGCGCTGACTCTTCACCACACACATAGGCACCAGCGCCTTCGTGGATATCAATATCAAGGTACTCCAAAAATCCCTTCTCTCTAGCTTGACCGATAGCCTTCATCAGCGAGTCAAGTAGGTGATAGTATTCAGCCCGTAAATAAATATAACCCCGCTTAGCACCAACGGCATAAGCAGCAATGGCTATCCCTTCAATAAGGGTGAACGGGTCATTTTCCAGAATATACCTGTCCTTAAATGTTCCCACCTCTCCTTCATCGGCATTACAGATAACATATTTCTCATCCCCCGGGGCTTCTCTAGCCAGCCCCCATTTCAAACCACAGGGAAATCCAGCCCCTCCCCGACCCCTTAGTCCCGATGCTTTTACTTCCTCGATTACCTGCTCGGGGGTCATCTCATCCAGCACTTTTTGCCAAGCTTGAAAACCATCCCTGTCCATATAGGTAGTTATGCTCTCAGGGTCAACAACCTCGCAGTTCTTTAAGACAATCCGTTTCTCTGGCATTAACAATCACCACCAAGTTTTTAATTATATGCCTTCAAAATCTGTGATATTTTCCCCGGTGTCAAATTACCATGCATATCATTATTAATCAGCATTGCCGGGGCTTTATCACAAGCACCGATGCAGTTGGTTAACTCAAAGGAAAATTTACCATCGAGGGTGGTCTCACCGGGTTTTATCCCCAGCTCTTCTTCCACGGCTTTAATTATCATCTGGCAGTTTTTGAGAAAGCAGGGGAGACTCTTGCAAATCCTAATTACATTCCTACCCAGTGGCTTGGTAGAGAGGAAAGAATAGAAGGTAGCTACCCCATATACCTCACTTATAGAGATATCTAGGGATTGAGCTACCTCAGCAATGAATTCCTCAGGCACATAGCCAAATTTGTTTTGTGCCCTCTTCAGCAAGGCTAACAGGTTTTCGTTATTTTTGCCCTGGAAGGTGGTTTCCTCTTGAATCTTGTCCATCGCCCCCCGATAACTAGGAATCAACTGCTTATAACCAGCGGCTTTCCTTTCTTTTCTTCGTTCAGCTTCTTTGGTTTACTCAATGCCCCTGTTGGACAGAAGGAAATACAGACATTGCAATCCCGGCAAACATCCTTATCTATAGGTTGGTCGAAATCGACCACAACCTTGGAATTAAAACCTCGATAAGCGATGCTGAATACGTTCTGCTTGGCTATTTCACTACAAGCTCTCACACATCTCCGACATAAGATGCATTTTGACAAGTCGCGTTGAATATAAGGACTTACATCCTCTATAGGATAATAGCGCTTCCTCACCTGAAATCTGGGCAGTCCTACTTCCAAGTCGGCGGCAATCTTGCGCAGCTCACACATGTTAGCCTTTTCACACATAAAGCAGGAACCGCAGTGACTAGCTAGCAAAAGTTCCACTATCACCTTGCGAGTTTGCAGAACCTTGGCAGAATGGGTATTTATGACCATCCCTTGAGTGATTGGAGTATGGCAGGAACCGACTAGTGTTCTTGAGCCTTCCACCTCAACTACACAAATACGACAAGCCCCAATGGGTGTCAACTCCGGGCTGTGGCACAGTGTGGGAATATCTATGCCATTTTCCTGAGCGAGCTCAAGAATGGTCATTCCTTCATGACCACTCACTTGAGTACCATCTATTGTTACCGCTACTTCAGCCATCTTTTGTTGCCAAATCATACACTTTCCTTGACTTGACGTCAAGCACCATTAAGCCTGCCAGACCAGCGCCAATGATAATAAGGCTGGCTTCTGTTGATTAATAGCCCTAGATATCTCCTGCTTGGACGGCGCTCCAAGCAGGCTTGACGGCTAGATGCAATAGGCATTATTATTAGTCTTGAAAGCGGTAAGAGTGAGAAACACCACATCACCAGTTGAGATGGCAAATCCCGGTTCAAAGAGTGTGACTGCTGCTTGCTTGTCTGACTTCTACAGCTACGAAGCGAAATCAGGTCAGGCAAAGATTGTCCACGGAGGTGAATACTAATGGCTGGAGATGCTCTCAGTGGTATCAAGGTTGTCGAGTTGGCCACGATGGTTTCTGGTCCCTACTGCGGCAAGCTACTGGCGGATATGGGAGCCGATGTAATCAAGGTAGAGCCGCCTGAAGGCGATTCGTCACGTCAGTGTGGGCCTTTCCCGAAGAGCGGGCCATGCCCCGAGCACAGTGCGCTGTTCCTCTACAACAACACCAGCAAGCGGGGGGTAACACTGAACCTGGATAAAGCGGAAGGTCTTGATGTGTTTAAGCGACTTCTCAGATGGGCAGATGTTCTCATCGACAACCACCCTCCTCAGTGTCTGGGAAACCTTGGATTGAGTTGGGAGGCGATGCATAAGCTGAACCCAGCGCTCGTTTATACATCTATCACTCCATATGGTCGCACCGGTCCGCGAGCTGATGTAAAGGGGGATGAACTGGCTATCATGCATGCCGCCGGTTTGGGTAATTTACTACCGACCCGTTCGGTTGATGTAAGCCGCGCCCCGGTAAAGATGGGGGGCTATGCCGTGGGCTATCACGGCGGGGTTACTGCTGCCCTTGCCACCCTGGCTACGTTGCTGGGCCGAATGAAAACAGGCCGTGGGCGACTAATCGACATCTCGCTCCAGGAGGTAATCCTCGCCTTGGTGCGAGTGAATGTAGCAGGCACTCGCTACCACGGTACACGGTGGAGTCGCGTTCCTGACCGACCTCCAGCAATGGGGAGAATGAAGACCAGTGATGGTTATATCGTTGTTGGTGCCATCGAAAACCACCATTTCAGAGCTTTGATAGAGTTGATGGGAAACCCCGAATGGGCTGCGGCTGCAGGGTGGGACTCTCTGGCTTACCGGGTACATCACTTGATGGATGTAGCACCGATGATGGATGAGTGGATGTTGCAGCAGCGAAAGGACGATGTGCATCACAAGGGTGCCAAGATGGGCATTGCCATGGGGCCAATCAATTCTGCCAAAGATGTGGTGACCAACAAGCAATACGCTGCCAGGGGTTACTTCGTTGAGGTAGAGCACCCAGAGGCTGGCAAGCATAGATACGCCGGCTGGCCATACAAGATGTCGGCTACACCGGCACAGGTCAGGAGACCGGCTCCACTGCTGGGTCAGCACAACCGGGAGGTATATTGCGACAGTCTGGGGTACTCATTAGAAGAGCTTGAGCGTCTTCAGCACCTGGGGGCGGTATAGCCGAAAGGAGAATAAAGGTGGAAAATAACGTGCTTCCTTTGCAAGGTGTGAGAGTGGTTGATTTTAGCTGGGTGTGGGCCGGGCCGTATAGCGCCATGCTTCTAGCCGCTCTCGGTGCCGAGGTAATTAAGGTAGAAGGCCACAAACGAACAGACCTCATGCGCCATATTGTGGTGTGGCCGCTGCCCGACGCTGCTCCACAGGAAGTGCCGCCCAATCAGGGGATGGCATTTAATTCCGTCAATATGAGTAAAAAGAGTGTAACTCTTGACCTCACCAAGCTCGAAGGTGTACAGCTGGCGAAGCAGCTGGCAGTAATGAGCGATATCGTCGTTGACAACCTGCGTCCGGGCTCGATGGTAAGATTAGGCCTGGGTTACGAGGAACTGCGGCAGATACGCCCCGACATCATCGTAGTTTCATCTTCCAGCCGAGGGCAGAAGGGGCCTGAGAAGGACTATGCAGGGTATGCCACTATTCATCATGCCATCGGCGGAGGAGCCTACATTACGGGCTATGCCGACGATGCTCCTTGCCACAGCCTTGGCGATACAGATATTATGAATGCTACCACCACAGCCTATGCTGCTCTGGCAGCTCTGTATCACCGCATGCAGACGGGGGAGGGGCAGTTTATCGATTACTCGCAGTGTGAAGGCGTGAGTTCCTTTATTGGCGATTTGCTGCTGGGCTATGAGATGAACTCGCAGATTCCCGAGCGAATGGGTAATGCCCACCCGAAATACGCTCCCCACAATGTATACCAGTGTTGGGGAGTAGACCGCTGGCTGGCCCTGGAGGTACATTCTGATGAGGAGTTTGCCACTCTTACCGGAGTCATAGGTAAGCCTGAGTTAGCTGAGGACCCTCGCTTCGCCAGTATGGCATCTCGCAAGAAGAACGAGTCGGAATTGGACCAGGTCATCGAAGAGTGGACTCGGGCGCGGGACCGTGACTGGATGGTGAACGAGTTCTGCCAGGCTGGTTTGGCTGCAGCGCCGTCGCGGGATGCCAGAGACCTCTATGCGGACCCGCATCTCCGGGCTCGCCACGCCTTTGTGACCGTCGAGCATCCCGAGGTAGGTGAGCTGGAATTGGTGGGGGTTCCCTGGAAGATGAGTGACTGTGAGATGGCTGTGGAACGCGCTCCGTTGCTGGGAGAGCATAATGACTATGTGTTGCGGGAACTCCTCGGCCTCAGCCAGGCTGAAGTGGCCGACCTCCGCAGGAATGAGGTCATCATGTAGCCGAAGCTGGCTACAGAGAGAGGATACTGCTCTAACCCTATGCCTATGCCAATCCCATCACATCAGTTGCTGGGTATTTTATTTGCTTGCCAATGTTGTTGACAGGGAGTATAATGTCGCTAAATGGTGAAGGGCTACATTCTCATCAAGCTGGTACCAGGATTGGAATCGGATGCGCTCTCCCAGATTCGTGCCACCCAAGGGGTCACAGATGTAAACCTAGTGTTCGGACAGTGGGACGCAATAGCTATAGCCGAAGCCAAGTCCCTTTTTGAGCTGGCTAGGACAATCGTCAGCGAGGTCCGCAGTATTCAGGGTGTCCAGGATACTACAACGCTTCTGCAAGGCGCACTATAAGCAATCCATTGATTTCCGCACAAAAGGGAATTCGAATCCTATTCGGGGACTTCCATTTGCTTGTCCTTCCTGAAGCTTTGGCTCTAAACCAAACTAAAACAGGGGGACTGGCACAAGCTCCAAGCCCCCCTGTTTAGAATTAGCCATTGGCTATAGGGAGATGATTTTCATCCTTTCGTACTTGTAGGTATCTCCGTCTTTGACGACCTTCCACACCTCAAAGTCACCCGATACCCGGTCACCTACTGGGCTGAAGGTTACGGTGCCACTGGCGCCATGGTAGTTCTGTCCTATCTTTAGTAACGCCTCACTTATCTTGACCCCATCATAGCCGACCTGTTCTATAGCCTGGAGCACCATGTTAGTAGCATCATAAACGGTATCAACGTAGACCCCTGGAGGAATGCCAAATTCAGCTTCGTAAGCAGCGGCAAGTTCATCAAAGGCAGTTAAGCCTTCTGGAGCAATAGGACTGGTGCCGATGACTGCCTTTTCCATAAACTCAGCAGCTTCGGGCATCTCCAGTGTATAATCGGAGTAGACACCCTCAGCGGCTATCCACTTGACATTGTCTAGCCCTAGCTGAAGGGCTTGCTTATACACTATCTGGGCATCATCATGATAGCCAACATGGACGATGGCATCGGGATTCTTGTCTTTGATAATTTGCAGCTCGGTAAGGTAATCTAACTTTGCCAGGTCATATTTTATAGTGGCTACAATTTCCGCCTTACCAGCCAGCTTTTCCGTGACTACCTGCTCGATACCGGCACCATAAGTGTTATCAACGACAAGGGTAGCGACCCTCTTATAGCCTCCCTCTAGGATAAGCTGGGTCATTGCCTCGCCCTGAAGAATGTCACTGGTGCAGGTACGGAAGACAAACTGGCGCCAGTCCTGGTCTGTAATTTCAGGTGAAGTAGCTGAAGGTGAGACAATTACCACCCCTCTTTCAGCTACGTAGGGACCAGAGGCTATTACTGCCGGGCTAATCATAGGACCGATAATCACCTTACAACCGTTCACCTCCACCAGCTTCTTAACTGCCTCAAATCCCTTCGTCGTGTCAGTAGCTCCGTCCTCCACTATTAACTTTACTTGCGCACCATTTATCCCACCAGCCTCATTGATTTGCTTGACCGCCAGTACGGCGCCATCTCTGATGATGCTCCCTATGCCAGCCAGAGGACCGGTGATATCCATTACCGCCCCTATCCTGATTTCTTCGGCTGGTGCTGGTCCGCAAGCCACTGCTGGCAAAAGCAGCAACAGAGCGGCAAACGCCAAAAACGCTTTCTTGGTCATAATATATTTCCTGTTTCCCTCCTTTCAAATAGACTTCTCTGATATTACAGCAAGGATTTGATAGCTGTCAATATCTTTAGGATTTAAATCCTAAATAGCGGCGTTTGGCAGTGTCATCAGAGAGAATAGAGGCAGAATCACCCTCCATAACACAGACACCGTCAACAAGGATGTAACCTCGTTGTGAAGAGTCTAGAGCTTTTTTGACATTTTGCTCAATTATCACTATGGCAGTTCCAAGTTCTCTTACCCTCTCTGTTTTTGACAGGATGGCAGCGATAGCTTTGGGCGAGAGTGAGGCTAAGGGTTCATCAAGCAGCAGAACCTTCGGGCTAGCCATCATCGCCCTGGCTATGGCCAGCATTTGCCTCTCCCCACCACTGAGAGTTCCCGCCCATACCTTTTTCCTTGCTTCCAGTTCAGGAAACATCTGATAGACATCGGCTATATCGGTTTTGATTGATGCCCCATCTCGCCTGATATAGGCTCCCATTTCCAGGTTCTCATTGATGGTGAGGTTGGTGAAAACATTGTTATTTTGTGGCACATAACCTATCCCCAGACTCACTGCTCGGTCTGAAGTTATGCCAGTAATATCTTGTCCTTGATAAATAAACCGACCCTTGAAAAGCTTGGCAAAGCCAAGCAGGCTCTTAATTAGGGTCGATTTTCCACTACCATTGGGGCCGACAAGAGCCACTGTTTCACCTTCATCTACTTTAAGGGAAACATTATGAACAATGGTGACATCGCCATAACCGGCATCAATATTTTCCATAGCTAGAATCGGTGCCATTTATTCCTCTCCCATATAAACATCGTAGAAGGTAGGGCTGTTTACCACCTCTTCTGGTTTCCCGTCAATAACTATCTTCCCTTTGTCCATAACGTAAATCCAATTGGCGAACTCCATCAATATCTCCAACCTGTGTTCGATAATAAAGAAGCTCGTCCCCTTCTGCCGGAAGTGTTCAATTTTCTCAAAGATTTTTCTCCCCAGAATGGGATTGACACCAGATGCTGGCTCATCCAGCAGTAATAACACCGGGTCAGCCATAAGGGCTCTGCCTATTTCCAGTAACTTCCTTTGCCCACCGGATAATTCGCCAGCGAGGGAGAGGTTCAAATGAGCTAGTTCCAGGAGTTCAAGGATTTCCATTGCCTTCTCGGCGAACTCTTCCTCTTGATGCTGCCACCCTGTCCTCAGGAAAAGGCTATTCAGGAGGCTATCACCCTTATGGTTCCGGGCTGCCAGGAGCATGTTATCCAGTGTGGTTAGCTGGTGGAAAAGGCGGGGAAGTTGAAAGGCGTTAGCCATCCCTTTGGCAAAGACCTGGTGGGGAGCTAGGTGGTCTATGCGCTCGTCATTGAAGTAGACACTGCCATGGTCAGCCCTGTGAAGACCAAAGATAACATTAAATAGTGTGGTCTTGCCACTGCCGTTGGGGCCTACCAGTCCGACAGTACTCTCCGTGCCCACATCTATACTTACCCCATCCACCGCGTGGAGCCCACCAAAGTTTTTAGTAATATCTCTTATTCTTAAGAGTGCCTCTTCCACTGTGCAGCCTTCTCCAATGCTTTTGTCTTGACCTGACTCTCCTTTAATAAACCACCTGGTCGGTAAAGCAAGATAAATATGATTAGAATGCCTAGCAGTATATATTGTAAATTATTTGGGTCAACGGGCACAAAGAGGTAATCCTTGACCATCTTTGTCCCTCGGTCGAAGAGTTGCACCAGGGTAGCCCCGAGCAATACCCCCCAGTTGTTAGCCGGTCCTCCCAAAAGGACCATTATCCATACGGTAAAGGTAAGCATAGGCAGGAACATATATGGTTCAATATACCCGATATATTGGGCAAAAAGGGCACCACCAAGTCCAGCTATGGCTGACCCCATCATGAATACCTGGGCTTTGTATTCGAGCCTGTTCTTGCCTAGTGTAGCGGCGGCTATCTCATCCTCTCTTATTGCCCGGATTATTCTGCCGTAGGGCGAGTTGGTTAGCAGTTGGACAAGGATGAAACAGATGAGCAGGCAGAGAAAGATTAAGCCGATATGAGTCACAATTATCATTCGGAAGGAGGCTCCCTGCCAAAAGATAGCTGGCGGGACGCTAATTCCCCAGACCCCGTGAGCAATCCAATGCTCTGCCTTAACTACGATTCTTATAATTTCCCCAAAGGCTAGAGTTACTATTGCCAGGTAGTCCTCTCTTAATCTCAAGGCAGGCAGGGAAATGAGAGAGCCAATTAACCCTGAGAGTAGTGCCGCGATAATAAGACAGAGGACAAAGGAAAGCCCGGTTTCTATCAGGAGTGCATAAGTATAAGCACCGATAAGGAAGAAGGCTACTTTGCCGAAGTTTCCCAAGCCGGTAAAACCATATTCCAGATTCAGGCTCAGAGCTACTATGGCAAAAATGCCGATAAAAACTACAAGGTCCAGAATATAGATAAGCGGATCCAAATTAAGTCCCTCTAAACATTCTAGTTAGCCCTTGAGGTCTTATAAGTAGGGTCAAGATTAAAATCCCAAAGGCTATTGCCATGCGATATTCCGTAGATAGTCCCAGGTTAACCAGGATTACTACCCCTACATTTTCAATCAGGCCAATGATAAAGGCAGCAGCAATTGCCCCGTAAAAGCTACCAATTCCACCCAGTATGGTGACAGCGAAGGTGGGCAAAAGAATATCCCAACCGAGTAGCGGAGAGAGCCTAGTTCCAGCGGCTCTGAATAGCCCGGCAATGCCAGCCAAGGCAGCGCCGGTAAACCAAGTGGTTAGGGTCACCCGGTTAATATTGATGCCAGAGGCTAAGGCAAGCTCTGGATTACTGGAGGTTGCCCTGATGGCTTTACCTATTTTAGTTTTGACCAACAGGAAGTGCATAATTACCCCCGTGGCTACAGCAGCCAGGATGAGCCATAGCCAAATATCGGTAACCCTCAACATTCCCACATCAAAAGAAGACCAGGCCACCCTGAAGAAGAGGGGTGCCCAGCTCCATATTTCCCCAATGGAGTGTCTGACTATAAAACCCAGAGCTATTGAGGCTATCATCAGGTGGATTATAGTCGCTCCACGCTTGGCTAGTGGCTGAAATATTCCTTTGTAGCTTAGAAACCCCAATACTCCCGAAGCTAGGAAAGCAGCAATAAAGGTAAAGGGAAATCCCAAGCCAAGTTGCTCAGTAACCCAGTATCCCACATAGGCACCCAAAGCCATAAATTCGGCATGGGCAAAATTCGGGAAACGGGAAAGACCGTAAGTAAGAGTAAGACCCACCGCAGAAATCAGATACAGGCTACCGGTGACGCAGGAATTAAACAGAACTTGTGCCCAATTCATCTTTGTAAATATACCACTTGATGCCACTAAACACCAATTCTTAAGGAGAGGCTAGCATCTTGGCGTGACGACAGCTGGTGCCGGATTTATTACACTATGGTTAGTCAACAGCCCTTGGAGCCTTTACCTTATTTTTGGGCTTTTCCTGTCCCTGGGTTATAACCTGGGCTATATCCATGCCACCCAGGCAGTAGTGGCCGAATGGTTTATAAGAAAAAGGGGGTATGCCCTCTCCTTCTTAATTGCGGGCAATGGTATTGGTGGAGCGATATTCGTGTCGCTGATAGCCTAGCTCATCATCCAGTTTAGCTGGCGATGGACAAAAGCTGATTTCAGCGTTTGGGAAGTGCTGAAAACGTTTGCCCTCTGAGTCTACAAGTTTCTCAAAATGTCCCACTTTCGCAGACTACATACCCGCTTAGTCCTTCACCCTTTCAAGAATGGTGGCTGCTCCTTGTCCACCTCCGACGCACGGAGTTGCCAGTCCAAGGGTTCCGCCTTCTGTACTCAGTATTCGGGCTAATGTCCCGACGAGCCTGGTTCCAGTGGCGCCAAGCGGATGGCCAAGTGCGACGGCTCCTCCCTTTACATTGACTTTTTCAGGGTCGATACCTAACTCTTTTATTGCGTTAATGGTTACGATAGCAAACGCCTCATTTATCTCCCAGAAATCAATATCTTTAACCTCCAGACCGGCATGCTCGAGAGCCATCCTGCTTGCCGGGATTGGCCCTAGCCCCATAATACTCGGCTCTACGCCAGCCCACCCCATGGACACAATCTTAGCTAGAGGTTTAAGCCCATACTCCTTTGCCTTTTCTTTTGACATTAAAATCATCGCTGTTGCCCCAGCATTTAGAGGTGAAGAGTTACCCGGAGTTACCTGTCCATCTTCCTTAAATGAGGGACGCAACTGGGCTAGAGATTCCATGTTGGTGTTTGCTCTGATACTCTGGTCTTGGTCAATAACTTGCTTCGTGCCGTCAGCCATTGTTACTTCGGTGGGCATTATTTCACCCTTGAAGAAACCCTCCTGAAGTGCCTTCGCTGCCATTTGATGGCTTCTAAGTGACCACTTATCCATATCTTCTCTGGTGAAATCTGTCTGTGCAAACAATTTTTCTGCGGTAAGGCCCATATTGGCGGCTGTCATAAAATCGTATTTCTTATAGGCTTCGTCTGTGATTAATTTAGTGTTTGGCTCCACAGGCACTTGGCCTCGGTCGCCCCCGCCCAGCGCTGGGATGTGGGTCATGTGTTCGATTCCACAAGAGATAACAATGTCCGAATATCCGAGCATTATTTCCATGGCGCCCTGGTGTATGGTTGACATTGAAGATGCACATTGTCGGTCAATCCCTTGTGCTGGAACATTAACTGGCAATTCTGCCAGGAATACAATACTCCTTCCGCCATATAGCCACTGCTCACGCAAGGGCATTGCCGTTCCGGTTAGCACGTCATTAATTTCTTCTGGCTTAATCTTCGTTCTTTTAACAAGCTCCTTTATCAACATTGCGGCAGCATCATCCATTCTCAAGCTGTTAAACACATCTCTCTCTGGCTCCCTTGGCCTCGACCTTGAGAATGGAGTGCGTAGATAGTCTACTATAACCGCTTCTCTAATTTGTTCCACTTTGCTAACCTCCTTAATATTTATATATTTTATATTATTGGTTGACATAAAGAAAGCTGGCTTTCTCCCGGTATGCCGACCTTCGCTCAGCATTTATTTAAGTTGGTCTCTGGAAAAGCCAAGGGTTCTTCGTGCCACAATAAGCATGTTAATCTGGCCAGTGCCCTCGAAGAGGTCATTAATCTTGGCGTCGCGCATCCATTTCTCTAAGAGGTACTTTCTGGAATAGCCTAGCGGTCCCATAAGCTCGACCGCTTTCTGAGTAATCTTGGTGACGGCAAGCCCTGCTTTAGCCTTGGCCATCGAGGCTTCCAGATTATTGGGCTGGAACTGACCCATCATCCACGCTGCTCGTAGTGTCAGCATCTTGGCTGCCTTGTAATTGGCTTCCATATCCATGACATCGCGTTCGATGGCGATTAGCTTATGGTGGGGTAAGCCGTAGCGTATTTCGATGCCTTCCTTCTCGAAGGCTTCCTTGATGAAATCCAGGGCAGCGCGCCCAACACCCAAGGCCATAGCGGCAATAAGGGGTCGGGTGGCATCGAAGGTAGCCATTGCCCTCTTGAAGCCTTCGGTCTTGGTCTTGTCTATCTTTCTAACTTCAGGGCTACCCAGTATGTTGTCGTAGGGGATGCGGCAATCTTCGAAAACGATGGTGGCTGTGTCACTGGCTCTGATTCCCAGCTTGTCCTCCACCTTCTCCAATTTCATCCCTGGAGTTCCTGCTTCTACCACAAATGCCTTCATGCCGGCTCGTCCCGCCGATTTGTCAACAGTAGCCCAAACTACCACAAATCCATCAGAATCCTCTATGGACCTTTTACCTGCGGTTATGAAGATTTTCTCGCCATTGAGCACCCACTCGTCGCCGTCCTGCGCTGCGGTGGCAGTGATGGCAGCGGTGTCTGAGCCGCAGCCAGCCTCCGTTATAGCCATAGCACCCCATACGGGCTTCTCCTCATTGAAGCGCTTGAGGAAGCGCTCTCCCTGCTCTGGTGACCCTGTTGCCATGACAGCAGCACCTCCTAGACCTGGTCCAGGATTGCCTAACATAAGACCAGCATCGCCCCAGCAACTCTCCTCAGCGACAAGCACTCCAACCACGCCCAGAGCGAGCCCACCACCCTCTCCTCTTTTCTTCCACATTGTGTCAATGAGGTCTTGAGGATTCTCATGCTCATGTTCATCATAGTAACGGGCTATTGGACGCAACAGCTTCTCTGCATTCTCGTGAGCTCTCTTCATCGCAGCTTCCTCTTCGGGTGTGAGTCCAAAATCGATCATAATGCTATACCTCCTCTTATATGATAGCCATGCCACTGAAGGTGGCAAATCCACGACCGTTCCTCAGCCATAGCTCAACCGGGTACTCACGAATATAACCGTGTCCGCCCAATATCTGGACAGCGCGGTCGGTCACCATTACCACCATATCATCAGCATACATTTTCACCAGGGAAGCCTCTTTGGTGGTATCTTCCTTCCGGTCTAATTTCCAGGCGGCCTCCCATGTCATAAATCTCGTAGCGTCGACTTCAATAGCCATTTCTGCCAGCATGAAAGCGATGGCTTGGCGAGAGGCAATAGGCTCGCCGAAAGCGTAACGCTCTTTAGCATAGTCTCGTGAATACTCAAAAGCTGCCCTGGCTACCCCTACAGCCATTGCTGAGAGAGCCACTCGTGAGTAGTTCATGATTCGGTTAAAATCACACCCCTTCTCACCACCTAGGCGATTCTCTTTGGGTATGCGACAGTCCTTGAGGGTGAGCTCGTATGTGGCTAGAGCTTTTATTCCCATGTTCTTCTCTCGCT
>CAZMUD010000011.1:17812-27007 GCA_964569715.1 uncultured Dehalococcoidales bacterium | reverse complement strand
GATAGAAAGACTGTCTATATTGTCTTAGTATTCAAAGGCATTGCACTTAATGACGCTTTGTGTGCCTCTACCACTCTTACACCTCTTGGATAATGTGTTCCTCCCTGACCTCATAACCGTGGTCATGAGCCAGCTTCCTACAAGCCTCTAGCTGACTCTGCAGCTGCGATAACCCTCTCGCCTGCTCAGACACATTTTAGCTGGGTCACCTTTGGAGAATTTCATGCAACCCCAGCATTGCAACCCAGCCAAGGTATACCACTTGCCACGGTTATCCTGCTGAAGCGCAGCACAGATTAGCAGCGCCACATCTCTACGGATAGCGTCCACGGGAGGTTGTTTCCGGCTAGCCACGGTCATCACTAACAGCATGCTCTCTTAAAGCCTTAAGCTGTGCGGTGCTAGATAGGGCTTCTTCTTGCGCTGATACCTAACAACTATATGAAAGCAAGTAGCCCCCATATTTTATCTTCACCCTGCTGGTAAACTCTATGGGGGCTTCCTTGCTAATGCTTATCTTCTTCCCGTCATTTCTTCTCTCAGGTCCTGGTCAATCCAGATGCTAGCATATATGGGGCTACCAGTATAGGCTGCCACAAACACTTCACCATACCAGTTCTTTACCCACGGCCAGGAATACATGTAAACATAGCCCGTTGGCAACTGGATAGTGGAACACGTGCCAAGGAGGTAAACATTCATCTCCTTCGTTATCTCGGCTACCTTGGTATCGTCCGTCTCACTGAACACATTTGTCAGCGTTTCATCAAACCAAGCATCGGTATGCATTGACACATTCCACCGCTCACCTGTCCCCCCCAACCCGCGCATGGTGGACAGCGGGTTGCCGGGGTCTTTCGTAAGCAGATAGGCGTCCTTGTACCTCCTCGCCACCATGGTACCATAGTAGGCAGCATACTCCAGGGGCTTTAGCTCCGCCTCAACGCCAATCTTACTCCAGAAGTCAGCTATCATGGAACAATAGTCACCAGAGGTGGTTCCGGTGGAGGTATATACTATTTCCAGCTTGAAGCCATCGGGGTAACCGGCTTCAGTCAGGAACTGTTTTGCCCTTTCCGGGTTATACTCAAACTGCTCCTGGGTTGCCTCGGGAAGCTTTTCTATCGGGGTATAGTACTGCTCGCCCCAGTAGGAAGCGAACGGAAATTCCAGCATTTCCCCCTCACCACCCAAGAGTGCCTCATTCATAGCCTCCCGGTCGATGGCCATACTCAGCGCATATCGTACACTTTGGTCATCTAATGGTGGCGTGTCCACTCTCAGAGCCAGGCTCAGAGGACTCGAGCTTAGCCAGCGAAATCTGTTAAGCTCAGGGTTGGTCTCTTCTAAACTCTCCTTGTATTTCCAGCTAACCGCATAGTCATAGTCAACCTTAGCAGTCCGCAGGGCGGCCAGGCGGGTAGATTCATCGAGTATGATGGGTCTGACCAGCTTGTCGACAAAGGGTACTTTGTATTCCTTCCCGTTAATGACCGTGGTGCCCCAGTAGTTAGGGTTCTTTTCGTAGGTCACAGAACTGCCGGCTACATAATCGGCCAGCATAAATGGTCCCGTGCCGACAGCATTTCTCCAGTCAGCGGGACCAGCCGCCACAAATTCGGGGGTGGAAGCCACCACGCAGAAGTACCCCCAGCCCAGTCGGTAAGCCCAATTGGCGTGGAATCCCTTTAAATGGACGACAAATGTATATTTGTCCGGGGCAGAAAAGTGGTCTACAAAGGGTTTAAGGAGGTACTCCTTGGGGGCCTCTAGTTGACGGGTAAAGTGATACACCAGGTCGTCGGCAGTCAGTTCTCTGGCATCCATTACGCCCGGCTTGTCCTGCCAGTAAACCCCCTGGCGTACTTTGAAGGTCAGGGTTTTGGAGTCGGTAAACTCCCAGCTTTCAACCAGTTGGCCTTTTTGAATATGAGGGGGAACGAATGACTGTGCATGAAATGCCCACTCGTTGGTGCCTCTCGGTCCCTTCTGCAGGTCGCCAACTAATAGCGTTTCGGCATAGGGGGCGGCAATATCATTGTGCTGCCAGTCAATATTAGCCGGGTCCCATGTCATAGGCTCTGTATATCTCACAACCGTAAGTGTCCCGCCATATTGTGGCTCTTTCACTACCGGTGCCACCTCTTCTTCTACCACCTCCTCCCCCTCCTTCTCTTCTTCTTCCTCTACTACTGCCGGAGCACAAGATGCCAGCACCAGGGCAGCTACCATCAAGCAACTCACCACCAACCATACAATTTTCCTTTTCATTCCTTCACCTCCTTTCATTTTCTATTGAGCAATGGTTTCGGTAAATCTCATTTAATCTCACACCTTGTCCCTCCTCATCTCAAAAGATTTCACTTCTTATCTCATAGTCTATTTTTTACTGTTTTGTCAACCCTTTAGCAGCACTAGTATCACCTTTCATTGTTGCTTCTTTTGTCTTCTTTACTCCATAGCGTCCCACGCCGCCTCTCAGTCTTGGGTCCAGTAAGTCTCTCAGTGCATCGCCGAACATATTTATCCCATAGACCACAATACTCAGGGCAAGTCCAGGCCATATCGCCATCCAGGGAGCTATGAGCATGTTAGCGCGCCCGGGGCCACTAAGCATACCTCCCCAGCTAGGAGCTGGGGGTGGAATACCGTAGCCCAGGAAGCTTAGGGTGGCCTCAGCTAGAATTATGGCTGGCATGCGCGTGGTAAACAGGATAATTAAGGGAGCCATAATATTGGGCAGGATATGCCGCATAAGTATTCTCCCGGTTGGAGCACCAATAGCTCTTGCCGCCTCCACATACGTATTCTCTTTGATGCCGATAACAGCGCCTCTTACTACCCTTGAACCGGCGATGCCGAATTGCACCCCTAAAACAATAATTATCTGCCCTATACCTGGCCCGGTAAGAGAGACTATAACTATGAGAATGACCAATGCCGGAAAGCACATCCAGGCATCAACAAACCGCTGCACCGTCAGGTCGAATTTACCGCCTTTATACCCACAAAGAATGCCTATAATTGTAGAGACAAGCAACGAAAGGGAACTAGCCGCCAAGCCTATAATCACCGAAATACGAGCCCCGAAGATAACTCGGCTGAGCATATCTCGCCCCAGGTTGTCCGTCCCCAGGACATACTCGGGTGACGGCGGAGCTCTGTAAGCTCCCAAGCTTTCATTAAATCCATAGGGAGCTATAAGGTCGGCAAAAATACCAGTGAGCAGTAGTATCAGGACTATAACCCCACCTATAGTACCCAGCGGCTTCTCCTTGACCAGCCTTATAAACAAGTCAACCAGGAAGGAGTGCCTCTTTGGCTCCCTCGCCACTGCTGGAGATGCATCTCTGGCAATGTCATCCATTTTTCTGCTTTCTCCCACTATCTATAGCGAATCCTGGGGTCCAAAAAGCCGTAGGTAAGGTCAACAACCAGATTGATTAGTAATATGCCGCTGGCAAAAAAAAGCATTACTCCACTAACTACGGGATAGTCTCTCTGAACGATAGCCTGCAGCATAAGACGGCCTATTCCGGGCAGGCAAAATATCTGCTCCATAACAACCGCGCCTCCAACCAAGATGGGCACCTGAAGTCCTATTATGGTGATTACCGGGATTAGTGCATTCTTCAGGGCATGCCTCATGACGACTACCCTTTCCATGAGTCCCTTTGACCAGGCAGTCCTGATGTAATCCTGCCTCAGCACCTCCAGCATCATGGTTCGCATCATCCTCATGTTCACTCCAGAGAGAAGCATGCCCATAACGACAGCCGGGATTATGAACATCTGCAGATTTCCTAACGGGTCCTCAGTAAAAGGAATCAACATTATTGGTGGCGACCAGCCCCACCAGAGTGCCGGGAAGATCATTATCATAGTCCCTATCCAGAAGCCGGGAACAGAGATACAGAGTATAGCAAGGGAGCGGCCTATATAGTCACCCCCGGTATCCTGCCGTATTGCTGAATATACACCTATGGGGAAGGATATTACTAAGGCTGTTACCAGCGCCAGGAAGCCAAGCTCAAGGGTTACCGGAATTCTAGCCAGTAACTCCTCGGTTACGGGTGTGGCTTTCCACAATGAAGTCCCCAGGTCGCCATGCAGAATAATACTCCCTATCCAGCGCATGTACTGGATATGGACGGGCACATCCATCCCCAGGGCACTCTCAATATCAGCTCTGGTCAAATCGGCCGCCCCCACCACCTCAGCTAGCATCAGGTCTATTACATCGCCTGGAATGAGGCGTATGATGAAGAAGACTATTAGGCTCGCCAGGAATATAGTGGGTATAATGAGCAGTAATCTTCTGATTATGTAGGCACGCACATCACTCCCCGACTTGGCCTAATTTGCCTGAAACCAAAAAGAGCACCACCCACCATTATCCTAGACAGCGGTCTAGTGCCCTTATCTCATCGCCTCAGCTCCCAAACCATAATCTGTTTGAGCTCACTTATACGTATTTAGACTTAAGTTTAGCCTTTATTTATGGAACTGTCAATAACCATTGCTCGCTAGCTCTCCACCTAAGCATCGCCATTCTCATCTTCCCTGAAAGGCAGCCTGTCTCTTTTCGCGGAAGGCAGTAACAACCCCTTCGTCCACATCATTGAGGGCTGATAAAAGCTCCTGAGCCATCTGAGGGCTAATGGCGCTTAGTCTTTCCGGACGGTTGAGAGTCATAATAGCAATGTTTTCTTTTTTCCCCAGAATAATGGTCTGGTAATTCATTGGCTCCCCCCTCCTTCAAATAATAAAATCAGGGTGTCGGTTGACCTGGTGTCTTGACACCCTGATTCCTTTAAAAACCCCCGGCAGGGCTGGCCTTCCAGCTTTAGTAGGCCGTACAGGTCTCGAACCTGTGACACCCTGATTAAAAGATACAGGTCTTATCTACCACCCGGTGCCTTCTAGTGTCAAAGAGTGCTGTCCTGTTCTATTGATGGGCACCTGTTCGTATCTCTTTGTATCGTCAAGTGTCAGGACATGCTAAACAGTGCGTTAGCAAAAATGTTAGCAACTGAGCGCATTGGGTCGACTGAAAGTTCGTCTCTACCGCACATCCTGACAATTGGGTCTGGGTAGGTTGAAACATCTGCCAACTATATGGGGTTGGCAACAAGTAGATGCTGCCAACTCTGCCAACTGGACTGCCAACCTAGTTTGCCAAGGCTAAATTTATTGGTAAATCAGCACCTATGCCTTTATAATAGGTTTAAGTAGAGGAGAGCGCAAATGTCATTGGTTATCTCGGCAGGCACATTAGGGAGTCTTGCCATGCCGAACTTCTGCCCCCGTTGCTTCTGGATAAGACTGAAATGTGACAGGCTGCCTTTCCAGATACCAATGCCGGGTATATTCAGCTCCATTGATTCCTACGTGAAGAATGTCGTGCGCAGCTACTATGGCAAGGAAGGAAAGCTACCGGATTGGTTTCCGAATGTTGGTGAGGTAACCAATATTATGGACATACCATCCTACCAGAGATTCAGCATTGTAGACCCGGAAAGTGGTGTTACCCTGCGCGGAGTGCCCGATGAGGTATTTCAGTTGGACGATAGCAGCTTCCACATTGTGGATTACAAGACCTCCAGATTCACTGCAGCTCAAGGCGGGCTTTTCCCGATGTACGAAGTCCAGCTAAATGCCTATGCCTATATAGGAAACCGAACGCTCTTTTCCCCGGTATCTTCGCTAAGCCTGATATATCTGGATCCAGATACAGATTTGTCTTCGGATCCTGATTTGCTGAGCCGTTCACAGGATAATCTAATGCTGGGGTTCACGCCGAAGGTAAGGGGCGTTGAAATCAAGCCTGACCACTTTATTGAAGAACTTCTACAGAGAGCTACTGAGATAGATACAGGAGAGGTGCCGCCGGAACATACCTCTACATGCCGGGATTATGAGTTACTTGAACGGTTGATTGAAATAGCCACAATTGGCAGCTAGAAATAGGCGTACTTCAATTATTAGACTACTAGAAGCTCTATGTCGCGAAACGGGGCTTGCCAGACCCCCAATGAGCGTAAAACTACTCGCAGGCTAAGCTTTGCAATCTTCCCAATTCGGCGGGGTGCCACGCTGAGAAGCGGGGCTTGCCTGAACAAAACATCCTAGTGCATGAGTTTACCTTCCTGCTCTAATTTGGGGGCATACTTGCTTATGAAAGCAAAGTAAAGACAGGTAGTTAAGTAGAGTAGGAGAAATGCTGTGGCTTCAGCCTATTAGAGCCACGAGCCCAACTAAAAGGCTGCCAACCCCTAGGAAAGCAGCCCCAAGCACTATCCAGAAAACGGCCGTGTCCATTCTGTCTCGCATCTCAGATTTAAGGATCTTTTTGTCGAAGCCACGCTTGTTTATCCACCACTTTGCGAACTTACTTACTAATCTCCTAATCCTCTCTAGAATCCATGTAGTAGGCATCCACGTTGGCAGCAAATAAGACCACTTCTCTCGCAATGCCATAGACATAAAATAGCCGGATGCCGCGACGTACAATGTTGTGCCTTAAATGCTGACGACGCACAATGTTGTTTTTATTATCGGTCTCTTTTATAATTAAGTGGACATGCATAGTAGTTATGCATAACAATGTATGAAGAATGAGTGATCATTTTGGTGAGGCGGGTAGAAGGAGCATGCTGAAACTGGACCGTGAATACCTGGAGAACTTCATTACCCTGTTAGAGAAAGCCGATTCCGGTGGCACCGCCGGTGTTCCCGAAGAACCGCGGACCTTGCATCGCAGAGGTCACTGGTTCAAGTCCAGTACCGCCCATTAGAGCTAGCAATGTCCTCCGTTGAGGGTTTTTCGGAAAAGAATCAGGGTGTCAGAATGCTAGGTCAACCGACACCCTCATTTTACTATAATGATTTCTTTGTTCAAGGTTGCTATCGCCACCTCTCGCGCAGTGCCCTCTGAACCCTCTCCTCAATCGTTTCCTCTGCTGCTTCCTTACCCGTCTTTTTTAGCGCTTGCTTCAGTTTTGATAGCTCCTCATCATAGAAACGCGGATATAGTTGCCTTCCCTGCCTCCATCCTACGAGCCAGACCATAGCTAATCCAAGGAGGGCAACTGGCGCCACAATCTCAATTCTAATCTCCTGAAACAGTAAGATGATGACGATAATCAAAACGGCGAACGAGAATATGGCAATATCGAGGTTCCACCTTGCCGCGCTGGCTCTGTCGCTTGCCCTCTGAGTAGCCGTTTGTTCCATTTCCGGGCTAACCTGCTGGGTAGCTTCAGCTTCATCCATCATTCTTTACCCTTGGTAGTTTTTGCTCTGCTACTTGCTAGGTGATAGGTGTTACCTTGTCCTCCTCGGTGAGAATTATGACTGCTTCAGCAGTTATATGGTTCAAATTAAAGAAGAGCACCGACAACCGCCGTTAAACAGCGATTCTAGTGCCCTTCTTCCATCCCATTAGCCTCCTAAACCGACACTACAATTATTTCAGGCTATCTTGTATGGTGGCACTTGAGTTTAGTCCTTTGCCAAGACTTTGTCAATACCCCCAAAGCCAGAATAATGCCGATGGGGCACAAGGTGAAGTATAAGGGTTAGGTTATCAAAATATCTTAATGGGAGGCAGTTCTTCTTGGCAACCAGAAGCCAAGGATGAAAAGTAGCAATCCAACAATCCCTATACCTATACATATACCGAGAGCCCATACACCGACATCCCATCTTGGTATTGAAGTCCGGGGAAGGTCAACATATAATAACCCAGGGGGTGTCCACTCACTCTCATTGGAGGCACCATCTACTGCCTTTATTCTCCAGTAGTAGGGGGCTTCCTCGGTGGTTGATTCGAGCTTCGCCTCTTTGGTGATAGTATATTGCGAATCAGTCAGTCCCTTCTTTTCCAGCACTATGGTAGTGAAATCAGCGTCGGAAGCAACCTGGAAGGTATAGGTTACACCACTGAGGTCTTCAACATCCTCCCAGTCAAAGTACGCCCTCGCCTCTGGGGTGGTGACAACTACTGGTAGCGATGGCACTGGAACTGGTGGTGCTTCTGATTCCATAGTAAAGGTGGATGTTACACTATTGATGCTATCGGTGCAGGTTATAGTATGGCCTCCAGCGAGGCTGAGCGGTGCAGAAAAGGTCGCTGAGAAATTTCCACTATCATCAGTCGTGGCTGTAGCTGCAGTGATAGCCTCGTGATTACCGTAAGTGATGGTAACCGTAGCATTGGCTATGAACCCGGTGCCATTGGCGGTAAGCTCCATTCCGACGTGACCGGGGGAGGTCAAACTGGTAGTTGGGTATAGACTTATGCCAGCCGGGGCGGCTGGGACAGCTGAGGTAGCTAAAATAGTCAGTTGTGCTTCAGCCGTATTGAGGCTCTCATCGCGAGCTTCTACTTTAATGGTGCCGTCGCCGGCACGGGAAGAATCCAGAGGTACGATGAAGCTACCATTAAAGCTACCACGAGGGCTAGTTTGTATCAAAGTAGGCTTAGTGAGAACTTCGTCACCATCAAGGGTGATGGTTATATAGTCACTCGGGTAATAGGGGGCTTCAAACCCGGCGCCACTAACCTTCACCTCGTCACCTGCAGCTGCCTCGGTTGGAACTATGCTTACTTTGGGTTTCACACTGAACACAGCCTCGTACCTATTACCAGGCTCGACAGTGACAGCTATAGCATGGTCACCAGCAACGCTTTCTGGGATGATAATGGAGCAGGTAAATCGGCCCTCGCTGTCGGTTTCATTATCACCACTGGCTATGGCAACAAAATTACCGTCATACTTAACGGTAATTTTTTGATTCTCTCTAAGACCTTCACCGCTGATTTCAACCTCGCTGTTTACTGTATCCACTTCGGGGTTTGGCTTAATACCCAGTACAACAAATTTAGCCGCTGCCTTTATAGGCTTCCCGCTGGTAAGATAAATGGCGTAGATATAGTAGTCACCGCTGTGTACATTCTCCTCGTCTTCACCATCGGTGAGTTCATCGGGTATGCGGAAATTGAACAGAGTTTCAAAATCACCATCTGCATTAGTATCGACTTTCCCTATGTATTCGTAGGCAGTAACCTGCTGGCCGATGCTATCATCTATGTTGGCTTTATCACTAGAGAAGTAGAGACTAACTTCTTTATCAGCATCAAAATAGCGACCACGGATTTCAATCCGCTCGTTAATCTTGCCCCTACCGGGG
>CAZMUD010000011.1:0-17712 GCA_964569715.1 uncultured Dehalococcoidales bacterium | reverse complement strand
CAGTCTCAGAAACTTCGATGCTTTTAATCTTATATTCACCAAAGTAGAGATAGAGGTAACCGTTGTCACCACTATAGAAGCCCGTTCCTGTTACCGTAACCGTGGTACCTATGGAGCCAGAGGTTGGGTGTATCTCAATTTCACCGCCTAGGACAATAAATTTGGCAGCTGCCTTTATACGCTTCTCTCCAGGGGAATGGGTGGCGTAGATATAGTAGTCACCGCTGTCTACATCCTCCCTGTCTTCACCGTCGGTGAGTTTACCGGGTATGCGGAAATTGAATAGAGTTTCAAAATCACCATCTGCATTAGTATCTACTTCCCCTATGTATTCGTAGGCAGTAACCGTATGGTCGATGTTATCACCTATGTTGGCTTTATCACTAGAGAAGTAGAGACTAACTTCTTTATCAGTATCAAAATAGCGACCACGGATTTCAATCCGCTCGTTAATCTTGCCCCTACCGGGGTATAAGTCAATCTTGGTTCCAACAATAAACCACTCTCCTGCTAATGTTATGCCATCTTCGTCCTGAATGGTAACTTCATAGGATGTTCCAGGCGTAGCATAAAGAGGGATATAAAAATCGGTAGTGAAAGTGCCAGTCTCAGAAACTTCGATGCTTTTAATCTTATATTCACCAAAGTAGAGATAGAGATAACCGTTGTCACCACCATAGAAGCCTGTTCCTGTTACCGTAACCGTGGTACCTATGGAGCCAGAGAGCGGGGACAGGGTGATTGATTGTGCCAATGCTGGTGTCGCTGGTATAGCTAATGTTACCAGGAGAGACAAGCTCACAGCTAGTGCCAGCGTGCGAAGGATTTTACTATATTTCCACTTACCAGGATGCACCCCAAGGCCTCCCTCGATGTATCTACTCTAATCCCTATCAAACTGCCACACCCACGAGTTCTTGTCAAGTCAATCCGGTTCCTTGAGCGATGGCTTTCGTAATCCGGCGCTGAGTGATAAAATATCGGGGGATAAGAGAGGGTAAATCAGCCCGGTAGGAGATTTACCTGCGGAAAATGCGATAGTATAAAAATAGAAAGGAGGAGTTATTATGTATGAGCTAGGTTTGGTAGTCCCTTTCTGGATAGTCGTTTTGGTGTGGCTGGCTAAAGTCATATTGCTAGCTCTCATCTGCACTCTCCTGGCATGGCTTGGGGTTAGGGTGCTAGATGCTCTTACCCCTTATATTCATCAGCGCCAGCGCATAGGAGAAAGCCCTGTTGCCACCGGGTTATTTATTGCGGGCTTTTTCATCCTTGTTGGTTTGGTCATTCACGGAGCGGCTACAGCCTACACTGTGGTGGGTAGCTCCATAGTAAAATACATTTTTGATTTTAGAGCCTGGGGATTAGTAGCCCTAAGCTTTCTGGTAAGTCTGCTCATTGGGATAGCCCTGTTCCACATCGTTAATAAGCTAACCCCCAAAATACCATTTCTAAGTATCAACGAAAATCCAGTAGCAGTAGGCATCTATGTCTTTGGCTATCTCATCTTTTTTGGCTTGATACTCCACGCCGCACTAACAGCACCACTATGAAAGAGCATATTGGGAGTAGTCTTGTGAAGAGGATTAAGGTCTTACTAGGTTTAGTATTAGTATTGGTAACCGGGTTAGCCACCACTAGTTACACATTAGCTGCCTCATCCGCAGGTTTCTACGAGGTAAACGGTGAAGTATTTGATGACTGGCAAATATGTCGAACCAGAGCCTTTGGCGAAGATGGCTTTTATCAAATATCCGAGACAAGTTTCCGTCCGGTCATAGCCTTCGAGAGTATGGGAGAGGATGCTGGCCTGGCCTACAATTTAGGCAGGCAGTTTGCCCACCAGTATCCCGATGAAGTGCAGAGGGCAGAAAAAATATTCTGTTTCGTCCGGGATAGAGTGCAATATACCCCTGACATAGACCAGTTTAAATATGACGAGTTTGCCCAAAATGCCGACGAGCTGGTGACTCTAATTGACCGGGATGGGGTTGCTCACGGAGATTGTGAGGACAGTGCGGTGCTGCTGGCTGTTATCTATAGGGGTGCTGGTTACCGCTCGGCGATAGCGGTTGGTTCCGGTCATACTGCCACCTTAGTTCATCTACCTGACTATAACAGGGCTGCCGCAGTTTTTGAGCTGGATGGTGAGCCAGGTTGGATCTGGGCTGAGGCAACAGGCAGAAAAAACGGCTTGGGCTGGATACCTAAGGAGTTTATCAATGTTAAGCTGACGGCATATGAAGTAGCTGAGGAGGCACTGGTCCCGACAAAGCCAACCGAAGCGCCGGCAGTTGCTATCGCCGGAACCACTGGCGGAACCTCAAGCTTACCCTTTCCCTTCTTCAGCATAATTATTTTGTTATGGTTTGTTCCCCTGTTTAGAAGAAGGCGCTCTCGCTAGCCCGACGGCTGCCTACCATTGCAGTTGCTTTTCTATTATGGAATATTGCCAGGTAATATCCCTCTAGGATTAAGTTCTGCATAGGGGTATTGACAATTATATGAATAGGACTAAAATTAAAGTCCCTACACGTTGTAAAATAACGTATTCTGGTGGGGAAGGGTGCCGACGAAACTGCAGAGCGTATCGGGAGAGATGTTATGGGAAAGGAGACTTGTGAGCTTTGCGGATATCGAGACCAGCTTGAGGCTATAGAGAAACATCACATTGTTCCTAAGGAGCTCACCTCGCCGGCTGGGATGCCAGATTCAGCAACCGTAACATTATGTAGTAACTGCCACCGGGGAGTGCATGACTGGTATTCCAAGAGGGTCTTTGACATGACCTATGATACTATGACCAAACGGTTTAAGCCCAAGTCCTTGGTTGAGATGGTTAAGGAATATGAGGCTGCATATAAGCTCTTTGCCGAATACAAAAAGGGGTAGACAGAATGCCTGTGCCACACCCGTCGGACAGGATGCTGAGAAGGGTAGATGAATGACTATAGCCCAACAAATAGCTGATTATGCCGGCACCCTGTTTGATGTTGTCGGTGCCAGTCGACTGTCCAGCGGTGATAGCCTGCTGATTCTCGGGCTTGAGTCAACGTCGCAGCGCAACCTTGACGAATTCGGGCATCTGAATGGTGTTTTCCAGATGTATGGCTTTGAAAAGCATGTCGGGCCCAGGCTGGAGTCACTGCTCAATTTCATCCGTGACAAGGGTTTTTCAGCTAAACCGGTGGGACAGTATGGCTATCCCCTTAAAGGGGAGGTCAACCTGAAGGAGGAGGCGGTTCAGGCGGGGCTGGGTAAGCGGGGCAAGAGCACTGTGGTATTGCACCCCGAATACGGCCCCTGGCTTCGCTTTATGGGCATAAGGACAGATGCTCCTCTGGAGTCGCTGATGGGTTCAGCTCCGACCAGGGAAGAGAACCCGGTTTGCAGCAGGTGCTCGATATGCATTGATGCCTGCCCGGTCAAGATACTTGAACCCTACCGTATGCTTGATGCCTCACTTTGTCTCTCCAACATTACCCCTACCACCGAAGATGGCCGCTCCATTCTCTGCGATGAGTGCCTCCGTCTGTGCCCGGCAGGTAAAAAGCGATAGGCTCTGTAATGAGTCAGGCTTCTGTTAAGGGATATTATCCACGCGGTGGGCGGGAACTTCTGACTGCTTAATGTGAATCGTCGGTGTCAAGAGTCTTAAGTCTGTTGAACGTTGGTGGTTGTTAGCCTTTCTTATGTTTGTTATACTACTCTTGATGTCCGATCGCTTCGTTGGTAGGTCACTATGCTAGGCAAAAACTATGTCCTAGCCATAGACCAGGGAACCACGAGAAGTAGCGCTCTCCTCTTCGATGAGGAAGGCCGGGTGGTCTCCAGCGCCTACCGGGAGGTGCACCAGATTTACCCTCAACCCGGCTGGGTAGAGCACAACCCGCAGGAGCTTCTCCACGCCTCTCTGGCAGTGGCTCAGGAGGCTCTGCAGAAGGCGGGGGTAGCTGTCTCTCAGGTGAAGGGTGTGGGCATCACCAACCAGCGAGAGACCACTGTGGTTTGGGACCGCCATACCGGGGAGCCGGTGAGTAACGCCGTAGTATGGCAGTGCCGACGTACAGCTCCGCTGTGCGAGGAGCTGAAGCAAAAGGGTATGAGCCAGTCTATCAGGGAAAAGACAGGATTAATCGTAGATGCCTACTTCTCCGCCACTAAGCTTCGCTGGATTTTGGACCATATTCCACATGGGCAACGCCGTGCTCAACAGGGGGAGCTTCTCTTCGGAACGGTGGATAGCTGGCTCGTCTGGAATCTCACTGGTGGTGCCGTCCATATCACCGACTACAGCAACGCCTGCCGCACTATGTTGTTCAACATTCATACCCTTCAATGGGACAAGGAGCTCCTTGCTATCCTGGATATACCGGAGGCTGTTCTTCCTCAGGTGATGCCCTCCAGTCAGGTTTATGGTGAGACTGTTGCTGGCCTTCTGGGAGATTCTCGGGTGCCTTTGGGTGCTGTGGCTGGCGACCAGCAGGCGGCCCTTTTCGGCCAAGCATGCTATGATGTAGGTATGGCTAAGAACACCTACGGGACAGGCTCTTTTCTGCTACTTAACACTGGTGGCAGGCCAGTTCCCTCCCAGAGAGGTCTGGTCACGACCATAGCCTGGGGACTGTCAGGTGGGGTGAACTATGCTATGGAGGGGAGTATCTTTATCACTGGGGCCGCTGTTCAGTGGCTACGGGATGGTCTGGGACTGATTGCGGATGCTGCTGAGAGCGAGACCCTGGCCTGCTCTGTCCCTGACAGTGGCGGGGTTTACTTTGTTCCAGCCTTTGTTGGTCTGGGTGCTCCTTACTGGGATATGTATGCTCGGGGCACCATCATCGGACTCACCCGGGGTAGTACTAGGGCACACCTGGCGAGGGCTACTCTGGAAGCCATAGCCTATCAGGCTCGGGATGTCGTAGAGGCTATGGGTGCCGAAGCCGACCTCCAAGTCCCGTTGCTTCGAGTGGATGGTGGGGGCACCGCTAACGCCTTCCTGATGCAGTTCCAGGCGGACATCCTGGGGGTGCCTATCCAATTAGCAGCAGTGGCCGAGACCACCGCTCTTGGAGCTGCCTATCTAGCAGGCTTGGCAGTGGGCTTATGGCGAGATACCGCTGATATCGCCCAGCGGTGGCGTGCTGCTGAGACTTATGAGCCGAGTATGTCCAACGACCAGCGGGAGACCCTCTATACCGGCTGGAAACGCGCTGTGGAGCGCGCCCGCGGCTGGGTCACAGGTTGAGATAGGAAAAAGTAGCGTGAAGAGAGACTTTAGCGGCTTTGCCAAGGAGACTTTTGATTTGATTGTGGTCGGCGGGGGCATCATCGGGGCAGGTATTGCCCGGGATGCAGCCCTCCGTGGCCTTAAGACATTGCTTCTGGAGAAGGAGGATTTTGCCTATGGCACTACCTCCCGCTCCTCCCGCCTGATTCATGGGGGCCTGCGCTACCTGCGGCAGCTGGAGTTCCGCTTGGTACGGCAGGACATGCGGGAACGAGAGGTTCTCCTAGGCATTGCGCCTCACTTGGTGCATCCTCTCCCGTTCTTAATACCCATAACCCGACCTTTGGAACGGGTGGTCATGGCATTGGGTATGCGCCTTTATGACCTCCTTTCCTTCGATAAGACCCTTCCCTCCTACCACCGTCTCTCCCGCCGTGAGACCTTGGAGTTGGAGCCAGACCTAGAATTGGAGAGCCTGCTGGGCTCCTATCTCTACTATGACTGTCAGGCACCCTTCGTAGAGCGGCTTTGCTTGGAAAATGTGCTCTCCGCTGCTGAATACGGAGCCTCCGTAATGAACCATGCCAAGGTCACCGGGTTCGTGAGAACCGGTGACGCTGTATGCGGGGTGCAGGTAGAGGACGTCCTATCAGGGGAGGTCTATCAGATGGCAGCTCGTATGGTTGTCAACGCTGCCGGTCACTGGGTGGACTGTTTGTGTGGCATGCTCCCCAGCCGCCTAAAGCGCATGGTGCGGAGAACCAAGGGCATTCACCTACTAACCCCTCAGATCTGCCGCCAAGCTGTGGTTCTCTTTGCCCGTGCTGATGGCCGCCTCTTGTTCACAATCCCCTGGCAAGGCTACTCCCTCATCGGAACCACCGATACTGACTACTCTGGGGACCTGGATACCGTGCATGCCGGGGTAGAGGATGTGGACTACCTGTTGACAGAGGTTCGGCATGCCTTTCCTGCTGTGCGGAAGGAGGACATCTTCTATACCACCGCTGGTTTACGGTCCCTGGCTGAGTCCGGGGGTGGAAGAGCGTCGGATACCTCCCGCCAGCACAAGCTGGTTGACCACGAGCGGAGTCACGGCATAAGCGGCTTCATCTCGGTATTGGGAGGCAAGATAAGTGGCTACCGTGCCATAGCCCAAGAGGTGGTGGATATAGTGTGCCAGAAGCTTGGCGTGCGAGCGTCCTGTAGGACGGCGGAATCTTCACTGCCTGGAGCGCCGGCTGTGCTGCAGGAAGAGGTGGAGCAGGCTGCTCGAGAAAGCGGCCTCACTATGGAGACAGTAGCGCATCTTGCTGCCCTCTATGGTTCACGCTTCTCTCAGGTCCTGGACTTGGCGCGCCGGGATGTCCAGGGGGTCCAGCCCATCTGTCCTCATTGCCGGGATATCCTATCCCAAGTGTGGCACGCCGTAGGGGAGGAGGGTGCTCTCACTGTGGGCGATTTCCTGCTCCGCCGCAGTGCTGTGGGCCTAGGTTCGTGTCGAGGACTGGATGCTGTGGAGACTGTGGCCCGAGAGATGGGGCGTCTCCTGGGGTGGAGCACCACTGAACAGCAACGGCAAGTGGAGGCGTACCTCGCCTCAGCAGCTTTGGGACAGCGCTTCAGAGTGGAGACAGCCGGGTTCGAAAAACCAGCCAATTGAACAATCAGTACTTTTGTTCAGTTCCTTACTGCGGTGCCGCCATATCCGCTAACGGAATTACGCAGATGAAGTGAAGAACGTCGTTACCGGTGTTGGCGAAGCAATGTTCCTCGTCGGGTGCAACGAATACTACAGTCCCCTCTCCGATTGGCTGTTCCTTTCCCTCACCCTTGACTATCCCTTCGCCTGACAGGACAAAGACCTCGTGTTCCCACCAATGGGAGTGGAACGGGGTAGCACACCCTGACTTAACCTCAAATACGCGCATAGCAAATCTGGGAGCGCCGTCATCAGCACCGACGACCACACGGTGTAAGACGCCCGGAGCATCTTCTATCGCTTCTGTCTCAAGGTAGTTGTGCACTTTCATGTTGAAACTCCTTGGTCTCCTTTTGTCACCATGAGCATAGCAGAACTGCCCGAGGAAAACTAGCACTTTACCGTTGTTTCCTCAAAAGGGTAAGGTATGGGTGGAGAGAGTGGGGTATTCACGCATAACAGGGTTAAGCTGGCCTTTTGGGGAAGGAAGTGATTATTCCGAGTTTCTTTTAATGCAAATGAAGCTGAACGGAAGAACTGCACTATCGTCTATGCCATCTGGGTTCATACTGCCTCCTCACGGCACTCCGCAGCATGTTACCCTAAGAACCTGTTCGGCTATGAACTTCGCTTGCTTACTGTTAGGGACAGCTCACTATAGTCACTTAGGCCATGAAAGTAATGGCGAGGGTCGATTTGGACAATCGAGAGGTTCCTCTCTACATTGCCAATGAAAGTAGAGCATTAACAGAGAATCTGTTAATGCTCTAAACGCCACAGCCATAAAGCTCAGAATATTGGGTTTACCATAACTTCCCTTTAGTCTGCTCTCTCCAAATATCCCAGGCTGGTATTTGTTTGTCCTCAGGCGTGTCAAAGATACCAAGAGGCTTCCCTTTAGGCACTTCTGGAGCGGGCCACTTCTCTATCTGCTGGGCAATCTTTTCTAGGTGATAAGCAGTATCACCCAGATAAAGACTGGCAGCCTTACCTCTCTTTGTATAAAGGGGCAAGACACCGTCCTGCGTAGTGAAGCCAACGCCAGCCAAAACCTGATGAGCATGCCAGAAAGCGTCCTCCAGAGCCTTGTTAGTCCGGGCCTTGGCTATTGATACTTCCATTTCACAGGGAAGGTTCTCACTAAGCATCCAGGCCGCCTGATAAACAACATTTCTAGAACCTTCCACATTGGCAAACGCCTTAATACAATAATCCTTGACCCACTGATTGATGCCGATGGGCATATCAAACTGTATTCTGGTCTTAGCATGGTCTATAGACATCTCCACAGCTGTCTGGCCAGCCCCCACCATCTGGGCAGAAAGCAGCACTGCCCCTACCTGCATAGCCTTGGCTAGAGGTTCCCAGCCACCGTGGAGTTCTCCAACTATATTCTTCTTGGGAACCCTTACCTTATCAAAGACAACCTCGCTCTGCCGCTTGTCACCGGCTGTCGTTCTCAATATCGTGTAGCTTAGCCCGGGGCTCTTGGTATCTACCAAAAATAGCGTTACCCCTTCCTCAGGCTTTCCCCCATCCTTAGTCCTGGTTGCACATAGAAGGTAATTAGCGGCATGGGCATCGTAAACGAATAACTTGGTGCCATTGATAATATAATCATCCCCATCGGCAGTAGCACTGACAGTTACCCCTTCAGCATCCCAGGCTTTGCCGTCCCAACTGGACTCGGGTTCGGTTAAAGCCAGGGCAAGAATCAAATCACCGTTGACTATCTTAGGCAGCAAGTCTGCTTTCTGTTCCTCACTGCCCGCTGCCAGGATGGACAGTCCACAGAGAGCCACAGTGGAAAGGTGAGGACTGGGAAACATAGCCCTCCCCATTTCTTCGTAGAGGACAGCCATGTCTATAATGCTACCCTCGGTGCCACCGTATTTCTCAGGATAGACAAGTCCTAACCACCCGAGGTCGGCTATCTTTTTCCATAGTTCCGGAGAATAACCCTTTTCATCCTCTTCCATCTGCCTAACAAATTTTTCTGTACACTCTGTCTGCAGAAAGTCACGAGCCATTTTCCTGAGCATTTGCTGCTCTTCATTGAGTTCAAAATTCATAATTTTTTACTCCCTTCAGTTGAAGATATTTAACCCCACCCCTTTAACGACCTGCTCTTTCTCTTTCTTTCAGAGCCTCTGTAATCTGTTTGTTGAACTGCGCTGGTATCCTGGGCAAACCAAGCACTCGCCCGGCGAGCACGATTTTCATTGCCTCAGTGGTTCCAGCGTAATGCATGCTGCGGGTTATTTGCCAGCGGCGCTCTACCCACCCCTCTAAATGAGCCCACTTTGAACCCATCCTGAGCTGGCCATAAAGGCCAAGAATCTCCATGTACTGCACCGGATGAGGAAAGCCAAATTCTCTACTGAACAAGCCAGTTAAATCAAAGTCTAGCGGACCTAACCTTTCCCTCTCGCCAAATCTCCAGGCTGTACGCCAGGCGGCAAGCCTTAACACCTCTATATCGACAGCTGTCTGTGCCAGTGCCTTCCGAATCTGTGGCTCCTCAATAAGGGGCTTCCCGTTCCGTTTTGTCTCCTTACAAAACTGAATAAATTTCTGCAAATCTCGCTTTGCGCTTGCTGCCCCACTGGTATTAGACCTCTCAAACTCAAAGGTCTGCATGACATGATAGAAACCGCGATTTTCCTCGCCGACCATAGCCTCTTTTGATACTCTTACATCATCAAAGTAAACATCCACTGTAGAGTATCCACCCATGCATGGTAATGGTTTAATAGTTACCCCTGGGGTATCCGCAGGGAAAGCAAAAAGAGTAAGCCCTCTATGTTTAGGTATAGTATCCGCAGTTCTGGCCTCAACATAAAGCCAATCCGCTTTATACCGCCCAGTCATATAGGTCTTTTGACCATTGATGATGTAGTCATTGCCATCCTTCACCGCTCGTGTCTGCTGGTTGGCTTCATCGGTGCCGGCATCAGGCTCAGTAAAACACTCATACCATATCTTCTCCCCGTTACATATCTCAGGTAGAAGCTTCTTCTTTTGCTCTTCAGTACCAAATAGGTGTATGCCAGGTCCGCATACATGTAGGCCTAAAGCGTCCGGCCAAGCTGTCTGCCAGTATCCCTCTTGCTCTTGGGCAACCCCTATTTCAATTGCGCCAAGACCCAAGCCACCAGTTTCTTTAGGCCACCCTGGAGTTAAGTAACCTTTCTTCCCAGCCTTCTTTTGTAGCTTCATCCAAAAGTCTTGTAACTCCTTACTTAAAGACGGAACACGGCCTGAAACATCTTCAGGCAACTCGTTACTAAAAAAATCGTGAAGCTCCTTTTTTAGCTTCTCTTGCTCTTCGGTAAATCCGAACTCCATATTGGCTCCTCCTTTTAATAAATGCCAGATTCTTAGTTTAGAAAGTCAAACACAGAAGCCTAAAGCACCTCCTTTCGCAAAAAAACCCCGAGGTATATAATAAGAGCATGTTGGCACAATGTCAAGAAAAGGTGCTCGTCTTTATGATTGGTGATACATATTGCACTATTGACAAGCACTCAAAACAGGGCTAAACTCAAGTCCCAACATGTAGAATAACCGGAAATGAAATAATTGTAGTGCCGGCCAAAATATTAAATATTGGAGAGCAGCTATGAAAAAAGCTATACCTCGAACAATATTAATAGGAATATTGATAGCGGCAATTTTACTCCCCGGATGTACTGCAACCGTTCCAATACCCCGTCTGATAAAGGGTTCAGGGAAAGTGGTTACCCAAGAAATGGGTTTTACTGATTTTACTTATGTTGAGATAGGAAGTGTATTTGAGGTTGAACTAATAGAATCGGGCTCATACCTCACCGCCATAACTGCCGATGATAATTTGTTCGATTACATCAAGGTCTCCAGAGAAGGAGAAACATTAAAAATACGCCTTACCCCGCGATATAATTACAGCGGTGTGACCTTAAAAGCCAAAATTGCCCTGCCTAAACTTTCTGGAGTACATCTGTATGGAGCGACAAAAGGCACGATTAAGGGATTTCAATCGTCAAACGATTTTGACCTTGAACTATCAGGGGCAAGTCAGCTAAGTGTGGACATGGCGGTAGGTGACGCAAGATTTGAAATGTCAGGAGCAACTGCAGTTACCGGTGACCTAGGAGCTCGTGATATTGAATTTCAGGTATCAGAAGCGGGTAGCATTGAATTAGAAGGTTCGGCGGACAAAATGACTCTCAATGCATCCGGTGCCAGCAAGCTGAAGCTAGCTGATTTCCCTCTTGAGCAGGCGGATGTTGTGCTAAGCGGAGCAAGTGAAGCAACTATACAAGTAAGCGGAAGGCTGGATGTTGCTCTAACTGGTGGTTCAAAGCTTTACTACAAGGGAGACCCTATGATAGGCGACATCATTGTATCTGATGCCTCCTCGATAAAGCGCGAATGATAGTTTTACTGGTTCCCTCCTATCTTGGCACCATTTAGCTCCCAGGTTCAGGTCTTTCGGCTTCGGTGAGCTTGTTGTATAATTCCGGTCGCCGGTCGTGTATAAAGTCCAGTTCGAACTCACCGGCCTTGAAAATGATATGCTTTTGTCTTGCCTCCGCCAGGCTGACTTCGTGCTAGATTTTAAACTTCGGGACTCCGAATGGCAATTAAGGTGACAATTTGACAGATTGTCTCATCAGCGTCACTTTCTTAAGCGTTTTTAGCATATTCTGGGCAGTAGTTCGCCAACCAGCACATCTACAATACGAGATGCACCGAGGCGAGTTTTCATTACTACCCGTCCCGGATGTTCATTTACTACTTCACCGATAATAACTGCTTCACGCCCATACTGGTTTTGCCTCATCTTGGCCAGGACTTTATCGGTGTCGGCAGAAGCGACCACTGCCGCCAGTTTACCCTCATTAGCCACGTATAGCGGGTCAAAGCCGAGGAGTTCGCAGGCACTCAACACTGCTCTATTTACCGGTATATTTGCCTCGTCTATGTTAATACCTACCTGAGACTGCTGAGCGAACTCATTGAGGGTGGTGGCTAGTCCGCCCCGGGTGGGGTCACGCAGACAGTGCAGGTTAGCTGAAGTTTCCAGCATTTCAGCTACCAGTCTATTGAGCGGGGAACAATCACTCGGTACAGGCACGTGGAATTTTAGCCCTTCACGCTGGCTCAATACGGCTATACCGTGGTCGCCCAGAGTGCCACTGACAATAACCTTGTCTCCAGGTTCGGCATTAGCTCCTGAGATATCTACCCCTGGAGGCACAGTGCCCACGCCGGAGGTATTGATGAATAGCTTATCAGCACTGCCTTTATCTACCACTTTGGTATCGCCAGTAATAATCTTGACCCCAGCCTCAACAGAGGCTTGATGGACAGAATTTACTATCTTTTCCAGGTCGGCAATAAGCAAGCCCTCTTCAATAATAAAGGACAGGCTCAGGTATAAGGGGGTGGCGCCGCTCATCGATAGGTCATTTACCGTGCCGCACACTGCCAGCTTACCTATGTCCCCGCCAGGAAAGAAAATGGGGCTAACCGTATAGCTATCGGTGGTGAAAGCCAGCCGCCCGCTAAGTTCAAATACTGCTGAGTCATCCAGTTTATTCAGTATGGGATTACCAAGGGTGGAGACGAAGCTTTTTGCTATTAAATCGTGGCTGAGCTTGCCACCGCTGCCATGAGACAGTAAGACTCTATCCTCCATAAACATCTCCATAATGGTAGTAGGTGGCGCAACTGCCTTCGGAGGATACCATGCAGGGGCCTACCGGGTGTTCTGGTGTGCAGCTGTGCCGGAAGAGTTTACAATCCAGTGGTGTATTGACACCGCGCAGGATGCTGCCGCAAAGGCATCCCTTGGCTTCACGGCTGGGTTCAAGGTTGATGTCAAAGTTTGTCTCAGCGTCAAACTGCTGGTAGCTTTCCTTTAGCCTGAGTCCGCTTGATGGAACCACTCCTATGCCCCGCCAGTCAGCCTCGCCAACCTCAAAGACTGTGTCCATTAGCTTCAGGGCTTGCCTGTTGCCTTCGGGCTTTACCCCACGGCGGTAGGCTATCTCTACCTTGTATTGTTCCGTTTCAATCTGATTTACCAGCATATCAACGCAAAGCAGGATGTCCAGCGGTTCAAATCCAGAAACCACGCAGGCGATATTATAGTTATCCGGGATGAAGCTATAGGGGTATGAACCGATGATGCTACTCACATGCCCCGGGCCAATAATGCCATTAAGTCTTACCTCGCCCAGGTCGAGGAGTGCCTTCATTATCGGCGGGCACAGCTTGTGGAGAGATAGAAGGTAGTAATTATTTGTTCCCTCCTGCTCGGCTTGTAAGAGGGAGGCAGCAATAGTGGGGGCGGTGGTTTCAAAACCGATGCCGATAAAGATTACTGATTTATCAGGGTTATCCCGGGCGATATAGAGGGCGTCCTGCACCGAATAAACAACCCTGACATCGCAGCCCTCAGCTTTAGCCAGTTGCAAGCTGGAATAACTTCCTGGCACCCTAATCATGTCACCGAAGCTGGTAATGATGACATTGGGTAGGTGGGCTAAAGCAACAGCTTTGTCAAGGTCAGTATTGGCGGTAACACATACCGGGCAGCCGGGACCGGAGAGCATCTCAATAGTCTGGGGTAGTAGCTGGCGTATGCCGTGTTTGAAGATGGCGACGGTATGCCCGCCGCAGAACTCCATTAACCTTATTGGTCTGGTTGAGCGGCGGTGAATTCTGTCTATGAGCCTTTTGGCTAGTTCCGGGTTGCGGTATTCATCGATAAATTTCACTGAGCTTCACTTAATTCCCTTAGTAGCTCGAGGGTTTCCTGAGCTTCGGCTTCATCAATTACATTTATAGCATAGCCAGTGTGTAGTAATACATAGTCACCAACCCTGACCTCAGGGGTGAGCTGGATGCTAATCTGGCGGGTTACACCATCAATATCTACCTCAGCCTGGTGTCCATCTATTGACTTAACTAGGGCGGGAATGGCTAGACACATTTTTTAGCTCCTAAGGATTTTATTTGTTAATCCCATCCCCCTTTGTCCCCCTTCCCCTTATCAAGGGGAAGGGGGAGGAGATTATAAGAGAGGCTTCGCCTCTCTTTAACTTTCCTTTAAAGGGGAGAAGTTGGCAATGACGACCTGACCCAGAGAGATTCCACCATCATTACACGGCACCTGCCGGTGGGTAAATACTTCAAAACCGTCGGCTTCAAGTAAGCTAACGGCTTTTGTTAGTAGTAGGCGGTTCTGGAATACCCCGCCGCTCAGCACCACCTGGGTTATACCGGTTTTCTCAGAGATTACTTGACATAACTCTATTATCATTCGGGCTATTGTGTTGTGAAACCTTGCTGCTATTCTAGCTTGAGTAATACCACCTTGTAAATCCTGGACTATGGCTGAGAATAAATCTTCAAGCTTGATTAAACTCAGACCGTTCTGCTCAACTATGGAGAACGGGTAGTGGTCGGTTTCATCTGCTTCATTATAGGCGAGCATCTCCAGCTCAATAGCCGCCTGGGCTTCGTATTCTACCTCACCTCTTACTCCTATCAAGGCTGATACCGCATCGAAAAGACGGCCGCAACTGGAGGTTAGTGGCGAGTTAATTTTGTTTTCTATTTGTTTTCTAATAATGTCTATCTCCACGCTGTCTATCCCTCTTAGGAAGGGCAGGTCTTGTTTTAAGGCGGTTTCACCCAATAGTGATAGGAGGTAGCTTATGGCAATACGAAAAGGCTTTCTTATGGCCAGGTCTCCACCAGGTAGGGGGAGATACTCAAGATGCCCCGTTCTGGTAAATCCCCGATAATCGGCTGCCAGAAACTCCCCACCCCAGATATTGCCATCAATACCATAGCCGGTACCATCAAGGGCGACCCCGATGACTGGTGAATCCAGTCCATTCTCTACCATGCAACTGACGATATGGGCATGATGATGTTGCACCGGGACGAGTCTAATATCAGCCGATTTGTCAGCCAGTTCCTTGGCATATTTGGTGGCTAGATACTCAGGGTGGAGGTCATGAGCAATAATACTCGGTTCGATGCGAAATAGCTTCTTATAGAGAGCGATGGTATTTTCAAAGTGCTCCATAGTTTCCAGGTTTTCCAGGTCACCAATGTGCTGACTTACAAAGGCATGCTCGCCTCTGGTTAAACAGAAGGTATTTTTCAACTCAGCGCCACAGCCAAGAATTTGCTGGCTGCTGAAGTTAAGGTGGATGGGGTAGGGGGCATAACCGCGAGCGCGCCGGATGAGCTGAGGAACGCCTCTTTCGACTATGGTTACACTGTCATCGTAGCGGGCATAGATATCGCGATTGTGAATCAGGAAATAGTCAACAATCCCGGAGAGTCTCCTTACTGCCTCGTCATTATCCTTGGCGATAGGCTCTTCACTTATGTTACCGCTGGTCATTACCAGAGGCAGTCCTGTCTCCCTGAGCAGGGTATGGTGCAAAGGGGTATAGGGGAGCATCACCCCAAGATACTTCAGGTTAGGAGCCACTGCCGGTGATACCGAAGAATCGGCTTTCCACTTCATAAGCACAATAGGGCTGTAGGGAGAGGTAAGTAGTTCCTCCTCTTCATTGCTTACATAACAATGTTCCTTGGCTTCGTCAATAGACGATACCATTATGGCTAGTGGCTTGAATGGGCGCATTTTCCGCTGGCGCAGGAGGTTAATGGCGGCTTCATTGGTAGCATCGCAAGCTAGAAGGAATCCACCCAGACCTTTTATGGCGACAATCTTCCCTTCTCGCAGGAGCTGGCTGGTGGTGGTGATGGCATCATCAATAGCTACCGGACTACCGTTAGCATCCAGCAGCCCTAGTGTCGGGCCGCACTCAGGACAGGCATTAGGTTGAGCATGGAAGCGGCGGTTAAGGGGGTCATCGTATTCCCTCTGGCATTCGGGGCACATTTGGAAGCGCCGCATAGTCGTCCGCGGGCGGTCATAGGGGATATCCTCAATTATAGTAAAGCGGGGTCCGCAGTTGGTGCAGTTGGTGAAGGGGTAGCGATAGCGTCTATCATCCAGGTCGAAAATTTCCCTCAGGCAATCCTGGCAGGTAGCGATATCTGGAGAAATAAGCTGATATTTTCCTTCTTCAGCGATGCTGTGGTGGATTTCAAATTTCTCATAGTTGGCTGGGGGGTAATGCGTGGTGGTGATGTCCTCAATATTAGCTCGGGGTGGGGCTTGCTCTCGTAACGCCAGCAAAAATTGCTCAATGGCTGCTGCTTCTCCCTCTACCTCAATCTTTACGTCCTCGGAGGTATTGCATACCCAGCCCTTGAGGTTGTACTTGGTAGCTAGCTGGTAGACGAAGGGTCTGAAGCCAACGCCCTGCACCACACCCCGGACACTGATGTGAACTAAGTCGAGAACTGATGTTTTTGTCATTTTTATGCTGTTACAGAATTTTTTTGAAGGCTTGCCGGTTTAAAAAGTCCTACTAACCCTGGCGGTTTTTCATCTGTTTTGTCTCATCTTCCAGCCACAAGAACCATGCTTCCAGCCCTTCAGAAGTCTTGCAGGAGACCTGAAATATCTTAACTGCTGGATTTAGCCCGGTGACGGCCTGGTTAAAGGCGGTAGTATTGAAATCAAGGTGTGGCAGCAGGTCAATCTTGTTGACCAGCACCACATCGGCCTCGGTGAACATTAGGGGGTATTTGTATGGTTTGTCATCACCCTCCGGCACGCTCAAAAGCATTGCCTTCTTGTGTTCGCCGAGGGCAAACTCGACCGGGCAGATAAGATTACCTACATTTTCGATAAGGAGCAGGTCAATCTCCTCAAGGGGCAGATTATTTAGTGCCTTCTCGGTCATGTTAGCGTCAAGGTGACAGCCACCGGCAGTGTTTATTTGGATTACTGGCACTCCCTGCTGATGCACCTTATCAGCATCCAGGCTTGAGGCAACGTCACCCTCAATGACAGCAATCCTGGTCTTTGGCTTCAGCCTATTTATTGTTTGCAGGATGAGGCTGGTCTTGCCTGCCCCCGGGGATGACATCACATTTACGGTTAGAGTGGCATGCTTATCTAGTCGGCCCCGGTTTCTTCTGGCTTTTTCTTCATTAGCACCCAGGATATCCTCTTTAATGGTTAGTATTTTTACTGCCATTTATTCCACCTCTATGCTTTCAACATAGCATTCGCGCCCCGATATTATTTCTATTTTTTGCTCTCGGCAATTGGGGCAAGCCCAGTCAAGGTTATCCGGTGAGAAAGTGGTAGCGCAATTGCGGCAACGCAACTTGATTGGTGGTCGGTGAAAGAAAAGGCTGGCTTCAGCCGCAATAGTGTCTTTGCTTATGATGTCGAAATAGAACTCTACGCATTCATCAACAATACCTGATAGTTCACCGATGGTGAGGTTGATTTTGGCAATCTTGTTCGCTTGAGCTGCCTTAGCCTGTTCCAGCGCAATAGACAAAATGCTCTGGGTGATAGAAAGTTCATGCATGCCATTAGTGAAGATGCTTACATGCTAAATAGCTGGTAGTAAGCTCTCTGGGGGAATTATAGGCTATTTTGCTCAGGTATTCAAGCTATTCGCCAGCAGGCTTACTCCTTGATATATATTATATAATGTAGCTTATTACTCGGTCTTCATCGCTGCTTGTTGATTTTAGTGCTATTATGCTACAGTATAAATGGGTCAAGTAAACCGGGTGACCGCTCTTCTCTGAAGGGAGGAAAGTCCGAGCTCCACCGGGCAGGATGCTGGGTAACGCCCAGGAGGGGTGACCCTACGGAAAGTGCCACAGAAACATACCG
>CAZMUD010000010.1:7189-27359 GCA_964569715.1 uncultured Dehalococcoidales bacterium | reverse complement strand
GGGATATTATTTGTAAGAGACTTTTAGTGATAATCTATCTCTACCTCACCCCCTTAGTCCCCCTCTCCTTCAAAGAAGAGGGGGAAGTATATAAAGAGGGGCTTCGCCCCTCTTAGACATCCCTTTTCTAAGAATACCTCCTTTAAAGGAGAAGAATATGGTTCTATGGGTCGACGAGCGAAAAGCACCTAACATACTACTTCGACTACATGAAATTCCGAATATACCTCCAGATTTAAGGAAGGAGTTATCGCAGGCCATCAAAGAAGTTGACGAAGATGGCGCAGTTACTTATCCTACTAAGGCAAGAGTCGAATACTATCTGAATAAGCATCAAGAGTACATATCGGAGCTTATTAAGAAGTTAGAGAAGGAATAACAGCAGTAAGAGGGATTAAAAGGGGCGAAGCCCCTTTAAAAACTATAATTCCCCTTCCCCTTATGAAAGGGGGCTGAAGGAGAGTTGAAGAGAGGCGAATACGGGGTAAAATCCTCTCTCGTATAACTGACTGTCATCCTGAACGAAGTGAAGGGTCTAGATTCTTCGCTTCGCTCAGAATGACAACGGAACAAAGGGTGAGGGGTTGGTAGTTAGAATTTATAGAGAGCGTTTGGAGGTGAGGGTGAGCAAGCCTATTGTGGCTATCATTGGCAGACAGAATGTGGGTAAATCTACCCTCTTAAATCGGGTGGCGGGTGAGCGGATAGCTATCGTAGAAGATTTACCTGGGACGACCCGTGACCGTATATTGGTCAGTGTTTTATGGCAGGGAACTGAGTTTACTATGGTTGATACTGGCGGACTGGAGGCAAAGCCTCAGTCTACCGTGGCTCAAGGGGTGAGGGAACAGGTAGAAGTGGCTATCGCTGAGGCTGATGTTATTATTTTTATGGTGGATGTCAGGGACGGGGTAATACCCCTTGACCTGGAAATAGCTGATATGCTTCGTCAGGCGAGCAAGCCTCTATTATTAGTGGCTAATAAGGCAGATAATGCCAAGCTTGAGAATGAGGCAGTAGAGTTTTACGAATTAGGGCTGGGTGAGCCGTTGCCAATTTCAGCCCACCATGGCCGGGGGACTGCTGAGCTATTGGATAGAATTATCACTTGGCTACCGGTGCCATCGTTGGTTGAGGCTGAACCAGAGGTGCTGAAGGTAGCTATTGTCGGTAGACCTAATGTTGGTAAGTCAATGCTGTTGAATGCCCTTTTGGATGAGGAGCGGGCTATTGTTGATGATACTCCGGGAACTACGCGCGATGCCATAGATACCTTGTTTGACTTTCAGGGGCAAAGTGTGCTACTTATTGATACATCTGGTATCAGGCGGCGGGGGCGGTTGGGAGTTGGGGTGGAGCGGTATAGCGTAATCCGTGCCCTGCGGGCTATTGACCGGGCTGATATAGCTTTGCTGGTTATTGATGCCACTGAGCCATTTACAGCTCAGGATATGCATATCGCTGGCTATATTCAGCAAGCGGTCAAGGGAGTAGTGCTGGTAGTTAATAAGTGGGACCTGGTTGCCGATAAGAACATAACTGAATGGAACAGATACATCAGGAGCCAACTCAAGTTTATGCCGTATGCTCCGGTGTTATATACTTCAGCTAAGTTTGGGCAGGGGGTAGATAGGATTATGCCCCAAGTATGCCAAGTTTATCAGGAGAGACTCAAGCGGTTACCTACTGCGGTAGTTAATGGTGTGGTCCAACAGGTAGTAGCGGCTCATAACCTACCGCGAAGCGGTGGTAAGCGGCTAAAGATTTTATATGCTACTCAGGCTGAGGTAAACCCACCGACCTTCGTCTTTTTTGTCAACGATGCCAAGCTAATACATTTTTCCTATAAACGCTACCTGGAGAACAAGTTGCGCCAGTCGTTCGGCTTCGTTGGTACCCCGCTTCGGTTAGTCTTTAAAATTAGGGGTGAGTCATGATAATCGCGCAATATGTGGCTGCAGTGATAGTTGGTTACCTGCTGGGTTCTATTCCCTCTGGCGTATTGATAAGCAAGCGAATTGCCAAAGTGGATGTCAGAGAGTATGGTAGCGGCAAAATAGGGGCGACTAATGTGCTACGGGTGGCAGGCAGGAAAGCAGCGGCTCTGGTGATTGTTCTCGATGTGTTAAAGGGAGCGTTAGCGGTAGTATTTGCTGGATTGATAGTTGGTAGGGGCTACTTGGTGGTGGGTGATTTTAGTGTGGGATTGATAGCTGGCCAGTGTCTGGCAGCTTTAGCCGCAATGGCGGGACATAATTGGCCGGTATTCCTCAAGTTTCGGGGGGGGAGGGGTGTTGCCACCTTTTTTGGCGGGCTAGTAGCTTTGTGTCCGCCGGTGGCACTATTTGGTGGCGAGCTTGTAATTATTAGTGCTGGCTTAACCAGGTTTGCCTCACTAGGCTCTATCGCTGGGGTAGTAGGTACCTATTCCATATTGGTGCCTCTCACCATTCTTCATAACTTCCCCATCGAGTACCTGGCTTATGCTTTAATAGGCACAATAGCAATTGTTGTCATGCATCGGGATAATATTATCAGGTTGATATCTGGTAAGGAGCGTAAGCTGGGTGAAGAGGCTGGGAAAATAGCCTCACCCACATCTGAGGAGAGTATGGGGTAAGATATGCCCGCTATTGCCATCATTGGCACTACTAGCTGGGGGATAACCCTGGGGGTAGTGTTAGCCCAAAAGGGGCTACAGGTCAGGCTGTGGGCTCGGACTGAGCAAGAAGCCACTGAATTGACAAAAGCTGGGTCTAATCCAGCCCTACTATCGGGTATTAACTTTCCCCCTAAGTTAGCTGTTACCAGCTCCTTAAGTGAGGCATTAAATAAGGCAAAGGCGGTCATTCTAGTTGTACCATCACAGAGCATGCGGCAGAATATAAAGTTGGTTGCCGAGCACCTTGATGGGTCAATGCTGATAGTGAGTGCCGCTAAGGGTCTGGAGGTTGGTAGCAGCCAGCGTATGTCGCAGGTAATTGCTGACGAGATAGAACCTGATTTTCAGTCTAATATTTGTGTTCTCTCCGGGCCTAATCTCTCCCAGGAGATTCTTGGTGACTTACCAGCAGCTACGGTGGTAGCTGCTGAGGATGAAGCTACAGCTAGAAAAGCCCAGAAGCTGTTAACTGCCCCCAACCTTTGTGTGTTTACCAATACCGATGTCATCGGTGTTGAGTTAGGGGGTGCGCTAAAAAATATCGTTGCTCTGGGTGCTGGCATAGCTGACGGGCTAGGCTATGGTGACAATGCTAAGGCTGCCCTTATTACCCGGGGTCTGACCGAGATGACTGCTCTTGGAGTTGCCCTTGGAGCAAATCCCCTTACCTTTTCCGGGTTAACTGGCCTGGGTGATTTAATAACCACTTGTGCCAGCCCGTTGAGTCGCAACCACTACGTAGGGATGGAGCTAGCTAAGGGGCGCTTGCTAAAGGAGATAACGGATTCAATGACTGGTGTGGCGGAGGGGGTGAGCACTACTCTTGTTGTCTGGAATCTAGCCCAGCAGTTAGGGCTGGAGATGCCCATTACTGAAACAATTTACCGAATTCTGTATGAGGGTGCTGACCTTCGCCAGGCGGCAGTTGAACTGATGTCGGCTGGAGCTGCCCATGAGCTAGCTGGTCGAAAGTGGAGGCTATTCTCCTTCCTCAGGCGCTGAGGACGTTCCTGATACTTACTTTGCCCTTTTTGCCGGGTCTGAGATGCTGGCCAGCTCCTCGAATAGCTGACGCTCTTTTTTGGTTAGCGAATCAGGGGTAACTACCAGTAGCCTGACCATCTGGTTACCGCGTCCCCGGCCATGAAGATGGGGAATGCCCTTATTTTTGAGCTGAAAGACCTGCCCCGTTTGGCTGCCAGCAGGAAGCTTGAGCTTGACATTACCATCCAGGGTAGGCACTTCTACCTCAGCGCCAAGGGCGGCTTGAGCAAAGTTGATTGGTAGCTCATAGAGGATGTTGTCACCACCCCGCCTGAAAAACTCATGTTGTTTGACTGACAAGTCGAGGTAGAGATTACCTGGGGAGCCACCCCTTACCCCGGCATTACCTTCGCCGCTGAGCCGTATCCGAGAGCCATCCTCAATCCCAGCCGGGATTTTGACTAGGATATTACGCTGGTACTTCTCTTTACCTGTACCCCGGCACTGGGGGCAGGGGTCGGTGATAATCCTGCCCTCGCCATGACACTGGGGACAGATAGTAATATTGGTGAAGCGGCCAAAGATACTCTGCTGGACTCGGCGCACCTGCCCGGTGCCATTACAGTTGGAGCATCGGCTGGGTTGACTGTTTGGCTGGTAACCAACGCCCTGACACAGGGAGCAGTGCTCGGTGCGTAATATATTTATCTCCTTTTCGACACCAAAGGCTGCCTCCTTGAAGGTGATAGTAATCCTGTGGTGAAGGTCAGCACCGCGCTGTGGTGCATGGTGGGTAGACGTAGTTGCCCCACCAAAGAAAGCGTCAAAGATATCACCAAAGCCGCCGAAATCAAACCCCTCAAAGCCTCGCCCGAAGAACCCTTCTCTACCACCGTGTCCGAAGCGGTCATAGGTAGCCCGCTTCTCCGGGTCAGAGAGCACTTCGTAAGCCTCGTTTATCTCCTTAAACTTCTCCTCAGCCCCATCCTCGTGGTTATGGTCGGGGTGATACTTGAAGGCTAGATTACGAAAAGCCCTCTTTATTTTTGCCTCGGTAGCATTTCTGTCTATACCGAGGACTTCGTAATAATCCCGTTTTGATGGCATATTTTTATCTACCTTACCCCCTTAATCCCCCTCTCCTTCAAAGGAGAGGGGGAGAGGGTTTTGTAAGAGGGGCTTCGCCCCTCTTTAACTCCCTGTTTAGCCTAAACCTCGTGGAATTCACCCTCAACGGTGCCTTCTCCCTCCTCTTTGCCCGGTGGAGGCTCACCTTCTGGTGGTGTCTCCTCGCCTGGTGGGGGAGGTGGCGGTTGCTGCTGGTAGATAGCTGCTCCTACCTTTTGCAGGGACTCGTTTAGCTCCTGTGTGGCTCGGCGGACAGCCTCAATATCAGTCCCCTGTAGCGCTGAGCGTACTGCTGCCACTTTGCTTTCTACCTCCTGATTCAAGTCCGAGGGTATCTTATCTTTCTGCTCTCGTAGTGTCTTTTCTGCGGTATAGGCCAGGGTATCAGCAGTGTTTTTGACTTCCACCTCGTCACGGCGTTTGGCATCCTCGGCAGCGTGCATATCTGCCTCCTGCTGCATCCGCTCTACCTCTTCCTTGCTCAATCCACTGGAAGCGGTGATAGTAATTTTTTGCTCTTTGCCAGTGCCCTTATCGTGAGCCTTGACACTGAGGATGCCATTGGCATCGATATCAAAGCTGACCTCAATCTGCGGTAAACCCCGTGGTGCCGGCAGAATGCCATCAAGCATAAACCGCCCCAGTGTTCTATTATCTGCCGCCATCGGCCTCTCCCCCTGGAGGATGTGAATTTCCACACTGGGCTGATTATCGGCAGCCGTGCTGAAAATCTGGCTCTTGGAGGTAGGAATAGTGGTATTGCGGGGAATAAGAGGGGTAGCTACTGCACCGAGGGTCTCGATACCTAAAGTGAGGGGGGTAACATCAAGCAGTAGAACATCCTTGACCTCTCCCTTAAGCACTCCTGCCTGAATAGCGGCGCCGATAGCTACTACCTCATCGGGGTTGACGCCTTTGTGTGGTTCCTTGCCGAAAAATTGTTTCACCTTTTCCTGAACCAGTGGTGTTCTGGTCTGTCCGCCGACCATAACAACCTCGTCAATCTGGGCTGAGGTCTTGTCGGCATCATCCAGTGCCTGGCGGCAAGGCCCCAGAGTTTTCTCCACCAGGTCCATTACCAGTTGCTCCAGCTTAGCCCGGGTCAGGTTGATACTAAGGTGCTTGGGACCACTGGCATCAGCGGTGATGAAGGGAAGGCTTACCTCGGTCTGCTGGACGGTGGACAGCTCACACTTAGCCTTTTCGGCGGCTTCCTTCAGTCGCTGTAGAGCCATTTTATCCTGCCTGAGGTCTATTCCCTGCTCTCGCTTGAACTCATCGCATAGCCAGTCCATAATTCTCTGGTCAAAATCATCGCCACCAAGGTGAGTATCGCCGTTGGTTGACTTGACCTGGAAGGTGCCTTCACCCAGCTCCAGGATGGATATATCAAAGGTGCCACCACCGAGGTCGTAGACGGCGATAGTCTCCTCCTTCTTTTTGTCCAATCCATAAGCTAGGGAGGCAGCAGTTGGTTCGTTAATTATTCGCAGTACCTCCAGCCCGGCTATCTTGCCGGCATCCTTGGTTGCCTGCCGCTGACTATCATTAAAGTAAGCAGGCACGGTGATTACAGCTTCAGTAACCTTCTCACCAAGGTAAGCCTCGGCATCCGTCTTAAGCTTTTGTAGAATCATGGCCGAGATTTCTGCTGGGCTATATTCCTTATCACCCATCACCACTTTGGCATCGCCGTTGGCTGCCCTGGCTATTTTAAAGGGCGAGAGCGTCTTATCGTATTCCACGGTAGGCTCGTCAAACTTACGCCCCATCAGTCGCTTGATGCTGAAGATGGTATTATCAGGATTAGTGATAGCCTGACGCTTGGCTACCGTCCCGACTAGACGCTCACCGGTTTTATTTACCGCCACCATTGAGGGAGTGATGCGTCCGCCCTCCGCATTGGGGATAATTACCGGTTCTCCTCCCTCCATCACTGCTACCGCAGAAAAAGTGGTGCCTAAGTCAATGCCTACGACCTTTCCCATAATTTACTCCTCCTTGACTAAAGAATGCTCAGTTCCCAATATCAAGCTGGGGCTGAGTCTTCTTGATTACTGTTTTCTTGCTCAATCTCCTTTTTCTCCTCCGCCTCCCCTTCGCCGACTACTACCATAGTCGGACGAACAACCCTATCATGTAGCTTGTAACCCTTTTGTAGCTCTGCAATAACTATCCCCTCTTTACCTTTACCGTGCATTGCTGCTTCGTGAAACTTCGGGTCAAATGGTTCACCCAGTGCCTTGATAGGGGAGAGCCCTTGTGCCTCCAGGCTTGCTTGGAGCTTGCGCTCAATAAGCCTGATACCGTCTACCCAGCTGAGTTTAGCCAGATTAGATGGGATGGAACTAAGGGCTCGTTCCAGGTCATCAAGAATGGGGAGAAGGCTAAGTATAAGCACGGAGTTGGCAAACTTGCTAATCTCCTCTTTTTCCTGTTCGCTGCGCCGCCTGTAGTTAATGAAGTCTGCCTGGGCTCTTTGCCAGTTAGCCAGATAGTTTTCCGCTTTCTGCTTTTCCTCAGCCAGCGCTTGCTTTAATGTCTCTATATCGTCTTTTTCAGCAACTTCTGGGTCTAGTTTAGCGGTCTGCTCTTCTTCTGGCTCTTGTTGAGTCATCATTGTCTACCTTACCCCCTTTTGAGTTACCTCCACTTCAAGGGAGGAGGGAAATGGGTTTTTGAAGAGGGGCTTAGCCCCCTCTTTAACTCTCCTTTATCATCTACTCCTTATTAATTGCTAGTATTCAGGTTTAACTCGGAACGGGTGTCTCTTTTCCGTATAGCTTAGCCTCCAGCCCGCTCAGCACTGAGGATAGATAGCCTACAGTAGCAATAGTACGGGCGTAGGGCATTCGGGTAGGTCCAATTACACCTATAGTGCCAACAGCCTCTTTGGGCAGGCCATACTGGCTGAGAACCACGCTGTAATCGCGGATAGCCTCTGTCTTATTTTCCTTGCCGATAATTACCTGCACCATGCCGCTGGTTAGTTCCGGTGGGACGATGCTCTTCAGCAGGCTTCGTTGCTCGACCAATTCCATCAGGCTTAGCATCCGTTGATTATGGGTAAATTCGGGCTGGTTAAGCATAAAGTGCAAGCCATCAAGGTATTGCTCCTCGTGCGCTTGGTCATCTTCAGCCTCCATTACTTTTACCAGGCAATCAGTCGTTTGCTGTTCGGTGGAGGAAAGTCTTGTGTCTTCAGCTAAAATCTGTGAGCCAGTTAAACCAGAATAAGCAGCGCTTAGTTTATCGGCGATAGCCGTTAGCTTCGGTTGAGATATAATCTGGTCAAAGGTTATTAGCTGTTCTCTTACCTTGGCGCCACTAAGGACAAGGATAACTAGCGCCAAAGAGTCTTGTAGGCTGACTAACTCCAGGTGCTTAAATTGGCAGGCTGCTGGCTTGGGCATAGTAATTACTGCCACATTTTGAACCATCTGGGCTATAAGGGTGGCGGCTAGGTTTAACCATTCGTCTAGTTCCTTCTCCACCTGGTGGAAAAGGTGGCTTACCAACCGCTGTTCAGCTAAGGGGAGTTTAATGTCACCGAGAGACTCCACATAGCGGCGGTAGCCCTTGTCTGAAGGTATGCTTCCGGCTGAAGGGTGAGAGCGGATAATGTAACCCTCATGCTCCAGGTATGCCATCTCATTACGGATGGTGGCTGCACTTATCCCCAGCTCATAGTCATGGGTGATATTCTGTGATGGCACCGGTGTCGCTTTGATTATATATTGTCCCACTATAGATTTGAGTATGGTCTCTGTTCTAGGAAGTAACATCTCAGCCTCCAGTTAGCAGTCTAAGCCTGAGACTGCTAACTACTATTTTGCACTTTCAGCCGTTACTTGTCAAGAGAAACATTGACCAGCTAACTTGCCCATGCTATATTTAGACAAACAGATATTGATTGGTTAGGTCACTTTTTTCAGAATTAAGGATGCTCAAATCTCACCTACGCTATGTTTGAAAAATGGATATTAGCTGGTTAGGTCATTCCTGCTTCAGAATTAGGGGTGTTCATGCTACTGTCATTACTGACCCTTATTCACCTGATTTGGGCTACTCGTTGGGTAAGCCTACGGCTCGCATTGTAACTGTAAGCCATCAGCACCCGGGTCATTCTTACGTTCAGGGTATTGGTGGTGAACCAAAGCTGGTTGCTGGACCAGGTGAGTATGAAATCAGCGGCGTCCTGATAATAGGGATGGCGACTTTTCATGACGGGGAAGAAGGTAGAAAGAGGGGTAAGAACACTGCCTATCTTATGGAAGTAGATGAGGTATCGGTGTGTCACCTTGGTGACCTGGGGCATGTGCTTACTACTGAGCAGGTAGCGGAAATAGGCAATGTGGATGTGCTACTGCTTCCAGTAGGCGGGGTATCTACTATTAATGCCCCTATGGCAGCCGAGGTAGTACGGGAGCTCGAGCCGAAGGCAGTGGTTCCTATGCACTACAAAACCGAGGCACTGAAGCGGGAGCTGGAACCGGTGGATAGATTTCTTAAGGAAATGGGGGTAAAGGAGGTCAACTCCACGCCTAAGCTGTCTTTTACTAAGGCAAACTTACCTATCAGTACCCAGGTCTTTTTGCTTGACTATTGAACCGCTTTATAATTAGGACCGCCTTGTTACTACCACCAGCGCCAGCAAGGTAATTAGCAGTAGCACTATGGTCAGAAGCAGGGCACCGACCAGATATATTACCCAGTCGGGAAGGGTTGGCTGGGCGGGGGATGGTGAGGGCAGTGGTGGCGAGGACGGCGATGATAGTTGTGGTGATGGCGAGGGTGACGACAATAGTTGTGGTGATGATGGCTCTGGTGCTGGAGATGGTTCGGACGGTGGTGATTGGGTGGTGAAGGCACCAGCGGCACTCCAGGCACTATGGCTGCTGGAGCCGCTGGCTCTAACCTTCCAGTAGTAGGTGGTATTGTAGTTCAGGTTTATATTGCTTTGCCAGGCAGTGTCCGGTAGGGCGTAATCACCAATTTTCACGATTATGGTATTAGAAAAAGAAGCATCAGCAGCCACTAATAGCTCATAGCTGTCTGCCCCGGCTATGGCACTCCACTGAAATACAGGCTTTATCGGCATCTCATTGTCACCAGCTTCAGGGCTGTAAAGTTCGGGGGCAATAACCGCAGTGCCAAGGCTGGTGGTAAACGACCATTTAGCCGACCACTGGCTTAACACCGGCTCACTGGCTCTCACCCGCCAGTAGTAGGTGGTAGCTGTCGCCAGTGCTGGTGACCGGGCTGAGCTTTCTTTAGTTTCACCCTCAAATTCGGAAGGAACAGTGGAGAAGTCAGTATCATAGTCAAGTTGCCACTCGTACTTGGTGGCTCCCTTTAGTGTCTCCCAATCAAGGCTGACATTTCCAGTAGCTATGCCTGGTGCCTTGTCGGATGGTGAGGTGAGGGTAACCGGCGGGGTCAGGCTATCGTTATAGGTCATTAGCCTGGTATTTTTGGTATCAATTGACCACAGTTGATTACCACATAGCCACAGTCCAGTTAGGGTGGCATCATCATCAAGGCTGCGGGTTACTGTCTCGAAGGTTGGGCCCAGGGAATATGTTGGATTAAGCGAGCGCTCCATGCCTCCTTCTTCCTTCACGGCATCTACTGGCTGTGAGTTGGTGACATATAGTGTGCCATCAGCTGATACCGTAAATTGGTTGAGTATGCTGCCAACGGGCAGGGTGCTACCTATGCTTTCCCAGACATCACTCTTGCCAATGATGAAGCGGTAGATGCGCTCGTTACTTTCTGCAGTTGCTTCGGTATCGGTAGCGGCATAGACGACCTTATTGCTGCTGAATTCAGGGTCAAAGGCAACGGTTACTTTGCCTACGCCAGTAGATGATAGGGCTAGTTGCTCACCTAGCAGCTTAAATGAGGTGCCGTTATCTTCAGACCAGTAGACCCAGCCGTTGGTATTGCCGACCAGCATGGTCTCATCCTGCTCATAGTCGGGTGATAGGGCTATAGACTGCAGTGATTTGCTGCCAGCCACTGCCTCGGTAGAATAGGTAAGGCCGCTATTGGTGGTGCGGTAGACCAGTCCGTTACTACCATCGTAGCTACCCAGAAACAGGGTATTATCATTAACTACCATCCATATATCAATGTGGAATGACGCACCACGGCGTATGAAGGTTTGCCCGTTATCTGTTGATTTCCATATTGCTGAATTGCTGCCGCTAGCCCCGGTTAAGAACACTACCTGGCTATCGTTGCCGTATTGCGGGGGAAGCTCAACCAGGTCAAGGCTGTCGGTATTGGCTAGGGTGCTGGTAAGCACTCTTTCCCATTTTGTTCCACCATTCAGGCTACGCCACAGGCTGCTCTCTGTATGCGTTCCATCAAAGGTGAGCATAAACAGGGTATCATCCTGGCTATAATTAGGGGATATTGCCAGGTCAATAATGCCATTCTCACTAATCTTGGTATCGATTAAGCCTACCTGGTTCCAGGTAGCGCCGCCGTCTGTAGTATGGGAAAAGGCGCTCTCAGCGCCAGTGGTAGCCGCATAGGCCAGGCCGCTACTGGTAAAATCGGGAGCCATAAGCAGGCAGGTCTTAGTCTGTCCTGTTGGCTCTTTGCTGCTTCTTGTCCAGTTGGTGCCGCTATCGGTGCTAATGTAAACTTGGGTAGTATTAGCCGTGCCAGCCAGCAGATTGGCAGCAGTGGTGTTACCGCTAACAGCTAGCCCGGTAACATCGACATTGCTCAGGTTATAGTCATAACCAATATCAAGGTCGATAGCCATTGAGCCGGCTGGTGCCCACATTCCATTAACCATATAGACATCGCCGTTACCACTGCCGGTATCGATAGCCACGAACAGGGTATAGCCGGCGGTGGTGGCATCGTGGTCGTCGGGGAAGGCAATAGCCGCGGCTCTTGTTGCCAGACCTTCAATGGTGGCGTCACCGGTAACCGTGCCCCAGTCTAAATCACTAATTCTGGTGGTAACAAGGGTATCTGTCTCATCGGTGACCACAGCCACCAGCTCCCGGTCGGTAGCAAAGTTTGGGGAGAAGGCTGCAGCACAGACATCGTAGTTGCCCATATTAGTGTTTAGCCAGCTGGTGAACGCCTCATTCTGGTCCAGGATATAGACACCGCCGTATTGTGAAGCATCGGTGTCTCTGGTGCCGACGGCGATAATACTGTTGTTCTCCAGTCGGGCAACATCAATAGAGGTAATTGTTATATTATCGCTGCCAGCCCCACCCGGGTTTGGTGGCAGCGTGATGAAGCTGTTACCGGCATCAACCGATTCATAGACATTAGACGCGGTAGCGTAGTAAACAATACTGGCATCATCAGGGGCAGTAGCTAGAGCAACTATGGCGTCCTCGACCTTACCGATAGGTGACCAGTTATAGCCGGCATCGGTGGACTTAAATAGTGTGTAGCTTGTCCCTGAGGGGTTGGCGTAGCAATAGAAGGTGCCATCAACAGCCATAGTCAGGTGCTGGACATTTGAGCCGCTAGCCAGCACCCAGTTACCTGTCTCGCCCTCGGTGGGGATATTGACCCTGGACCACTTAACTTCATCCGGGGCAGCCACTGCTGGGTCAGGGGCGGAGATTGTGCCGAGCAGGCTCAGCAGCAAAGCCAGTGCCAAAGCCAAGGCGGGGATTTTTGACTTCGCCATATGGCAAATTCTAATCCTGCTTTTAGGTGGAAGTCAACCTCTCCTTGTATTGCCATTCTGAGGAGCAAACCAGCCTACTGTCATTCTGAGGAGCAGAGTGACGAAGAATCTCCGAGACCCTTCGCTTCGCTCAGGGTGACACACTCGCTCAGGGTGACATACTCACTCAGGGTGACATACTCACTCAGGGTGACATACTTCCCTCTGGGGGCAGAGTCTTAAAAACATAAAAAAAGAGAGGTCGCCTTGGGCGACCTCTCTTTTTATTCGGGTCAGGTATTACCCGTCAAGTCAAAACCGGGTGGTTAATTAGGCTACACGCCTGGTCCTAACTATCAAGACAATCAAGGCAATGAACAGTACTGCACCAATACCGATTATCATCCACAGCAGGTAGCTTGGAATCGGAGCTGCCCCTGGGACTTCTACGATTTGTATCTCCGCTGGTTCGGTTGGTTCAGTCACTGCTGCTTCTGCTGCTTCTGCCTCGGTGGTGAATACACCTGTTGCCGATGGGCCATCAGGAACTGCCGTTACCTTCCAGGCATAGGCGGTGTCGTAGGCCAGAGCTTCCTCAGCCTTAAAGAATGTGCTCGTTGCAGTGGAACTCCAGTCTATAATGGCGAAGGTGGGGTCCTCGGCTACTACCAGCTCGTAGCTGGTAGCCCCTTCAACCTCAGTCCAGACAAAGGTAGGCAGAGTCGAGACGTCGGTAGCTCCGAGTTCTGGAGATACGATGTCAAACACCACTGGAGCTACTGTTGGCTCGAAAGCGGCAACAACGAAGCTGCGAGTCTCAGACCATGGCGACATTAGCGGCTCCTCTGCCCTCACCCGCCAGTAGTATGTCAAACCGGGGATAAGGTTGCTCGCTCTCTGTTGCGTCCCTGTAACGCCGGTGTAGTCGGTCTTACTCGCGAACCCATCATCCAGGGAAACCTGAACCTTGTATTCGGTAGCCAGGGGCATTGATTCCCAGCCCAGGACTACTGTCTGGGTGATTAAGGTGAGGTCAAGCTGAATACCCTGGTCTGTGGCTTCATCGTCTGGTAACACCAGAGTCACCGGACTGCTCAGGACATCGCCGAAGGCATAGACCTGGTTGTGGCAGTTAGAAGTGCCAGCAACACTACTGTCCGCCATGAATATGGTGTTGGGCATTATGCCATAACCGGCAAAGCCCATTACCATGTTAGTCGTCAGCCCGGTCTGTGTCTTTTCGAAGAGCGGTGGATAGATGCCATCGATATCAGCCGCCGGGTTGACACACCGCCAGAAGCCACCGACATTACCAGTAGTATTTACCGTCGCGTAATCCCAGTAGTAAAGCGTAGGGCCACTCAGCTGGAACCCAAAGTAGGTTTTGACGGTAGCAGAGCCGGCGTCGATGTTGGCTTGGCTGGCATCAATCTGCTTCCACTCGGTGGAATCCGGGTCGTCCTCGTTCAGCTCAATCCTCCAGATACCACCACCTGCATACCCAACCAGGGAATAGATGTAGCCGGTGTCGGCGTAGTCATTGGCGAAGACGGCGGCTGAATAAGCGGCGAGGTCGCTAACGCCCACCGTATCGGTATAGGTCACGCCAGCATCGGTTGAGATGAACACCTTCCCGCTATAGGTGGACACTATAATCTTGTCTCCATTCCGCCAATACATCGTTGGGTACTGACCAGCTACGTCGCTCTCGTCGGGCTTGACCCATGGTCGCCCCAGCTTGGTAGTTGACCAGATGGCACCAGCGGCGTTACAAGTCCAGATGGTGTTCTCGTCAATTACGCTGACCACGACAAGGCTTCCCGTCTTGGCGTTTACTACCCTGGGGAAGGTTGCCCCGTCATCTGACGAGCGCCAGAACTTGCCATTGGTTTGGTCATAGGCAAATTCCGCGCCACTCACGGAGTAGTGCTTATCGAGCTTATCAGTCACGGTAGGATTGGCGTAAGACCATATTCTCTCCCACTTGCCACCACCATCGGTGGTCTTCCACAAAGTGCCACGCGTGGTACCAATCCGCGTAACCATATAGGCGGTGGGGTTACTAGTGCCAAACATGACGTTGGGGTCGAAATCACTCACCGAATAGTAAGTGGAGTAGTCAATAAGGCTTATCTGGTTAAAGGACTTGCCGCCATCGGCAGTTCGGGAGAAGGCGCTGGTCTCACCACCCCTGGTGCCGGCATAAGCCACCCCGTCGGTAGCAAAGCCGGGTGCCATCACCACTTCGGTCATGGCGCCGGCAGCAGGTGAAGCAGCTGCCCCTAATGATGCCCCGGTGGGCGACTTCTCGCGGGCGCTGGACCAGTTCACACCGCTATCGGTGCTGTAGTAGGTTGTCCAGTAATAGGTGCCTACGGCGGCACCGGTGGTCCACTTGTTCGTGCCCACCAGGATGGTGGCTGCCTCGGCATCGCCGCTGACATCAATAGACCAGATGTTGGTTGCCGTGCGGACGGTAGAGACAAGCCCTCTCACATTAAGGTCTTCGGTTGACGACTTTGTCGGCGTAAGGGTTACCTTGTAAACGTCACCGTACTCAGCGGTGGCATGGTCGTCAGTGCCTGCCCTTAGCCCGACGAAGGCGATGTTGGAGAGTGTAGAATCAACATCATAGTCGTCGGGGAAGGCAATCCTCGCCCGTGTGGTGGTGGCTATATCCTCAGCATCTGCGTTCAGGAAGGTGCCGTCACCGACGGAATCTCCCCAGCCACCGCCATCCTTGGTCGAACCGAAGGAGAGCTTGATTAGGGTGTCGGTGCCGTTGCAGGTTACCGCTATGATGCACTCGTCATCGGCGAAGTTGGGTGAGAAGGCAGCCGCCTGGACATCTCTGCCAACAGCCTGCGCCTTCCAGCTCATGCCGGTCGTGGCCGGGACATAGGCATAGACATCTCCGGCACCACCGCTATCTTCGCTGCCGATGATTATTGACAGCCGTCCGCCCTCGTCCAGGGCGATATCCATGTCACTGATGGTCTCAGTACCGGCCCATCCTGATGGCCGGGTCATCGCCGTGAAGGCGGCGCCGCCATCAACCGTCTGGTAAACATCCGTCTCGGTGGCGACAAACATAGTGGTGTCGGTGGCATACTCGGGAGATACCCCGATAGCCGTTATGTTGGTGGTATCGCTGTTAGCAGCAGCCGTAGTCTTGAAGGCACTCTGCAGCGTCCAGGTATAGCCGCCATCGGTTGACTTCAGCAGGTCAATAATACTCGCCGATGCCGAGATGTTAGCTGCGGCAAACACTGTATCGCCGACGGGGGTAACCGCTATCGCTCCGACATTAGTAGCTGGTGTCAGCACATATCTGCCGGCCGAACCATACTTGGGTAGCGGTATGAGGGAGAAGCGTGCCTGACCTACGGCAGCCTCCGTTGTCTCAGGTGCGCTGGCCGGTATCAGGGTAACTGCCAGGGCAAGCACCATCGCTAACGGCAGTGCCACTCCCAGTATTCTAGTTAAATTCTTTTTCATCTACCTTTATAAATCCTCCTTGTTAGAATATCCTTATATCTCCACAAACAAAGAGATAAACCTATGCTCCTTCTCTTATGGAGACAAGGTAAGTCTTAATCTATTGTTGAGTTTAATAACTCTCCCCTTTCGGGCTCTTACCATGGCATCACCCCCTTTCTAATTTTACTTATAGTAAACCCAAAGTAGTTATACTACACCTTACGGTATTATAGCATACCTTGTCAATACCCTATATAAAGCTATCCTGTCCACCCTCCCTACCTGCTCCAGGTGGACTGAATCACTAAACGATTATACGATAATTATTTGCCTAATGGCGACAAGTTATTATAATCACTATAGCACGATATATTTATTTGTCAAGTGTCAAGCCTATCTGGGGACTAGGTAATACCCTCTCAGAGCCCGCATTATGCCTTGGTCTGGCTAATAATTATGGTATTATCCCTGCATAATAGTATAACGAGGGAAAGTATGAAAAGTTAGCTCTTCAACCTGTCTGTGTTATAATGAGTTCTAGGTCGATGCCGGTTGCAGGTGTTTATTAAATAGAGATAAGAAGGGAATTTTATGGATGAGAAAATTGAATGTGCCAAGTGTACCAAAGTAGTCTGCGGTAGCGAGCATTCTCTCGAGGGACCGTCAAACTGCCCTACCAAGACTAAATCGGAGGTCATCAAGCGAGCATTACGGGAATATGATAAGCCAGAGGTGAGGGAATTTGCCCGCCAGGCCTCTATTCAGGAATTTGAGTGTTATATGAACCTGCCGGAGGGTGTTACTACGCGTAACTCGAGGGTAGAGGAGGTGGTGCAGTTCGCCAAGAAGATGGGCTATAGGAAGCTTGGCATCGCCTTCTGCGATGGTTTAAAGGGTGAGGCGGAAACGCTGACCACAATCTTGGAAAGGAAAGGCTTTGATGTTGTTTCTGTTTGTTGCAAGGCAGGCGGTATAGCCAAGGAGACAATTGGTATCAAGGATGAGGAAAAGATAATAAGCAAGTTTAGCGGTCCAGGTCACTGGGAATCGATGTGTAGCCCCATATCCCAGGCTGAAATCTTGAATGATGAGGGGACGGAGTTTAACATACTGGTGGGACTCTGTGTGGGGCATGACTCACTGTTCTTCAAGTATTCTCAGGCTCCAGTTACTGTGCTGGTAGCCAAGGACAGGGTCTTTGGTCATAACCCGGTGGCTGGTTTATACTTATCTGGCTCCCCTTACTATCGCAAGCTGCGGCGCCGCGAACCTGTTGACTCCACAAGGTGGCGCAGAGAGTTTGCCATAGAGCCACAGAGAATGAGCGAGGAAGAGGTTACGCGCAAATAGGGGATATGTTTGCCTCCGGTCCAGGGCTTCAAATTAGTCAAGTTATCATTGATTGGCGCAATATTTGAGGAGTCTAAGGTGGCTCCTGACTCATAAAGCTGCTTTGGAATGAAATCTGAACTACATACTCTTGACCATATAGTCTCCCTGTGAGCTATAGCCAAACTCGGTACGGTAGTATTCCTTGGCTCCAGTCCCGCTCAAGACCACCATTGGCTGCGCTTGAAATTCTTCCCGGGCAATCCTCTCGGCTTCGGTCAGTAGTGCCTTACCCAAACCCTTATGCTGGGCTTCTTTTACTGATGCCGTGCCTGAAATCTTATGCCAGGCTTCTTTTGGCTCTTGCTGCCTTAGCGGAACTTCAGGACCATATATATGTAGCTCTCTGATTAACGCCATTTTCATACTTTCCCGGGGTAGACTGGCTACGGGCTTGGTTTGACAGATCTCCTGCCCCAGCCTGTATGAGGGTTCAGTTTGAAAAGCCTCCTGTTCCAAATTGGCTATGGTTTTAGTTTGAATCCTCATCCGCAGCAGGCCAAATAGCGTTTCCTTTTCATCCTCAAAGGATAAAAAGATTTCCTTACCCCCTGAAGCTTCGTAGTCCATTCTTACCATCCGTGGTTCGCCTATTTCCCAGCCCCCGCGGGCCCGGTGTCCATATTCCCGGCACCGGATACACTTACATTCAGTTGCCAGTTGCTTCATTCGCTCTTTAACCACATTCCGCAGCGAGTCCTTTAGACCACCGACAATGAATTTTGAGGGGATATCACGCAGCACTCGTGAGATTCTGACATACTTGGGCACAATAGACTTAATATCAGCCACCAGATTAATCATCGTGTCATCAGTGTATGGCTGGTAGCGCCCGTCCTGATACCATTTTTCCAGTTCGGTGCCTTCTACCACCATGGTGGGATATAGCTTCAAGCCATCTGGTCTGAAGCGAGCATCGCTAAATAGCTGTTTGGCTCGCTCAAAGTCCTCTTCTGGAGTTGAGCCAGGCAGTCCTGGCATCCAGTGGTAGTGCACCTTAAAGCCGTGCTCCTTGAGCAATGCGGTGGCTCTAACTACATCTTCCACCTTATGTCCTCTTCTTACCAGTTGGTAGATTTCATCATTTAAGGTTTGAACCCCAAGCTCTACCCGGGTAGTGCCAAACTCGAGCATTCTGTCTATTTGCTCCTGCTGGCACCAATCCGGTCTGGTTTCTATGCACAGCCCGGTGCAGCGATTGCTGGCCGTTTCGTTAAGTCGCTTTGCCTCTTCCAGCGTGGCTGACTCTTCGCCATTCAGGGCATCAAAGCAGTCCTTAATAAACTGGTATTGATAGTCCTCGGGGCAAGCCAGGAAGGTGCCACCCATTACTATCAGTTCAACCTTATCGGTATGGTGCCCCATTTCAGATAGAATTTTTAGCCTCAGCCTGACCTGTTTCTGAGCATCGTAGCCACACTGCCTGGCTCGCAATACTGCTGGCGACTCCGGGGTATAGCTTTGGGGTGTAGCCGGGTAGGTGGGGCAATAGATGCATTGCCCGGGGCACTTCATAGGCAGGGTCATAACCGCTACCGGGGTAACCCCGGATATTGTCCTGGCAAACTTTTTCATAGTATACTTCCTTTAGAAGACATAAATAGTTTAACAGATTCAGGCTTATGGATTCAAAGGGGGAGTCTAAGAGGGGGCGAAGCCCCCTCTTTAAAAACCCTCCTTTTCTCCTTTGAAGGAGACCAGACTAACGGGGCGTCTAAGAGGGGCACCAGCCCCTCTTTAAAAGAACCCTCCCTTCTCTCTGCTTGCGAAGTAAATATTAAAGGAGAGTCAAAGAGAGGCGGAGCCTCTCTTAAGTAACCAATTCCCCTTCCCCTTGAGGGGAAGGGGATAAAGGCCCGCCTGCCATAGTCCCGGAGGGACGGCGGGCAGGGGATAGGGTGACAAGAGATATATTTAATGAGATAGCTCCGAGCTGGTATAACTTCAGGCACTGGTCGATATTCCGCAGTGAGCTGGAGGCGCTGGCACGCCGGTGGCAGAAGGGTAGTCTGGTTAACATCGGCTGTGCCCACGGTCCCGATTTTCTGCCCTTCGGGCAGAACTTTGCCTTGTATGGCGTGGATTTTTCTGGTGAGATGCTGAGGTTTGCCCGAAAATACTCGCAGAAGTTCAATTTCGCCGTCAACCTGTTAATAGCCGATGTTAGCCACTTTCCCTTTGCTGATGGAGTCTTTGACTGGGCAATCTCGGTGGCTACCTACCACCATATCAAGGGTAAAAGGGAGAGGCAAGCAACACTGAACGAGCTGAGGCGGGTGTTAAAGCCGGGTGGCGAAGCCCTAATCACGGTGTGGAACTGCTGGCAACCCAGGTTCTGGTTCAGTGGTAAGGAGGTAGCCGTGCCCTGGCGGACAAAAGGCAAGACCCTGGAGCGCTACTACTACCTGTTCTCCTACCCTGAGCTGGAAGGGCTGGTGAAACGGGCAGGCTTTCAGGTGCTAAAATCCTTCCCCGAAAGCTCCCACCGCTTCCCGCTCAAGTTCTTTTCCCGGAATATATGTCTTCTGGTGAGGAAGGGGGATTAAGTTATATAAGAGAGGCTTTGCCTCTCTTTAACTCTCCTTGCTCTGGGTTAATAATGTGGGGTGTTTAAGAGGGGCGCCAGCTCCTCTTTTCAAAATCTTCCCCTCCCCTTTATCAAGGGGAAGGGGATACAGGGGATAGGTTACCAAATAATCTCCTTGTAGCTACATTGACAGTGTTGCTCTTCATAATTATGATAAGCAGACAGCAAACCGACCGGAAATAAACACGTGGTGAGAAACAGAATGCGAGACGAAAGTGTGATTAGAAGAAGGGGGTTCCGACAAATGCTTATCCCAACGATAATAATGGGCGTGCTTGCCATTGTCTTT
>CAZMUD010000010.1:0-7089 GCA_964569715.1 uncultured Dehalococcoidales bacterium | reverse complement strand
GTTGAAATGTGGGAAGGACGCACCATCGAACAGAAGAAGAAGCTCGTGGAGGGTATAACTTCGGTGATGACAGCAAAGCTCGGTATCTCTCCAGAGCATGTCACTATTATCATCAAGGATAACCCCAAGCACAACTGGGCAACTGGGGGGAAACTTGCTTCGGAGTGATTCACAGAGTTGATAAGCACCCCTAGAGATATGGTATGGTTAGTAGGGTGTAGTTAAACCTTAGAGCTAGGGGAAGGAGTAACTTATGGATTTTGGCGATATAGGGGAAAATCTTCCGATTATCGTGATGGCGATTGCGTTTATATTCTTTCAGTTTTTCCTCAGGCGAAGGCGCAAACCGGAGGTAACGCAACAGGAAATTGCCCAGAGCCTGCTGTCTGAAGTAAGAATGAATCTCAGTCTTGCCGAAGCCTTTCGCTTCCGCTTGCAGACCAAAAAGTTTGAGACAGCTAGCTGGCAGAGGAATAAGACCAAGCTTGATTTTCTAGACCAGCCGTTACAGGTTGTCCTATCTGATGCTTTTACGATGGCCGAAGATTTTAACCAGCAGATAGAGGCGGCTAGAAAGTATAAGTCCACTAGCTACATGATGAATCTCAATATGGACAAGCTAAGGGAGCCACTGACCAAGAGCGAGCAGGGACTCGAGGAATGGCTTCTGTCAGAGACAGGGACAAAAGAGCCTCCTCCGCAATACCCTGGTATATTTGATGCTTTGTTTGGCTCGAGAAGGTGAAGACTTTCCCTACCTTTGTTAGTGGATTATTAACCTGGTCAGAAGAGCCGGGGTCTTTTTATCTATACTCAGAGTTATTGATTGCCTGGCTGAGCTGGGTAGTTACAGGGCAGTTTGAAAGAAGGCTGTTCCCCATTTTCTGGAGTGAACTTGCTTTAGCTGCTCAAGTTGTGCCTGAAATGCGGCTGAGGTAATATCTTGGGTGGACATCAATACGGCGTCTTCTCTATTATCAATGTGGTAACCTCTATCAGTGTAGTAACCTCGGCGCGTGCCTACCTGGGTGAAGCCATACTTGGCATAGAGACTCTGGGCAGCAGTGTTGGAGGAGCGAACCTCCAGAGTAATGAGGCGGGCATTTAGTTCTAGAGCCAGGTTGATAAGGGATATGAGTAACGTCTCTCCTATCCCCTGCCGGCGATAGGCTTCCCACGCTGCGATGCTGGTGATGTGAGCTTCATCAGCCATAACCCAGAAGCCAGCAAAACCGATAATGTAATGTCTGTCTGGTGGGGGTAGTTCATTGCTGGAAAGACGGTTGCGGCTAAACAACCGCCTCAATCTGGAGGCCAGCCCGGTCAAGTCCTCATTTGAGGGAGCTTGCACTTCGGGCGTATCAACAGTTTTCTCTTCATCGCAGGCCACGATATAGTGGGCTAACCGATTTCGCAGTTCGTGATGATAGTTAGGCGGTGGCCATTGGTTGGGAAAGGCTTCACGGTCAATCTCAGTGACCTGAGTAACGTCTTCCTTACGCATCGGACGCACATAGTAAGGCAAGTTTTCATCCCCTTAAAGAAAGTTTGATTTTTGAGTTATTGTAACACATTCCATTTATCATCAACATACTATGTTTAAATTTACTGACTTGGCTTGGAGAAGCTATCTTTTTGTCGTTTCCTTCGTTATACTATATGCACAGGGTAACACCGCTATTGCTGGCTAGCCCGAGGCTTGATACGAAATAAGCTGGGGTTTAGCTAACGGGGGTTGTCAGGTGCAAGATGAGGAGAGCCTCGTCCGGCGAGCCAAGCAGCGAGACCAGAAGGCTTTCGCCCAGTTATACGAGGAACACTTCAATAAGATTTATCGTTATGTGGCTCTCAGAATAGGAGACAAGACAGAGGCGGAGGATATGACTCAGCAAGTCTTTCTTAACGCCCTCAAGTCTATTTCTTCCTTCAAGTGGAAGGGGGTACCCTTTGCCGCCTGGCTATTCCGTATTGCCCATAACCAGGTGGTTGACTATCTGAGAAAGAAGAGCAAGCAGGCGACTGCCCCCCTTGATGAGTCGTTGGTTAGTAGTGATAGTAATCCCCAGCTGATGGCTGAGCACAGCCTAGATGTTGAGCAGCTACTATTAGCTACCAGGCGACTGACCGAGGCACAGCGCCAAGTGATTTCTCTTCGTTTTGCTGGTGAGCTATCAATTAATCAGGTAGCTAAAATTATGGGTAAGAGCCAGGGGGCAGTAAAAGCCTTGCAGCATAGCGCAATAGTAGCTCTGCGCAAGACATTATTGGCGGGAAATAATGAGGAAGTCCAGAGAATTTGATAATGTCCTAGACGAGTGCCTGGAGCGACTGCTGGCTAAGGGCGAGACTGTGGAGCAGTGTCTTCGCAGCTTCCCGGAGCACGCAGATGAGCTTGAGCCATTGCTTGAGACGGCTCTGGATGCTAAGAAGGCGTCAGCCATCCAGCCTCGCCCTGAGTTCAGGGATAGAGCCAGATACCAGTTCTACTCGGCACTTCAGGAGAGGGAGCGTAAGAGGAGTCGCCCCTTCTTTAGCTGGGGCTGGCAGCCACGGTGGGTAGCGGCAGTGGCTATCGTCCTTGTCCTCTTGCTGGCTGGCAGTGGCACAGTAGCTGCGGCTAGCGGCAGTATGCCCGATGAGCCTCTTTATCCGGTGAAGCTGGCAACCGAACAGGTGCAGCTGGTATTAACCCCCTCCGCTCTGGGCAAGGCGGAGCTTTACGCCAAGCTGGCAGATAAGAGGGTGCTTGAGATAGCTAGCATGGCTGGTAAAAATAAGCCAGAAAGAATAGAGCGTGCTGCCCGGCGCCTCAATACTCACCTGACTAAGATAGCAGCTTTAGCCTCGACTCAGGGGGTAACGGCTGGTGTAGCTATGGCTCCGGCAGTTGAGGAAGCGCTGGTAGTTGAAGAAGCACCGGTGGTTAGGGAAGCACCGTTACTGCCTGAGCGGGCTGGGGGTGGTAAGGAGGCACGCATTAAGGTTGACCGTCGGGCTAGACTCAGGGCGACTGTGGTGCGTCAGGCTAACAATAACACCGCCCGTCTGAGTGCTTTGTTAGAAATAGTCCCAGAATCGGCCAAGCCTGCCCTGCTGCGGGCTATCGCCGTCTCAGAAGCTGGCTATGAGAAAGCCCTTGAGTCTTTAGACTGACCACAAAGCAAGTTTTTATGAAAATGTCTTTTAGATTGCTACTAACCAACTGGTAGCTTTTTCGTTTAATATTTAATACATAGAAAGGCACAGGTGAATATGGTGAAACTCTTCAAGGTAACTCTAATAATCTCAGTAGTATGTCTGGTCAGCATTCTCTCGCTAAGCTGTGCTTCAGAATCAGACTCGGTAGCGTTGTCGGAAAATCAGGTGGTAACTGTAGAACGGGGCAACCTGATAATAGATATCGCCGCTGTGGGGAATCTGGCTCTGTCTCGTACCGAAGACTTGGCTTTTGACTTATTCTACCCGGAAGGGACGGTTGAAGAAGTTCTGGTCGAAGAGGGAGATACTGTTAAAGAAGGGCGGGTGCTGGCCAGAGTGGATACCTCAGAATGGCAGGACGAGCTAACAACTTTAGAGCGCCAGCTGGCAGCAGAGGAACGCGACTTGGTTCAGGCGGAGATAAACCTGATAAACGCTGAAATTGCCCTGCAAGATGCGGAGGCCCAATATGTCTGGCCAGAGGAGATTTTTACGGCATGGGCAAAGGTACGGGCAGCTGAGAGCGATGTGGGAGAAGCTCAATCGATACTACGAGGAGACCAACTAATACTAATATATGACCGCAATACAGGAGAGTACCGCTACCAAGAACTTATAACAGTGTGGGATATAAAGGTTTGGACCCGGAACTTATCCGATGCTGAGGAAGAGCTGAGGACAGCTCAGGTCGAGTTAGATAAGTTACTAGCTGAATCTGTCGCTGAGGCAAAGGTATCCGAGGCTGAGGAAAAGCTGAGGGCAGCCCAGGCCGAGTTAGATAAGTTATTAGCTGCATCTGACCCTGACGCAGAGGAGATAGAAATACAAAGGATGAAGGTCGAACTAGCTCAAGAACAGCTGGAGGACGCCCAAAAGGCGTTAGAGGGAGTAGCAGTAAAGAGGCTGCAGGTCGAACTGACCCAGGGGAAGCTGGAGGATGCCCAAATAGCATTCGAGGATGCTCAGAAGGAATTAGATGAAGCCAGAAATAAGAGTCCGCTTATTACGGCTACCTTCGATGGTTTCGTTATCGAGGTCAACGTTGAGGGTGGTGACGAGATATATACGGGTACGGTAGCGGTGGCCATTGCCGACCCCAATAAGTTTGAAGCCGATGTTATGGTCAGTGAGATGGATATCCTGCAGGTAAGGTTAGGAGGAGAAGCTACGGTGCAGGTGGATGCCATGCAGGGGCTGAGCCTTCCGGCTGAAGTTACTCACATTTCGCCGACAGCCACTATTCAGTCGGGCGTGGTGAACTATAAAGTAAAGGTCGAATTGAAATCACTCACACCATTGGAACCATCAGCGGTATCTGGTAAGCAAGAACAGCCCCAGACAGGGCTGGAGGCTTTTAATCAGAGAATGGATAAAGCTGTGGAAGCGGGGACCATTACGCAAGAACGGGCAGACGAAATCAAGGAGGGCGTGGCACAGGGAGTAGGGTTGGAGGATTCTTATCAGAGACTGGATGAAGCTTTGGAAGCAGGGACCATTACGCAAGAACAGGCCGAACAGATTAGAGAGCGTCTGGATCAGTGGAAGGCGGCACTGGAGCAGCAGCCAGAACCGATGCCGACGCAGGTACCTGATGAATTTCAGCTTAGAGAAGGTCTAACCGTCACCGTGAGCATAATAGTGGACGAGAGAAACGATGTGCTGCTGGTACCCAACGCGGCAATCACTTACGGGGGTGGTACGGCTTATGTTCAAGTATCGAAAGATGGTGTCATTGAAGAGCGCTCAATAACTACTGGCATCGGCGACTGGCAGTATACCGAGGTGGCCAGTGGACTCAGTGAAGGTGAGCAGGTGGTTGTTTCACAGGGAACTACCACCACGACGACAGAGGAAGGCTCATCGGGTGGAATAATGATACCTGGAATGGGGCGGCCGAGGTGATTAGGTTACAAGATATAACCAAAGTCTATCCCATGGGCAAGAGAGAGCTGACCGTGCTCAGAGGGATAAGCCTGAATATCGAGAAGGGCGAGCTGGTAGCGATTATGGGCCCCTCCGGCTCGGGTAAGACGACGATACTCAACCTTGTTGGCTGCCTGGATACACCAACTGCTGGTAATTACTACCTGGAAGGTAGAGAAGTAAGCCGCCTCAGCAGTGGCGAACTGGCCCAGGTCAGAGGTCAAAAGGTAGGCTTTGTCTTCCAGACTTTCAATCTTTTACCCCGGCTCTCAGCGCTGGCTAATGTTGACCTTGGTCTGAGATATTCTGGCGGGGGTGACTCTCGCCGTGCTATGGAAGCATTGGATAGAGTTGGTCTTTCCGACCGGGCTAATCACCGTCCTACCGAACTTTCAGGCGGAGAGCAGCAGAGGGTTGCCATCGCCCGGGCTCTAGCCAAAAACCCGCCCCTCATTCTGGCAGATGAGCCTACCGGTAACCTGGACAGCCGCGCCGGCGAGGAGATAATCTCTATACTCACCTCCTTACATAGCGAGCAGGGTATTACTCTGGTCATGGTAACCCATGATGCAAACATTGCTCATCGCTGTCAGCGCATCATACATTTTAAGGATGGGCAGGTAGTGGCGGAGGAGAAGATATGAAGAAATGGCTTGAACCTTTAGCCAGCGCTTGGGTTGGAGTGGTTACTCACAAGCTTCGCAGCTCTTTGACCATCCTCGGAATCGTTATCGGCGTCGCTGCCGTGATTGCTCTGATGTCCATCGGTAGAGGTGCTGAGGCATCTATCATCTCCAGTATTGAAACCCTCGGTTCAGACCTTGTTTTCATCCGTCCCGGGGCGACTAGCTATGGAGGAGTCACGGGGGCTGCTGGCAGTGCTGCCAGCCTCACTCTAGAAGATGCGGCGGCAATATCTGAGCAGGTTCCCTATATAGCTTCAGTAGCCCCCTTCTATGCAACGCAACTCCAGATAGTCGTCGGTGCTCAGAATATGCGTGCCAGCGTCAGGGGGATAACCCCGGAGTATCAGCAGGCGTACAAATTGGAGATGACCGGGGGTGCTTTCATCTCCGAGCATGATTATCAGCGTGGCGCTAGGGTAGCCGTGCTTGGCTCCAATGTGAAAGAGACCCTCTTTGAAGGTGTTGACCCCCTCGGGCAACAGGTGCGAATGGGCAGTAATGTTGTCCGTATCATTGGTGTTCTTGAGAGCAAGGGGGAATCGATGATCTCACCAGATGATGTCATTTTCATTCCGTTGACCGCTCTACAGCAGATGGTCGCCCAGCCCCGAACCAGCAGCGGTGAGCGTGTGGTAAGCGTGATAACGCTGACGGTAAGTGAGCAGGAGCACGCTAGCTATGTCGTTGATGAAATTACCAGCCTGCTCCGCTCCCGCCACCAGCTTGGTCCCGGTGTGGATGACGACTTTAACGTTACTTCCATGGAGGAGATATCCACCATGCTCTCGGAAACGATAGGTACGATGACTCTTCTTCTGGGGGCTATCGCTGCCATTTCATTGCTGGTGGGAGGTATAGGCGTGATGAACATAATGCTGGTATCAGTACTGGAGAGAACCAGAGAGATAGGTATCCGCAAGGCGTTGGGAGCCAGGGAACGAGATATATGGATTCAATTCCTCATTGAGGCATCCTTCCTTACGCTGGCTGGCGGCATTATTGGCGTTATCGTAGGCTGGCTGGTATCCTATTTTGTGAACAACATGGGGCTGATGACGACTGTGGTGAGTGCTGACATCGTTGTCCTTGCTGTTTCGGTATCGGTGGGTATTGGCCTATTCTTTGGATTTTATCCTGCCTGGAACGCCTCTCGCCTCAACCCTATTGAGGCGCTGAGGTCTGAGTAAGAGCCACAAACTAATTTTCAAAAATACTCTGGGTCGTTACTAACCAACTGGCGACTTTTTCGTTATATATTTTAGTGGAAGGAAATTCAGACACT
>CAZMUD010000009.1:0-27692 GCA_964569715.1 uncultured Dehalococcoidales bacterium | reverse complement strand
ACAGCCTATCACACTTTGTCCCTCTGAGCTATCCAGCACTTCTCCTTCAAGAATATTACGGGTCATCCGAACTCAGAATTTGTGGCTCGGTTCGTAATGACCCGTAATATTCTTGAAGGAGAAGTGCTGGATAGCTCAGAGGGACAAAGCATTTTCTCTGTTGAGGGGACAAAGTTAGCTGTGGTTACCGCTCTGCGAGGCAGATTACATGCCTCTATCCGACCGGAAGACATTTTGATTTCAAGGGGACCGCTACACTCCAGCGCTCTCAATAGCTTTCAAGGCACCATTACCCGTATAGCTGACCGAGGGTCGGTTATCTATCTCACCGTAACCGTGCCACCAGAGTTCACCTGCCTCATCACTCGCCGTTCCTTTGAGGAGATGGACCTAAGAGAGGAACAAAAGGTATGCATAACCTTCAAGGCATCAGCCGTGCATGTCTTTTGAGGAGAAAAAATAGAGGGGATGAAGGCTTTAGTTACACTTTGATTTAAAACTTAAAAGGAGACCCTGTTTTGAAAAAGTTACTTAGTGCTGGGCTGGGTGTGCTGTTAACAATGACGCTGGTGGTGGCGGGAGCAAGTTGTGCACAGAAAGACACTCTCACCGTGTTACACGCCGGGAGTCTTTCTGTTCCCTTTGAAGCTGCTGCCGGCGAGTTCGAGAAAATCCATTCAAGCGTTGACGTCGAGAGGGAGCCAGCCGGTAGCCGCACCACGATACGCAAGGTAACGGAGTTGGGTAAGCTGGCTGATGTCATCGGTTCAGCGGACTATGTAGCTATTGAACAGCTGATGTTTCCTGACTTCACCGAATGGTATATCATTTTTGCCAGCAACGAGATGGTTATTGCCTACATTGATGAGTCCAAATACAGTGATGAGATAAACAAGGATAACTGGCACCAGATACTGACCAGAGAAGGGGTAGAATACGGTCACTCCGACCCTGATGCTGACCCCTGTGGCTACCGGACTCTTCTAGTATGGCAACTGGCTGAGCAATACTACGGCGTGCCTGGACTGTATAACAGGCTGGTAGCTGGCTGCCCTAGGAAGAATATACGCTCCAAATCGGTGGAACTTATCGCTCTACTACAAAGCGGGGAGCTTGACTATGCCTTTGAATATCGCTCCATAGCCCTACAGCACAGCCTCAGATTCGTTGAGCTACCTCCTCAAATTAACCTGGCGGATATACAATACCAAGACTTCTATGCCACGGCTGAGGTGGAAGTAGCCGGTAGTGAACCTGGTAGCACCCAGACCCAGATAGGCCAGCCTATCCTCTATGCCATTACTATTCCTAAAAATGCCCCTCGAACCGATTTGGGCATAGCCTTCCTCAAGTTTTTGCTTGGGTCGGAGGGGCAAGCCATTATGGAAGAGAATGGACAATCACCCATAGTTCCGGCGCTTACCAATGACTTGCAGAAACTACCGCTGGAGCTAAGGAGTTATGCTATTGAAAAGAGATAGCCTAGCTACAGACAGCAGTCTAAAAGGATGGAGAGAGAAATGACAGGTCTTTTCGACTCCTGGCAGCGCCAGATTAATTACCTGCGAATATCGGTTACTGACCATTGCAACCTGAGCTGTGTCTACTGCTCGGTGGGTTCGGTGCCCCACCTGCCCCGAAGCGAAATCCTCTCCTATGAGGAAATCCAACGCGTAGTTCAGGTGGCAGCCAGTATGGGAATCAGCAAAGTGCGCCTTACCGGTGGCGAGCCTCTGTTGAGAGCAGACCTGGATAAATTAGTCTGGATGATTTCCCATATAGAGGGCATCGACGATATCTCGCTTACCAGCAACGGGATACTGCTGAGCAAGTATGCCGTTGAGCTTAAAGAGGCCGGACTGAAGCGGGTCAATGTGAGTCTGGACACGCTAAAGGAGGATAGATTCAAGCGCATTACCGGCCGGGATAAATTGCGAGAGGTGCTATCCGGTATTGAGGCGGCTCATCTCGCTGGACTAAATCCAGTTAAGCTAAACATGGTTGTGCTACGGGGCATAAATGAAGATGAAACTATCGATTTCGCTCGAATGAGCACCAGCCAGGGATGGCATGTAAGGTTTATAGAATTCATGCCTTTGGGGACAGCTAAGGCTGAAGGCCTGGAGACGGTATCTGCCCAGGAAATCCGGGAACGTATTCAATCTCTAGGCAAACTGGAGCCTTATACCGGCAAAACAGGCAATGGTCCTGCCAGGTATTACCGATTGCCTGGAGCCAGGGGCACTATAGGTTTCATTACCCCGATGACCGAGCACTTCTGCCATACCTGCAATCGCCTTCGCCTTACCTCCGATGGACAGTTGCGTCCCTGCCTTCTGGACGATGACGAGGTCAACCTGAAGGAAGCACTGCGTAATGGAGCCAGCACGGATGAGTTAAAACAGCTTATCCAGCAAGCAGTAGCCATGAAGAGGGAGCGGCATCACCTGACCGGAGGGCTTGCCCCAGGGACAATAAGGCGACCGATGTGTCAGATAGGAGGTTAGGTATTTACGAACCTCACCCCCTTAGTCCCCCTCTCCTTGAAAAGGAGAGGGGGAAAGTGATAAAAAGAGGGCTGACGCCCTCTTATACACCCCCTAGAATTGGATAGACCAAATCAGGGATTAAAAGGGGCAAAGCCCCTCTTATATAACCATTCCTCCGTAGTAAGGGGGAAGCTCGAAGGGGCGTTAGCCCCTTCGGAAACCATAATTCCCCCTTCCCCTTGATAAGGGGAAGGGGATAAAGGGGATAGGGTTACCTAATAAAAACCTAAAGGGAGATGGGGTTATTAAACAATCTTTAGAACATACGGCTGGAAAGCTAAAAACAGAGGAGGTGGATGATGACCAAGCTAACTCATGTAAACTCAAAGGGTGAAGCCCGAATGGTTGATGTCAGCCAGAAGGGTGATACCGAACGTGAGGCTGTAGCCAGAGGCAGGGTAATGATGAAGCCGACCACTCTGGAACAAATAAAGACTGCCGGGCTGGAAAAGGGAGACGTTCTGGCCGTAGCCAGGATTGCCGGTATCATGGCTGCCAAAAAGACGCCTCACCTGATACCCCTGTGCCATCCAGTATTGATTAGCAACATCGCTATTGAGTTCGACCTGCCTGGGAATGACTCTATAGGAATCACCGCCAGAGTGAAGAGCACCGGCAAAACAGGGGTGGAGATGGAGGCTCTGGTCGCCGCCTCGGTCGCCGCTCTGACCATCTACGACATGGGGAAATCGGTTGACAGAGGAATGACTATTACTGATATACGTCTGGAAAGCAAAAAGGGCGGGAAAAGCGGGAGCTACCGAAGGGAAAAGACATGATACCCAATAATCTAAAACAGCGTTACGGTAACTGGCTCGCCTTTCTCCAGCAAATCGATATTCTGTGCTATCTCTATGTAGCCATCAGCCTCGGCTACGCTGGTTATTGCCCCCGATTCTTTAAATACGGGGACAGCCTCACTCCCCACGATTTTGACGGTTAAAAATTGCCTCCTGCCCACACTTCCGGAGACCCTCCGGGAAAGCTTGGCCTCAACGGTCTCCCCTATCCTCGGTGGCAGGTGAGCCATCTTTCTTACCGCCGGCAAAAGGAAAAGATAGGTATTAATCAGACAGGAAGTAGGGTAGCCAGGCATTCCCAAAAGCGGCTTACCCTGGAGTATGGCAAAAATGGTCGGTTTCCCGGGCTTTACTTGAATTCCGTGGAAGAGAATCTCACCCCAGTCCTGAAGGACACTAACTAACAGGTCTCTCTCCCCTACCGAGGAGCCTCCCGAGATAACAACCAGGTCACTCTTCAGGGCTTCTTCAATCGTTGACTTCAGCTCATCGGGGTCATCACCGGAGATACCCACTCTGTAGGGAACACCGCCGTTTGCCTTCACCACCGAGGCGATAGTGTGGGAGTTAATATCGTAGACCTGCCCTTGCCTTAATGTCTGGCCAATCTCGGCTACCTCCTCTCCGGTGGGGAGGACAGCCACCTTTGGTTTTTCATAGACTTTGGTTTGGTTTACTCCCTGAGAGGCAAGCACCCCTATCTTCCCTGCATCCAAAACAGAGCCGCGCCTTAGAATAGACTCCCCTTCCCTGATATCCTCACCTTTCTGACCCACATTGGCTTTCGGGTAAACCGCCTTGAACACCTTTACCCTACTATTTTCCGTCTCGGTATCCTCAACCATGACCACAGCATCCGCACCCCTGGGCATCATCGCCCCGGTAGCAATTTGAATACACTGCCCGGTATTCACCCTCTTTTTGGGCGTTTCCCCGGCATGTAATTCACCAACTAGCTCAAGCACTTTGGGGTTAAATTGACCGGAATTAAAGGTATCTCTGGCTTTAACGGCATAACCGTCCATAGCCGCCCTATCAAAAGGTGGTATGCTCAAAGCAGCCACGATGTCCTCGGCCAGGACCCGGCCCGAGGCATCATCCAAACTGACCATCTCCACCCTTGTCACAGGTTCTATGTGCTCATCGACAACCCTTTTTGCTTCCTCGAAGGGAAGAAGTGCTCCAAAAGGTTTCACCTCGTTGCCTCCCTGACCAGGTGTCCGATTTCAGGTAAAATTACCTTGTCCATCGCCAGCTTTGCCGCCTCAGGAGAGCCGGGGAGACAAAGAATAACCTTTCCCCCAGCCACGCCAGCAATAGCCCTGCTCATAATACTAGCGGTGCCTATCTCCTGGTAAGACAAAGACCGAAAAAGCTCGCCAAAGCCATCCAACTTCTTCTCCAGAATCGGTGATATTGTCTCTACGGTAATGTCCCGGTGGCTCACCCCAGTGCCACCGCTGGTGATGATGACTTGAAGCTCCTCCTGCCTCAGCAGTTCATATAGCTTCTTCTTAATAGAGTCTGCCTCGTTTTTCAAAATAGCGTAGGATGTTACTCTGTGTCCGTGGTCACTGAGCCTTTGCTTGAGCAGCTTGCCCGACTCATCATCCTGTTCCGTTCGGCTGTCTGAGATGGTGAGAACAGCACAGCTTACACTCTGGGGTGCCTTTTTTTTATGCTCCTCGTAGCCCATTACTTTTCTGCCTTTCCAAGACTATTATAGGTGCTGGTGCTAAAGAAATGCAATGAGTAGAAATTACTTTCTACCTCACCCCCTGTGTCCCCCTCTCCTATCAAGGAGAGGGGGAGGGTTTATTAGAAAGAGAGGCTTCGCCTCTCTTTGACTCTCCTTTAGTATCCCTCTCCCAACGGAGAGGGGGAACTGGTTATATAAGAGGGGCTAACGCCCCTCTCTTACTTGCGTTCCCTTCCCTTAACAAATAACCTCCTAAAAGTGGGGCTTACAAAGGATTTCTTTGATTCTGAGGTCAAAAAAGTCCACAGAATTGACCGGGCTGAGCACCAGAGCGGTATCTGCCCCCCGACTGGTGCCAGCTATGGCGATAACATCCTCATCGGTGCGCACCAGGCCGGCATCAGCCGCCATCATTGCTATCTCACAGGTAACCTTCATCCCCTGCCCAAAGATGCGCAGCGTGTTGGCTATTACATCGCCAAGGAGATACATATTGAACTTCTTGCGCATGGCTCCGCCTATCCCGGTAAAAGCATGCATCGTGGTAAGCACTACGCCGCCCTTACTCTCTATCATTTGTTTATTTTCCTCGGTTAATTCCTGGATATCGGGCCCTCTCATACCTGTATAATGGGTCACCACAATCACCCTCATCCCCTCGAAGACTTCGGTAGCCCTCACTCCAGTATTTCCCACAGTGGTGGCTACCAGGATGCTCTTAATGCCCAGTTCTTCCGCCCGAATCTTGGCGATGCGGAGCACTTCCTCTGTATTCTCAGTGCCAGGCTTGGCAAAATAGACTATTTTCCCTTCCATTACTTCGCTATGCCTCCTTATGAGACTCATCTCCGCTTGATAGATTAACGCTAAACGAGAGCGGGGTCAAGAACAATAACTTCACTAACCGCTATAATTGCTTCTAGGAGATAAACTTGGTAGATATCAATTAATTTGTGTCTTGTAGTATAATATGGAGGTAATGACACAGCGCAGAAAACAAAGGGTTACCTCTGCGCTTGGTCAGCAAACCATAAACTCAGAAGGAGGAGCACTAGCATGGAATGGGGAATGGCAAACCGTATGGCACAACTTATCCAATCAGACGGGCATGCTCTGTTCTTGCCAGTAGACCACGGATACTTTCAGGGTCCCACCAGAAGATTGGAAGAACCACGTAAAACTATTGAGCCACTCCTGCCTTATGCTGATGCGCTCTTCATTACCAGGGGCGTGTTACGCTCATCAGTAGACCCTGACAACACCAAACCAATTATTCTCAGGGTGTCTGGCGGCACCAGTATGGTGGGGAAAGACCTGGCTAACGAAGGAATTACCACCTCTATGGAGGAGGCTATCCGCGTTAACGCTTCGGCAGTAGGCATTTCTATCTTTGTTGGCAGTGACTATGAGAAGGAGTCTTTATTAAATCTATCAAAGCTTGTTGACGAGGGCGAAAGGTATGGCATACCAGTAATGGCAGTTACCGCTGTGGGTAAGGAGCTTGAAAAACGAGACGCCCGCTACCTTGCTCTATCCTCTCGCATCGCCGCTGAGTTGGGGGCGCGGGTGGTAAAAACCTACTGGTGTGAAGACTTTGAGAGGGTAGCAAGGGGTTGCCCTGTTCCAGTGATTATAGCCGGCGGGCCCCAGGTTGATACTGAGCTTGAGGTGTTTGAGTTTGTCTATGACGGCATGCAAAAGGGTGCTATCGGAGTAAATCTAGGAAGGAACATCTGGCAGAATGATTTTCCGGTGGCGATGATTAAGGCGATACGTGCCGTTGTTCACCAAAAGGCAACCCCAAAAGAGGCTCAAGAAGTATTCAGCACTGAAAAGGAGAAGGCAGGGAAGAAGTCGTGACCGGCACCAGGAGAAATAGAATGCGTGTCGCTATGTGGTATAACAACCGGGATGTGCGGATAGAGGAGATGCCTGTCCCACAAATCGGTTTTGGCGAGCTACTGGTGCGGGTAGAAGCTAGTGGCATCTGCGGCAGTGATGTGATGGAGTGGTATCGCCTGGACCGAGCACCCCTGGTGCTGGGTCATGAGATTGGCGGGCAGATTGTGGCTGTGGGGGAGGGAGTGGAGCGCTACAAAGAAGGTGACCGAGTATCAGCGGCTCATCATGTTCCCTGCAATACCTGCTATTACTGTCTGAATGGTCATCACACCGCTTGCGAGACCCTGCGCCGGACGAATTTTGACCCCGGTGGTTTTGCTGAATATATTCGGTTGCCAGCCATCAATGTTGACCGTGGAGTATTCCTGTTGCCCGACGAAGTATCCTATGAAGAAGCAACATTTATTGAACCGCTAGCCTGCATCCTGCGCGGACAAAGGCTGGCACACATGCAGCCTGGCAACAGTGTGCTCGTCATTGGCAGTGGCATTGCCGGGCTACTCCATGTGCAGCTAGCCCGCACTTTGGGGGCAGGTCGGGTGATAGCAACAGACATAAACGACTACCGGCTGGAAGCGGCGCAACGGTTCGGGGCTGATGCTACTATCCGTGCTGAAGAGGATTTGCCCACCCGCCTGCGTCAGGCTAATCAAGGTCGCCTGGCTGACCTAGTGATAGTGTGCACCGGTGCTGCATCAGCCATTACCCAAGCCTTAAAGTCAGTGGAGCGTGGTGGCACTATTCTCCTCTTCGCACCAACAGACCTCGGCGTTACCATTCCAATTTCAATAAATGAGCTGTTTTTTCGCAATGATGTAACACTCACCACCTCCTATGCCGGCAGCCCGGCTGACTACCAAACAGCGCTGGAACTAATTCATGCTGGCACCATCCCGGTGCGCCAGATGATTACCCATCGTCTGAGTCTGGCAGAAACAGGCTTAGGTTTCCAGCTCGTCGCCGATGCCAAGAATTCTATCAAGGTAATTATTGAACCCGGAGGTAACTAAAATGCCGGTATTCGGATGCCGATTGATGCTTGTATTTGTTATCGTCAGGCGGTCATAGTTATGAAAAAAGTTGGCATTCTCTACCACCCTATGAAAGAGGCTGCTTATGCCCTGGCTAAAAAACTGGAAGAGCTTTTAGGCGCTAAGGACCTTTCTGTTTGGCTATGCTCTGCCTGGGAATGGGAGACAGCCAAGGCTCAGGTACATAGCACCGATTTAATTCTCAGTATCGGCGGCGATGGCACCATTCTGCGGGCAGCTCAGGCAGCAGTCCCCGAACCAGCGCCTATTACCGGCATAAACCTGGGTAAGCTAGGCTTTATGACCGAACTCAGTGTTGATGAGGTTATGGAAAAGCTGCCGGCTTTGCTGGCAGGAGAGGGCTGGATTGACGAGCGCTCTCTGCTTGAGGCAGAGCTTTCCCCTGCCGAAGAGGAGCATGAGCCGTCCCGTATGTCCTATGCCTTGAACGATGTGGTGGTGGCACGGGGGGCAGTAACTCGAGTAATCTATGTAGAAGCCAGCATCGATGGTGAGCCACTGACCACCTATAAGGGTGATGGGGTGATTGTGGCTACCGCCACCGGCAGCACCGGTTATTCGCTGGCAGCCGGTGGTCCCATCCTTCACCCACAAGCCAAGGAGTTAGTACTGTTACCAATATTGCCTCACCTTAGTTCGGCTTACACGGTGATACTACCATCAACAGCCACTGTTAAGTTGCGCCTCAGCACCACCCAGCCGGCGACACTGAGCATTGATGGTCATATAAATTTGCCATTGTCAAGCGGAGCTGTTATTACGGTAAAGCATAGCTCTAATACAGTTCGGTTTTTAAGAATTCACCCGGAAACCTCCTTCTACAGCTCACTGGAACGAAAGTTGAAAGGAAAACAGTAAGTTGAAACAAGTAGAAAAAGCTAGAATCGGCGATGTGCCCCAGATGCAAGGGTTAATTAACTACTTTGCTGATAAGGGCGAGATGCTAGCCCGCCCGCTAAGCGAGATATATGAAAATATCAGGGATTACTTTGTCGCTAAAGAGGATGAGCGAGTGATTGCCTGTGCGGCGCTACATGTCAGCTGGTCAGACCTGGCTGAGATAAAGTCGGTGGCTGTAGCCGAGGATAGCCAGAAAAAGAGAATCGGCGACCGGCTAATAGAAGCCTGCCTCAAAGAGGCTGAGGAGCTTGGTATCCCCACCGTTTTTTGTTTTACCTACAAGCCAGCTTTTTTTAAGCGGCACAAGTTCGTTGACATAGACAAAATGGAGCTGCCACGCAAGGTCTGGACTGAGTGTTACCGTTGTCCCAAATTCCCCAATTGCGATGAGATAGCTCTTATCCATCACTCAGAGACGGAGGCTTAACTTGGCTAAGGAAAAGACGCTATCCAGTCAACTAGTCTATGAGGGGCGGGCGGTAAAGCTGCGAGTTGACACCGTAAAAATGCCCAGCGGCCGTGAAACCACCAGAGAAATTGTGGAGCATAGTGATTGTGTGGCTATTATAGCTATTGATGCTAATAATAATGTGCTGCTGGTGAATCAATTTCGCAAGCCGGTGGAAAAGGAACTATTAGAGATACCGGCTGGTGGCATTGAACCTGACGAAGACCCGGTAGCTGCGGTGTGTCGTGAGATGCAGGAGGAAACTGGCTACCTGCCCAGGAAAGTAGAGAGACTGGGCGGCTTCTACTCTTCACCCGGTTACTGCACTGAATACCTCCATCTTTACCTGGCTACCGACCTTACTCCTGACCAGCTATACGCCGAGGATACAGAGAACATTAAAGTGATTCGGGTGCCACTCAGTCAGATTCCCAGCCTTATTGCCTCGGGCAGCATCTGTGATGCCAAGAGCATCGCCGGACTGCTTACCTTCTTAGAATACCATAAGTCAGCCAAGCGCATTTGAGAGCTGGCGACCGCCGAGAAGATGCATATGGAGATGAGGCACCAATTGTCCTCCCTGCTTACCGCAGTTTATCACCAGGCGATACCCACCTTCAGCAATACCCTCCATTTTTGCCAGTTGATTAGCAATTTTTACCATGTCTCCTATTAGAGATGACCCTGCTTCAGACAGGTGGGCAAGAGAAGAAATATGCTTCTTGGGGATAATAAGCAGGTGGGTAGGTGCCAGGGGATTAATGTCGCGAAAGGCAATCACATCTTCATCCTGGTAAATGATATCGGACGGTATTTCACCGGCTACAATTTTGCAGAAAATACAATCCATTCTCCCCTCCTCTATTTTCTCTCCCTTCATTCTACAGATACAGGTAGGGAAAATGGTATCATATTGCCGGTTGCACAGGCAAGCCTAAATAGAGAATGTTTAGTATAGGGATTTAAAGGGGGTTTGAAGGAGAGTTAAAGAGAGGCGAAGCCTCTCTTATACAATTACTTCCCCCTCCCTTATGAAGGGAGGGGGATAAAGGGGGTGGGTTACCCAATAAAAACCTAAAGGGTGAGGGGTTGGTAAACAATCTCTCTTATAGAAGTTTGTCGGCTGTGATATAATAACTCAGCTTAGGTTATACGAGGTGGGTCAAGTGAGTTCTGAACCAGTAACGGCATACCTTGGTCTTGGCTCAAATCTGGGAAACCGACAGGATAATCTGGACAAGGCGTTAAATCTGCTGTCACAAAGGTTGCAAGTGAGACAGGTTTCGTCCATATACGATACCGAGCCGGTAGGTAATGTTAACCAGCCCCGCTTCCTTAACTCGGTGTGTCAGGTTCATACCACGCTGACACCGACGGAGCTGCTGGCTCTGGCTAAGGGTATTGAGTTGAAGCTGAGTAGAGCACCCGGTAAGTCTAATGCCCCCCGACCTATTGATATAGATATTCTGTTTTATGACGACCAGGTTATTGAAACCCCCGAGCTGGTTATTCCTCACCCCAGGCTGGCAGAAAGAGCCTTTGTTCTTATCCCCCTGGATGAGATTGCCCCTGACCTGGTTCATCCAGTAAGCGGCAAGACTATCAGAGAGCTACTACAAGGAGTAACCGAGACACAGGGCGTGCTCAAGTGGGAAAATAGCTAAGGAGGGAGAATGTACCAGATATCCGTAGAGCAGCATTTTGATGCTGCCCACTTCCTGAGGGGCTATCAGGGCAAGTGTGAGGCACTGCACGGCCATCGTTTTCAGGTAGTGGTAAAGATAAGAGCTTCCGGACTTGATGATATAGGCTTAGCCTATGATTTCACGGTGCTAAAGCAGCATTTAGCCGATATTCTATCCAGGTTTGACCATACCTGTCTCAATGATATGCCGCCATTTGATAAAATAAACCCGTCCTCAGAGAATATTGCTGCCACAATCTATAATGAGCTTCAACCCAAGCTGGCTGGAGCCCCCGTTTCTCTCTCGTGTGTAGAGGTATGGGAATCCCCCCAGAGTGGGGTAGCCTATAGCCCCGATTAGCGCTGGTCTGGCGGCAACAGATTAGGGATAGTATCTACAATAGGGTAGCGCTCATCGCACTTCTGGCAATACAGGGAGCCGGTAACTATTTCCTCTTCGTTTTCCTTCTCAACACTAAGCTCAAGCTCCCCCTTGCACACCGGACAGGCCAGAATATCCATCAATTCTCGTTTCATAGCGCAATTATAGCATATACCACGATTTATCTTCCCAAGTTACCTTAGCTATTTGCCCCCTGTATTCTTTATCACCTTAGCCCAAATACCCAGAAACTGGTTTAATATCCTGGCGGTGGCTCCCCAGATTACTCTTCCCCGGTAGTGATAGAAATATGTGGTAACTACCTGGCCATCTATAGTATCAGTCCCCTGACTCAAGCAACCCTTGTCCAGAAGGGCTGAGATTGGCACTTCAATGATTTCCTCGACCTCCGTTGGGTCTAGCTTAAGCGGATATGGCCACGGGATGGCACCAACAAAAGGAGACATAATATAGCCTGAACCTATAGTGAAAAAATCATCCAGTTCCCCCAATAATTCAACTTCCTCAGCCGCCAAGCCTATTTCCTCAGCACACTCTCTCAAGGCAGTATTAACCAGCGTCCCATCCTTTTCCTCGTAGGCTCCCCCGGGGAAGGATATCTGACCCTTATGAACCTTTACCCTCTCCGTCCTTTTGGTAAACAGGATGTAATACTCCCCTTGTTTATGATAGACAGGTATTAGCACTGCCGATGGCGTCCAGCTAGTATCAGCAATATGAGCCTTCTGCCGCTGAGAAAGGGCTTGCTTCAGTCTCTGCTGCATAGCTTTTATAGTAACACTACCCCTACAGCCAATACAAACTGCTTATATTGACCCTATCCACTGGCCTGCCCCAGCCATCAGCCAGACTCTGAAGATAGAAAAACTTGACAAATTAATATTTACCTGACTATAATAAAGAGAAACCACTTACTTCGCATCCCTTCCCAATAATCCCAACGAAAAGTTATCGTTCATGCGCCCTTAAGGTTTGGCTTGGTTTCCCTGTATGTCAAAGTATATCTTTGTAACCGGTGGTGTTGTTAGTTCAGTTGGTAAGGGTATCGCTGTCGCTTCCATAGGCACCATTCTGAAGAATCGCCAAGTCACCGTGTCTGTGCAGAAGCTAGACCCCTATCTCAATGTCGACCCGGGAACGATGTCACCCTACCAGCACGGCGAGGTATTTGTCACTCAGGATGGCGCCGAGACTGACCTTGATTTAGGCAACTACGAGCGTTTCATTGACGTTAACCTTACTACTGAGTCCAATGTTACTTCAGGTCAAATCTATAGCACAGTTATTGCCAAGGAGAGGCGAGGTGATTTCCTGGGAGGCACTATCCAGGTAGTGCCTCATGTTACCACTGAGATAAAGCAACGCTTTACAAACTTAGCTCAGCAATCCCAGGCCGAGGTGGTTATTATAGAGGTAGGTGGAACTGTAGGCGATATTGAGGGACAACCCTTCCTTGAAGCCATCAGGCAAATGAGAAATGATGTCGGGCGGGATAACGTGCTCTATATCCATGTCACCCTTCTCCCCTATCTTGCCACCACCCAGGAGCTAAAGACCAAGCCCACTCAGCACAGCGTTAACGAACTCAGGCGCATCGGCATCCAGCCTGATATTATAATATGCCGCAGTGACCAGCCTATCTCGGAAGGGATAAGGGATAAGATATCCCTGTTCTGCGATGTAGACCGGCAGGCGGTCATCCCCCTGCCCACAGTGTCCACCATCTATGAGGTACCCATAGTCCTGGAGGAGGAAGGATTGGGACAACTAATTGTGGATAAGCTTGAGCTTAATGCGCGCCGGTCCGACATGAACCAGTGGCGGGAATTGGTCGCATCCCTCAAAGAACCCCATGAGCCTGTTAATATCGCCCTGGTCGGCAAATATGTAGAATTAAAGGATGCCTATTACTCAGTTCGTGAAGCGCTACACCATGCTGCTCTATATCACAATAGAGATATTAATCTCACCTGGGTTCCGTCTGAGGCTCTGGAAGAAGATGGTAGTGAGACCCTACTGCGCTCAGCCCAGGGTATCATAGTCCCTGGCGGCTTTGGCATTAGGGGGATAGAAGGTATGATAAAGGCAGCTAGCTATGCCCGAAATAATAAAATCCCTTACTTAGGACTATGCCTGGGCATGCATGTTATGGTAATCGAGTTTGCTCGCTATGTCTTCGACTCACCTGAGGCAAACTCCGGCGAGTTCAATGCCTCCACCCCCTACCCCGTCATTGACCTTCTCCCTGACCAGAAGAGCATAGAAAACAAAGGCGGCACCATGCGTCTGGGTAACTACCCGTGTAAACTGGTTGATGGCAGCCATGCGGGCAATGCCTACGGAAAGAGCCTGGTTTACGAACGCCATAGACACCGCTACGAATTTAATAACAAGTTCCGTGCCCAACTACAAGAGGCAGGAATGATTTATAGCGGATTATCCCCTGACGGCAAGCTAGTAGAACTCTGCGAGCTAGCTGACCACCCATGGATGGTGAGTTGCCAGTTCCACCCTGAATTTGGCTCTCGCCCTGGCCGTCCCCACCCCCTATTCCGCGATTTAATCAGTGTCGCCAAGGGTGTATTGCGAGAAGGGGCTCAGCCATCGCTGCCCCTTTCAACCTAGTTGATGTGAAAAACAGATAACCAACCTTTTGAGAGAGGACTAAATGCGCATTTTCTTAGATACAGCCAATATTGACCAAATCAAGCAAGCGGCCAAGCTGGGCATCATCAGTGGCGTTACCACCAACCCTAGCCTGGTATCCAAGGAGGGGGCGACTGACTATGAAGCCACCATCAAGGAAATTTGCTCCATTATCCCCGGACCGATTTCAACTGAGGTGCTAGTTGAGGGGGTGGAGCCAATGATTGAGCAGGCGCAACAAATCTCTACCTGGGCACCCAATGTTGTAATTAAAATCCCGGCGACTACCGATGGGCTGGAGGTAACCTCAGTCCTAGCCAAAGAGGGGATAAAGGTGAACTTCACCCTGTGCTTCTCGCTAAATCAAGCCCTCCTGGGAGCACTGGCTGGTGCCACCTATGTTAGCCCCTTCGTGGGCAGGCTGGATGATATCGGGCACGATGGTATGGAAGTAGTTAAAGATATTGTTGAGGTATATAAACATTACCAACTACCCACTGAGGTAATTGCTGCCAGCATTCGTCACCCCCAGCACTGTGTAACTGCCGCCAAGGCAGGGGCTCATATTGCCACCATGCCTTACAATGTGCTGATGCAGATGATACACCACCCACTTACTGATATTGGTGTCAGCCGTTTTCTTTCCGATTGGCAGCGTGTTTCACAACGATAGCTTAACCGGTATAACAGGCAAAGGGAGCTGTTTGCCAAACAAAAACCTTAGAGAGTGAGATTAAAAATGGACATTAGTGAACTAGAAAACAAGACTAGAGATGAGTTGGTTGAACTGGCCAAGGAGATGGGTATCTCCAACCATGCCAGCCTCAAGAAGCAAGACATCATTATGCGCCTGCTCCAGGCGTATACCGAGCAAGAAGGCAACACCTTCTGTAGCGGTATCCTGGAGACTATGAGTGACGGCTATGGCTTCCTCAGGAATAGCACTCTGCTGCCCAGCTCCACTGACATCTATGTCTCCCAGTCCCAGATCCGGCGCTTTGGTCTACATAATGGTGACATGGTTGCCGGTCAGGGTAGACCGGCCAGGGCAGGTGAGAAATACTTCAGCCTACTCCGGATAGAGGTAGTTAATGACCTGAACCCAGAGCTAGCCAAAAGCCGACCCCCTTTCGGTTCACTCACCCCCACCTTCCCCGACAAACTAATTAACCTGGAATCCCCAAGCAACGACATAGCCGCCCGCTTGCTCAACCTTATTGCTCCTATCGGCCGCGGGCAACGAGGCTTAATTGTATCACCACCGAAAGCCGGTAAGACAATGCTGCTCAAATCTATAGCCAATTGTGCCACCGCCAACTATAATGATATTCACCTGATGGTGTGCCTTATTGGTGAGCGACCGGAGGAGGTTACTGATATGAAGCGCTCAGTCAAGGGCGAGGTGATAAGCGCCACCTTCGACCAGCCGGTGGAGGACCACACCCGTGTCGCTGAGCTGGCTCTGGATAGAGCCAAGCGTATGGTGGAAAGTGGTAAGGATGTGCTTATCCTCCTTGATGGCATTACCCGCCTTACCCGGTCATACAACCTGGCCATGCCCTCCAGTGGTCGCACCCTATCCGGCGGCATTGACCCGGCTGCCCTCCACCCAGCCAAACACTTCTTTGGTGCTGCCCGCAATACAGAAGAGGGTGGTAGCCTGACTATCATCGCCACCTGTATCGTTGATACCGGCAGCCGCATGGATGACCTCATCTACGAGGAGTTTAAGGGGACTGGCAATATGGAAGTCCACCTTGACCGCCGCTTAGCTGAGCGCCGAACCTTCCCAGCAATAGATATCCAGCGTAGCGGCACCAGGCGGGAAGAGCTGCTGCTGGATGAAGACACCATAAAGCAGGTATGGCTACTCCGGCGCATGGCGTCTATGATTTCCTCTGACTCGGTCAACTTCGCTGAAGCTACCCAACGAGTTCTCGACCGTCTACGCAAATCAAAAACCAACGCTGAATTTCTGGCTGACCTGAACAAGGAAACATAGCCAGTAAAAACAGCACTACCATTTAACTCGCCAATTAGCAAACTGTTCCCCCAATTAACATAAAGAGGATAGGATTACCAGTAACCCAAGGGAGCGAGGTTGACTAGCAATCTTGTAACAGCGCAACTAAAGCAGCTACCAACCAGCCCAGGTGTCTATCTCCTGAGAGATACCGAAGGAAATATACTATATGTAGGTAAAGCAGCTAACCTACACCACCGGGTAAGGTCATATTTTGTCGCCACACAAAAACTATCGCCAAAACTGCAACGGTTGGTAGCACGAGTCAACGACCTCGATTTCTTTGTTACTAATTCGGAACAAGAGGCTCTCATCCTTGAGTGTAACTTGATAAAGAGGTACCGTCCCCATTATAACGTTCGACTTAAGGATGACAAGACTTTCCCCTATCTCAAAATTAACCTCAACGAAGATTGGCCCAGGGTGCATGTTACCCGGCGCCTGGAAGAGGATGGAGGGCACTACTTTGGTCCGTTTGCCAGCGCCAAGTCAGTGCGACAAACCCTGAAAGTGCTGAAGGGAATCTTCCCATTTCGCTCCTGTTCCAGAGCTATCACCGGCAGTGACTTGCGACCTTGCCTTGATTATTACATCCACCATTGCCTCGGACCTTGTATCGGAGCCGTGAGTAGACAAGAATACGCCGAGGTGATAAGGCAGGTAATCCTTTTCCTTGAGGGAAAACAGGAAATGGTAGTCAAAGGGCTTGAGAGCAAGATGAAAGAGGCTGCCGAGGCTTTAGATTTTGAAAAGGCGGCTCTACTTAGAGACCAAATCCAGGCTATAGACCGGGTGATTGAAGGACAAAGAATCGCTACCACGGTAAGAGGCGAGCAGGATGTTATTGCCTTCGCCAGTGATAAAGACCGAGCCTATGTCCAGGTTTTCTTTATTCGTAGTAGCAAGCTGATTGGTCGAGAGAGCTTTGTCTTGCAGGGCACCAGCTCTGAAGAGCCAAAACAAATCATGTCCAGCTTTATTAAGCAATTTTATGGCTCTGCCCCTTACATCCCCCCCTTATTACTACTCCAGCACCCGCTAGAAGATAAGACTATTATCGAGAACTGGCTTCAAAGCAAAAGGGGAGCTAAGGTTCATATTCAGATGCCCTACCGGGGCAATAAAAAACAACTGGTGAAGATTGTCGCCGAAAACGCCGAACAAGGTTTACAGCAACTTAAGATTAAGCAGCAAGCTGCTCCTTCAGCACTGACAGAAGCTCTAGCCGAAATAGAAAGAGAGCTTCGCCTGCCGCATCTCCCATCGCGAATGGAGTGCTATGACATCTCCAACATACAGGGAAGGGCAGCGGTAGGTAGCATGGTGGTCTTTGATAAGGGGAAGCCAAAACCATCTCATTACCGGCGCTTCAGAATCAAAACAGTGTCAGGGGCTGACGACTATGCCATGCTTCAGGAGGTGCTCAGGCGGCGATTTAAGCGGAGCAGCCTCAAAAGTAGCGACGCCTCTACGGCAGATACCTGGGCAGTCCTGCCTGACCTTGTCCTCATTGATGGTGGCAAGGGACAGCTTAATGCCGCCCGGTCAGTAATGCACGAAGTGGGAGCCGGGCTTGTGCCCACAGCCAGTTTAGCCAAGGAAAACGAGGAGATTTTCATCCCGCAACAGGCAGAGACTATTATCCTGCCTAGTAGGTCTCCCGGTCTTCAATTGCTCCAGCGCCTCAGAGATGAGGCACACCGCTTCGCTCTAGGTTATCACCAGAAAATTCGCCGGAGGGAAGCCTTTACCTCAGCTCTTGATGCTATCCCCGGCATCGGTCCTAATCGGAAGCGTGCCCTGCTGAAGCAGTTTGGCTCAGTCCAGGCTATCCGGGAGGCTTCCACAGAGGAGTTAGCTGCCACCAGGGGCATGAACCAGAGCCTGGCCCAAAAAATAAAGGAGTATTTATAGACCGCTGAAAAACTGAGTCTTTCAGCGGAGGTTGAAGCGAGGAAATGCCAGCTAATTTACCACCACAATACTTTGCGGCGGAAAAGAACTTCCGCTCGGCTAAGACTACCCTGGAAAAGATAGCTGCCCTTGAGGAAATGCTGGCTATTATGCCCAAACACAAGGGGACAGACCACCTCCGTGCTGAGTTAAGAAGAAGGATTGCCAAGCTAACTCAGGCATCCGATAAGAAAGCAGCTACCCAGAGGGCATCAATGGTTATTCTGAAAGAGGGGGCAGCCCAAATAGTAGTAATCGGTCCGCCCAATGCCGGTAAGTCTCAACTTGTTTCCCGGGTTACCAACGCCTCGCCAACGGTAGCTGAATACCCCTTCACCACACACACTGCCACCCCGGGAATGATGGAATTCGAGAATATACAGATACAATTAATTGATACTCCGCCTCTGGTATCTCACTCCACTGAATCCTGGCTGCCGCCTACGCTGATACGGGCTGATGCCCTATTGGTAGTAGTTGACCTAAGTGATGACCCTCTAACCCAGCTAGAAGCCATCACTACCGAGCTGGGGAACTTGAGAATAGGGATTGGGGCAAGGAATGCTGACCAAGAACAAGGCAGGGTATTACATCAGAAGAAGGCATTAATCATCGGCAACAAGATAGACCTGGACGAAGCCAGTCAAAACTACACGGCTTTACAGAATAAGTATGAAGACCAGCTACCGGCCATTGCTATCTCAGTCAAAAAGGGAACCGGCTTAGAAGAAATGAAGCTCAAGGTCTATCAAATGCTTGATATTCTTCGGGTATATACCAGGGTTCCAGGTGGCAAGCCAGACTTTGATGACCCGATAATCCTTAACCGGGGAAGCACGCTAGAGGATGCCGCCGCCTCAGTCCACAAAGATTTTCGAGCCCAGCTGAAATACGCCCGGGTGTGGGGCTCGGGGAAGCATGATGGCCTAATGGTAAAGAGAAACCACACCCTTCAGGATGGTGATATAATAGAACTGCACGTTTAAGAACGGGAGGCTAGAATGCCTATTCGCCCAGGCTGGCATGACGAATACTGGAAAAAACTTGATAAGGAAACGGCGAAAAAGATAAGAACAACCTGCCCTCGTTGTGGCAGTGCTAACACCCATTATAACAAGCAATACCAGACCTGGCGATGCGGGAGATGCGAACATTCCTTCGTGGTAGAGGGACTTGGTGATAAAGCACCCTGGTGGAAGCGGCTGTTTCGGAGAGGTAACTAGCACCGAACCCCTCCCCTGTATCCCCCTTCTCCTCGAAGAGTTCAAAGAATCTTGGATCTTCGACTTGATAAGGGGAAGGTCTTAAAATATAGGCAAAGCCTCTCTTATACCCTCCTCGCCTACAACAAAAACTCAGGTAATTATTCCTCTCACTTTTCAGATGTCTTTTTTCGGGCTTTATATCTTACCAGCGCCTCATTAAAAAGCTTTTCCTCTTGCTCAGTGCTAAGTATGAGCGGCGGCACCTCAGCCGGTTTTCCCTCAGCATCCAGGGCTACCATAACAAAATGGGCAGTTAATGCATGAAGCCTCTTCCCGGCAAGAATACCCTCAGTCTCGACTTCTATTTGAACCTCCATAGAGGAGCGGCTAGTGAAAGTAATTTTGCCATGGACGATGACCAAGCTCCCGACACGCACCGGGCTGCGGAAATTGATGTCCTCCACCATAGCCGTCACGATATTAGTACGACTATGGCGGGCAGCCACTACACCGGCAGCGTTATCCATCAACTTCATCAACTCCCCGCCATGTACAAATCCCGCTGGATTGGCTTGATGAGGTAACATCACCTGTGCCATCTCAACCGCCGAATGTCCTACCGTCCTGCCTTTAAAAGTCCCGCCCTTATCTAATGTATCCAGCAATTCAAGAAAATTCTTCTCATGCTTCTCCTCAACCCTGCTCATTCTGCGGAAGAAATCGGCAATCTCGGTAAAGCCCTCCTTCTCAGCCACCTCCGCCGCTCCAGGATACAACCTGGTCGCCTCCTCATGCTCACCACTAATCGCCAGCTCCAAGTTTGCCCTTATGTCCCCGGCGCCACCAAGGAACTTAAACTCATGCTCCGCATGCTCAGCCTCATTTTTAGCCGTCGCCAAAAATATATCAGCTATTTGTTCCAAGCCTGTTTCACTGGCAACTGAAGCAAAATACATGTAGTTAGCATTGGCTCGTAATTCCCTGGCAAAAGCCTTCAGTAACTTTCCCTCGGTTTTACTTCCTTTAATTTCCATGATTCCCCCCTCGCTTAATTAAAGATAATATCTAGTTCTTAAATTTAAACTTTATCTAGAAAGGAGCCCCCTATTTTAACGAAGAAGTTTTGTCATTTACAACAAGAACTTGTTAATCGCTGCGGCTACGCCACTATGGTCAATATCAAGGGTAACATAGTCGGCTACTGCTTTTAGTTCATCGGGGGCATTGTCCATAGCCACCGCCAGACCGGCTGAGGAAAGGAGTGAAATGTCATTGGCGCCATCCCCTATGGCTATAACCTCGGTCAAAGGTATCTCCAGAAACGAAGCTAATGCTTCCAGGGCTTTACCCTTAGATACATCAGGAGCAACCACATTGATAAAATCAACCTCTGGATAAGCCGGTGTCCTTGTCCCGGAGAAGTTAAGGCTGCTCTTAAATTGACGGCGGAAATTATCAGCCTTAGCCCTTTCTTCAGCAGAAAAGACCACCATCGTCCCTTTGATAATCCTCTCCTTCTGCCAGAGGTTGGTAAAGTCTATCACCGTAGGTTCGACACCAAAGAATTGGCGACGGATGTCAGAGGACCAAGTTTCCCGCTCGATAAAATAATGGGTTGCCGAGTAGAGGTCAAGGTTCATTTCATTCAGATGAACAAAGTCAACAATCTGCCTGACCAACTCTTCACCGATTAGTTTAACATAAACTTCTTCACCCTTCTCCGGGTTACTCACCAGAGCACCATCGAAGAACATATGATAGCCATCCAGTGATAACTGGCTAATAATTCTCAAACAGGCTTGCACTACTCGTCCGGTGGACAAAGCGACCTGAATACCTGAATCGCCGGCTCTAGCCAGGGCATCTTTATCCTCAGCCGAGATAGCCCCGTTCTTATCTATCAGCGTGCCATCTATATCCACTACTAAAAGCTTATAGGGATTTTTTATTAACCTCACCCCCTCTCCTTCACTTTATCTTCCAGGGCAGGAAAGTGCTATACTAGGGTAAAAATGAGAGCCGTTTTATCCAAGCAGGACATCCACCGATTATTACAGCGCAAGCCACCCCTAATAGAAGGCTACATTGACCTTGAGACGCAGGTGCAGCCTAATGGCATTGACCTTACACTCCGTGAAGTGGCCTTGCTCCAGACATCAGGTAAGATAGCCGCCAGTGACAGCCAGAGGTTGGTGTCTGGTTTAGCCCCATTGGTGTTTGACGGGCTGGGCTTTATTGACCTGATGCCCGGTGCCTATATTATCACCTACAATGAGATTGTCCACTTACCCAACAATGTTATGGCATTAGCCAGACCCAGGTCAAGCTTGCTTCGCTGCGGTGTAACTGTCAACACCGCGGTATGGGACGCCGGCTACTCTGGTCGCTCACAATCCCTTATGGTGGTGTATAATCCTCAGGGATTTCGTTTGCAGAGGAATGCCAGAATTGTGCAGCTTATTTTCCTACAGCTAACCCAGCAGACAGAGGGCTACCAAGGAGCCTATCAAGAAGAAAACATAGATTGAATATCGTGCCTAAATGACGATACTCAAGACTGCTGGCATGAGCCAGAAAGATGCCGGACCTTCCCCCAACAGTTCACCATCAGCGTGTACCAAAACTCGCTCTGATGATTCAACGGTAATATTTGCTGCCTTCTCTATGCTGACTTTAGGGTGGTCACCATGGGTTCCCTTATATATCATTGGCAGCGACTTCAGCAGCTCAAACTTACCGATATCACCGATAACCACTACATCCAGTAAATTATCATTGAGACTGGCTTCTGGTGCCACGTGCATCCCGCCCCCAAAGTAGCTCCCGTTAGCTACCACCACACTCAGGATGCGAGACGCCTCAACCCTATCTCCAATACGCAGAACAACAGATTTATTTCGGTAGCCGAACAGAGTCCGCAGCAAACCACCCAGATAAGGAACGGTGCCCCCAAAAAATTTGGGCAAGCGCTCCGTATTCTCCACCACTGCTGCGTCAAAGCCTATACCAGCCGCATTAACAAAAAAGCGCCGTAAAGTCTGACCCTTGCTCTGGTATTCAACAACGCCAATATCAATCAACAACCTTCGCGAGCTAGTCAGGCACGAACAGGCACTGACATAGTACCTGGGGATACCTACCGAGCGAGCAAAATCGCTCCCGGTTCCGGTGCTTACTATACCCAGGGTCGTGCTACTGGCACCCGTGGAACGAAGTATGCCATTAGCCACTTCATTCACCGTTCCATCACCGCCTACTGCCACCACATATCGGTAACCATCACCAGCGGCGGCTCTGGCTAGCTCTATGGCATGGCCTACACCCTCGGTATATTCATAGTCAAATGACAGACCAACATGCCTCAGCAGCCGACTAATGCGCGGCCACTTCCGGCGGGTTGCATAAGCTCCTGCCACCGGATTGACAATTACCTTAGCATACGGTACTGACATCGCCTTCAATAAATTAACCGCCTATCAATTGTAACACTAATGTCAACTTTCTAATCCAAATAGCTGATTCGGGATGAGGGTCTTTTCTTTATATCAACCTCTATGCCAGCTTCCTGGAACAAGCCTATGAATGTATCATCGTTATACCTGCCAAAGCTGACAAATCGTTTTATCTTGGCATTGACCAGCATCTTGGCGCATAGCACGCACGGCGTATGAGTGCAATAAATGGTGCTCCCCTCAAGGCTGACGCCGTGAAGGGCAGCCTGAATAATTACATTTTGTTCAGCGTGAATACCCCGACATATCTCATGCCTTTCTCCCGAGGGGATATTCATCTCGTCCCGCAGACAACCAAGCTCAAGGCAGTCCTTGAGCCCGGAAGGAGCGCCATTATAGCCCGTAGTTAATATATGTTTATCCTTTACTGCCACTGCTCCTACATGGTGCCGGAGGCAGGTTGAGCGCTCAGCTACCACCGAGGCTATTTTCAAAAAATACTCATCAATATCTGGCCTGGTTAATCTTTTCATTTCTTAACCTGAAGATAATCTCCTTTGCTTCCTTCCTCAAATCCTCCAGAGAAGATTCGTTGACGATGGTGAAGTCCGCCATAGCAATAGGTCCGCCCTTATTGATATTCTCAATTTCCGTCCTGTCCCGACTGGCAGCTTCTTCCAGGGTGAGGCGTCGGGCTAGTCTACCGGTCAGCCGGGCATACCTTGTTCTCGGCGATGACCAAACAGCCACTACATAAAAGTCTTCCTCATAATAGCTCTTCAGAAAGGTGTATTCCTCCCAGGAGTAAAGCCCATCAATCACCACATCTGAGTATTTCAGGGCTGAATCAATCGCCGGCAGGTTCAGTTTAGCGTAGGCTGCCATTCCCTGCTCTTGTCGGAGAAGTTCACGAATGTAGCGCTCACTTTCCTCGTTTAGCTCCAAGCCTTTCTTCCTTACTTCCTCGTCGGTCACATCGCCGAATCTTATTTTAGTAAAGCCGTTCTCCTGAAATAGCCTGGCCACCACCGATTTGCCAGCGCCAGCCATCCCTACAATTGAAACTACTTTCATATGGACTCATTATAAGAAAATACCCAGCGAATAACAACAAGGATAAAAAAGATTTTCCAAAATTCAGAAAAAATTTAGCTAAAATGTATTGACAAGCAGTTGGCAATATGATATAGTTCCTATTGTTAGACAATAATCCATATGGATTATTACCTATTGACAAACCATTCGTGAGTTGTGGTATAATATAAGTAATGGCAAATAGTCATATGGACACTATGCAAGCAATAGGAGGATAGTATGAGTCTACTGAATATTACATGGGTTCCTTTACAACCTGATGAAGCTCCTGGCGACCCTGAACTAGGTGGGTGGCGACCTTTGCCTAAACAGTTTTACAGACACCAAAAGCTGTTAGGCCTATCCTTGGAAGAGGTAATAAGACTAATCGCTTTTCGGTTACACGAATTTCAGCTTAGGCAAGCGGTTGGTATTGTAGCCCATCGCCTTGCTAATTAACAGCTAACACTTCAATTTCCAGCCATAGTTATAAGGAGGTGGTACTATGACCTGATTTTATTTATCGCAAGGGGGAAAATAACAAAAATAAAAATAATAGAAAAGGAGCATGAAATGACTACAAATAGCAACACAATGGAAGGACTACGTAAGTTTGCCGAATCTGCAAAAAAAATAATGCGAGTGCCAGCCCTCAAAGGGCACCTAGGTGGCGTGGATTTCTACATAATTACCCTGACCCTAGCTGAAGTCCCCAGATACATTGTTGGCACTGACCCAAATCCAGACTTGTCGCCTAGACTCCGCGAGAACCGTCGTGCAACTCCTGCGCGTTTTGCAGAAATTGCAGAATATATTGTCCGCAATCAAAACGATTATCGCTTTAGTGCCATTACTTGCACCTATGGTAAAAATGACACTACCGAACCCACTGACTGGGAGCCTGCTGACCCAGACGCTTCTCCCGGGAGCCCAGGATGGATGTTGGGAATGCTAACACTTGACCAGCAAGATCCACTCGTAATCGTGGATGGTCAACACCGCCTCGGAGCAATAGAAAAGGCTATTGATGTAGAGCCTGAGCTACGTAGCGACAGCATTGCTGTTGTACTTTTCCCGTACATAGACCTTAGGGCTAACCAGCAGCTGTTCTCTGACCTGAACAGGACCGCAAAGCCCCCCACGAAAAGCTTAAATATACTCTTTGATTACAGGGATGTCACTAACCGTGTGGTGCAAGAAGTGGTTGAGAGAGTATCCGTATTTAAAAATCGGGTAAATCTAGAGTTAGCCTCTGTGGCTAAGAGGCCAAGTGAAATGTTTACGCTGGCTGGAGTCTATCAAGCCACTGACCCCATGATTAAAGGAGCTTACAGAGGAGGTTTGGTTGAGGAGGAGCTTAAAGGAGAGAATAAATTAGATAATGAGGAAGGGAATGAAGATGAATATGTCGAGTTCCTCGTTGATGCCTGGGAGTTCATCACTGAACAATTTCCTGAGTGGGGTAAGGTGGCAAGTGGGGAGATGAGTCTTTCCGAGAATCGCCAGGATTATCTCCACTGGAACTCCGGGGTGCTTTCTTCCATAGGTGAGTTTGTCGGCGTTGCCATGAGGCAGAGTGGTACTGGCTGGAAGGATGTAGTCAGGACAGCACTAACTCACCCTGACAATGGTAACTGGCGTCGGGATATGCTTCAATGGCAGGGAATTGTACTTGCTGGACAACAAGTACTACCATACAGCACGGTTAGGCACCAGTTAGTCGCGTACCTGAAAGTCAAGACAAATTTGTCACTTACAGATGGTGAAAAGAAAACCCTGGCATCTTTAGACTCTAATGTTCAACAGAAGATAGGTTTCCAGCCGTAGTCAACATTGTGTGGGGGGCAGCTCAAGCTGCCCCCCGCTTAACCCAAGGTAGTAATCAAGGGTGTTTAAGAGAGGCTTCGCCCCTTTTAATCCCCTTTCTAAAGAACCTCAGCAGGGTGTCCAAGAGGGGCGCTAGCCCCTCTTTCTTCTCTTCCCCCTCTCCTTTGAAGGAGAGGGGGACTAAGGGGGTGAGGTAGAAGAAACAATCTCTCAATGAGTGGTAGTGCGAGCCAGCCTTGAAATGAACTCAATAACAACCTGTGTTATAATTCGGGAAACAGCCCATTAAATAAAGAAAAATGACCAAGATTACTAACCTATCCAGCGAAATGGGAAAACAGCTACCCGCCGAGCTGGTTGACTTTATGCGACGAGCCGGTGAGGTCGCTGCCGGTCAAGGGCAAAGCCTCTATCTTGTCGGCGGTGTGGTTCGTGACCTGCTCCTGGGGCGAAGCAACTTTGACCTTGACCTGGTGGTAGAAGGTGATGCCATAAATCTGGCGCAGCAGCTAGTCGATATCACCCACGGGAAAATAACAACCCATCCCCGTTTCAATACGGCTAAACTCCAGTGGAATAAATGGAGCGTTGACCTGACCACCGCCCGCTCCGAAACCTATGCGAAACCGGGGGCGTTGCCCAGCGTGAAGCCAGGCTCGTTAGCTAACGACCTCTTTCGCCGTGACTTTACCATCAATACTATGGCTGTTGAGCTTGTCCCCAGCAGCTATGGCCAGTGGATTGACCCCTATGGGGGCAGGGATGACCTTGAACGGAAATTTCTACGTGTTCTACATGAAAGAAGCTTTATTGACGATGCTACGCGCATCTGGCGCGGTCTGCGTTACGAGCAACGGCTAGATTTCCAACTGGAACCAGATACCCTCCAGCTACTTAAACGAGATATACCTATGCTGGATACTATTAGCGGCGACCGAATAAGATATGAGCTGGAATGTATTTTACGGGAAGAACACCCGGAGAAAGTCCTCCGCCGCGCTGAAGAGCTAAAGGTGCTGCCAAAACTACACCCGGCTCTAAAGGGTGACGACTGGCTGGCTGAGAAATTCGGGCAGGCGCGTTTTTCAAACTTGCCACTGCCTGGACTCTACATGGCACTTCTGGCTTATCGGCTAACCACCGAAGAGAACGAAGACCTGATTTCACGCCTCAGATTGCCCAAGTCACTCGCCCAAACCCTGCGAGATACCAATAGTCTCAAAAGCAGGCTTGAGTCGCTGGCTGACCCTGAACTTGCACCGAGCCGTATTTACCGCCTCCTATATGGATATTCGCAATCAGCCATTACCGCCAATTACCTTGCCAGCAGTTCCCCGGTAGCGCAACAGCATATCCAGACTTTTCTCAACAAGCTCCGCTATGTCAAGCCATCCCTTACCGGCAACGACCTGCAAAAGATGGGCATAGCCCCCGGCCCCCGGATGAAAGAAATACTAAACCTATTGCACGAAGCCAGACTTGATGGCAAAGTAACATCTAAAAAAGGTGAGGAGGAGATGGTGGAGGGGTTGAGAAAGTGATTAGAACCTAATAGTCTTTATTAAGTTCTAACGACGACGTCGTCGTGTTCCGAAATTTTGTCTGATATATTTTCCTATTATTTCGTCAAACTTTTTCCAAATAACAAGAATTACGATAATAATCACCACTAGTTCAATGATAGACTCAAGAGAAGGATTTCTAATTAAGTCACATACTAATTCCCAAACTACAGGTAAAAATGCAAAGATAATCACACCTCTAAAATATCCAAATAATTGACGTACTGCTTGCTTTCCAATAATTAATGCTTTCGTGTCACCAAGATTCCGAAATAAAACAGGTAGAGCAATGGCAAAGATGAGAATGATTAATAGTGTCTCAACGCCGCAAATCCACCTTATTAGCCATGCAATCAAGAAAGATAAAATCCATATCTTCCATTTCTTGGGTATCCTCGTATATAAATCTCGTAGAGTTTCCATTACCAGCCTTCCCTCCCTCTTTAATTTACAATTTCTATCAACCCCTCACCCTTTAGGTTTTTATTAGGTAACCCTCCCCCTTTATCCCCC
>CAZMUD010000008.1:0-30610 GCA_964569715.1 uncultured Dehalococcoidales bacterium | reverse complement strand
ATCCTTATCTATTCAGGGATACACTCCTTAAACTCATTCAGTCTGAGAATCTTCTTTATTAGGAGTTAATGGTACAATGTCGTGATTAGCCTCCCAATCCTCCCATTTCACGAACTCAAAGGTTGCTTGCGGGCCTCTAAACCAATTGGGTGTACACTCTATGTAGAAACTGCCTTTCCATAGAGCGGAATTAGGGCTTGAGATTTCCACTTCAATTTTAGCCCCGTCAACTATGATTGGGTGGGTGGGAGCATTAAATACAGACTGCACCCCGTTAGAGTTATCTTGAAAAGCCACTAGTGCGGTTTTTGTTGCATCTGGGGAAATAGACAAACTTAATTGAGAGGGGGATGCATCTCTTACAGACCAGTAAATACTGGTAGGATTCCAATCATGCAAGTTAACTAACACATAACTGTTCGGCTTATCTTGTTTAGGTTGAACATAGATACAGCTGACCACTCGAACCTCTACATCCTTCAAAGTCATGCTGGGACTTGTATTGGTCACCTGTAGTTCTGCCCACATTAGATGTTCATGCTCCCAATCCCATTGACGTCGCCCACTCGATGGTTTAACTGCCAATTTTGGAATATGCTCATCTTCTAAAGTTTGCTTAGCCTGTGTGCTTTTGTTCGAGTCATTCCAAATATCCTCATATTCCTTGTAGTAGCCCATAAACCGATTTTTATCTTTTCCGCTATTGTGTATAATATGACCCTTTCGTTGGTCTACCCCAACACTTGGGGCAAAATACTCAACATATATCCACGCATTCTCGGAGCACGGCTTATCCCCTACAGGGGTAGGGTCATAGATAGTCAATGCACTCTCCCTAGCTGTGAAATACCATCTAACATCAATGTCATTATCTAAAGCTACCTTTGTTGTTGCCCTTATCTCCCCAATAATCCAATCCACAGGATTCTTCGACTTAGTGCTGATATATCCCAAAGAAGGATTTTGGGCATTCGGCTCCAAGAGTAGCACTCTTCTTAGACTTTCTACCTCAAGGAGAAAGTCTATCCTCATACGAGTACCAGTGTGCCAAAGCCCCCATGCCACTTTAGCGGATTCGAGTGCTTCTCTACGAGAAGGAATCATCTCTGCTTCTTTTATCTTTGCTACTTGTTTTGGTTGTTTAGCCCTTTTAACCTGCCAAAGAATAATCCCCAACATAACGAAACCAATAGGAATCGTAATCCATGAAAACCAAGCGATGGAGATTTCAGGCATAACTATATTTGCCTCCCAAATTCTCTCTGCCAAAGACCATATTGCGTCGATAGCTTGTGGCAACCCCATAAGAACAAAGGAAAGAATTCCGAGCAGCAAACGATGTCTTTTGATGAAATCCATATCCCCATTCTACCACTTGTGTTGAGTTTCGCAACTGGCTCATATTTAGACCCCTGTCTTGAAATCGTGCTATAATTTCACGATATGAAAGTTTCAGATTTGGGGGAATTCGGACTGATTGACCTCCTGGCCAAAATGGCTTACGGTGCTCAGGATAAAGAGATAGAAGCCTGGCAACAGCTCATCTTAGGCATTGGTGATGATGCCGCCGCCTGGCATGGGGATGCCTCAATTCAACTGGCTACCGTTGATTCCTTGATTCAAGACGTTCACTTTTCTCTGGCTATAACTTCCTGGGAGGAACTGGGTTGGAGAGCGATGGCAGCTAACCTGAGTGATATCGCCGCTATGGGGGGCTTGCCCAAATATGCACTGGTGTCATTAGCTTTATCTGACTCTACTGAAGTAGAGGATGTTACCGCTCTCTACAGGGGAATGATTGAACTGGCGCAGCAATTTGAAGTAGCTGTAGTTGGTGGAGATATAAGCAGTGCCCCCTTGCTTGTTATTAACATTACTATCCTGGGTAGCACTAAAAGTCAGGCTCAACATATACTCACCCGTTCGGCAGCTAAAGCCGGTGAGAAAGTAGCTGTTACCGGCTATTTAGGAGCGGCTGCTGCTGGTTTAGAAGTGCTTAGCAAACACCTATCTCTTGAGGCTGAAGCTACGGCTGGTTTGAAAAAGGCTTTCCTGCAGCCCTACCCCCGTGTAGCTGAAGGGCAAATACTGGTAGAACAAGGGGTGAGAACAGCTATAGATATTAGCGATGGGTTGATTTCAGACCTGCGTCATATATGTCAGGCAAGCCAGGTTAGTGCCCGAATAGAAATTGACGGTGTGCCGATTCAGTCGGCGGTCAAGGCTAACTTTGGTGATAGAGCGCTGGAGCTGGCACTATCGGGGGGAGAGGATTACGAACTTTTGTTTACTGCCAGCGCTGAGATTATTGATAAGGTGAAAGCCGCCGCCTCTTGCCCGATAACAGTAATCGGTGAAATTATGGCTGATAAAGCAGGTGAGATAACCCTGGTTGATGGCAAAGGAAATCCGGTTAACCCACCCGGGGTGGGGTGGGAGCATTTTACTATTAGATGAGGTTAAGCCAACCACTAAATTCACTTGATAGGGTCGTTTGGGGAAGTTTGAAGGGGCGAAGCCCCTTCAAAAGTAATCCTTCCCCTCTCCTTGAAAGGAGAGATACTAGAAGGAGAGTCAAAGAGAGGCGAAGCCCTTCAGACGGAGAGGAATATTATAGAGGGGGAGTTTAAGAGGGGCGAAGCCCCTCTTCAGAGAAAATATTCCCCTTCCCCTTAATAAGGGGAAGGGGACAAAGGGGATGGGGTTACTAAAAATAAAAGGGGGTGAGGTTGATAGAAAATCTCAATATGAGCTCCCTTGAGATGGTCAGCCATAGCCCAGAACAGACTCAAAAACTGGGAGTGCGTATTGGCCAGTTAGCCCTACCCGGTGATGTTTTCCTGCTGGTTGGAGACCTGGGGACAGGAAAGACCTGCCTCACCCAGGGCATTGCCTGGGGGCTAGATATCAAGGAATACGCACTAAGCCCTTCCTTTGTCATAATAAGGGAACTCTACGGCCGGCTACCTCTATATCATATAGACCTGTATCGGCTTGACCGCATAGAAGAAAGCATGGAGTTGGGCCTGGACGACTATTTATATGGCCGGGGTGTTTGTGTAGTAGAATGGGCAGAAAAGGCGCTAAGCATACTGCCAGTAGAGCGTTTCTTGATTAAGATAAGCTATCTTTCTGATACCGAGCGCAGCTTTCAGATGGAGCCCAGCGGCCAGCGCTACCTGCAAATAGTGGCACAACTAAAGCAGCTTTCCCTTAGCTCATAGGAGGCGCTTAAACTAAATCTAGCGGTCAATACTCAAAAATTGTGGTTCGAGTGAAGCGGTTTTATTTTAGCTTGAAAAAGGTTAAAAAAATGCAACTAGCGATAGATACTTCAACCGATACCGCCAGCCTGGCTCTGGTTCAAGATGACGAGGTGCTGGCCGAATTAACCTGGCGCTGTGGACAAAACCATACTACCCAACTGCTACCCCACCTTTCTCACCTGCTAAATCGGACTGAGTTAAGTCTTCAATCGGTTAGCGGCGTTATCGTGGCCAGGGGGCCGGGGAGCTACAATGGGTTGCGAGTAGGCATTAGCACTGCCAAGGGTCTAGCCTTTAGCCTGGGCATCCCGATAGTTGGCATTAGCACCCTGGAAGCAGAAGCCTATCAACATGCTGAAACAGGTCTGCCTATCTGCTCAATACTTAATGCCGGTAGAGAAGAGATTGCCACTGCTACCTACCAGAAGAAAGGCAATAAGTGGTGTCAGCTTACTGCCGAGCACATAACTACTGTTGACGCTCTGTGCTCCCAGATAACTACCAAGACCATATTCTGCGGTGAATTCATACCATCTATTGCCGCACAGTTAGAAAAGCAGCTTGAACAAAAAGCCGTAATACTGCCTCCAGCCGCTGGATTACGGCGAGCCAGTTTTTTGGCTGAGCTGGGGCTCAAGCGACTTAAGGCAGGTGATTATGATAACCCGACCACTTTACAGCCACTATACCTCCGGGGGCCATCGATTACTAAAGCCAAACACCGGTAGTAAATAGACCGCTAGGGGAAAGTCACCAGTTCGAAAAAAGGAGCTTAAATATGGAAAGGTCTCTGGTTCTTATCAAGCCTGATGCTATGCAGAGGAGGTTGGCCGGCACTATTATTAGCCGCTTGGAGAGGCAAGGGCTCAAGCTGGTAGCGCTCAAGATGCTTCACATGGATAAAGCATTAGCCGAGCGGCACTACGCTATTCATGCCGATAAACCTTTCTTTGGAGACCTGATAAGCTATATTACCTCTACCCCGATAATTGCCATTGTCTTTGAGGGAGAAGGGGCAGTGGAGCTAGTTAGAAAAACGATGGGGGCAACTGACCCAACCCAGGCAGAGACAGGGACTATCAGGGGCGATCTCGGCTTAGATATTCAGCATAATGTGGTTCATGGTTCTGATTCAGTAGAGACTGCCGAGGAGGAGATTAAACTATTCTTTGCCGAGGATGAAATCTATTGAATCCTGACCACAGAAATGGCTTCACTCCATAGCTCACCCAGTTGGTAGTATTCCCGTTCGGAGGGAGCAAAAATGTGCACGATAATGTCGCCAAAATCAAGCAGGAGCCATCCTGAATCCAGTGTGCCCTCACGATGGTGGGGTAGAATACCTTCCTTCTTCAAGGCATGCGCAACTTCATCATAGATAGCCTTAATCTGCCGCTCAGTCTCACCGCTACATATTACAAAATAGTCGGCAAAGCTGCATACCCCTCGGGCATCCAGCAATACAATATCAATAGCCTGCTTATCACTGGCAGCTTCTACTACCTTGTGTGCTACTGCTAACGTTTCCAGAAGCTAAGCCTCCATGATGAGTAGCCTAATCTAATTAATTATATCACAATTGGGGCATCTACAGGTTACTGATTGAAGCACTAAGTCTGAGTAAGGGTTACCCCCTTTCGGCTAGTAAATCTGCACTCTTGAGCTCTCGTATCTGAGGTATGAAAAGTGCAAGGGTTAGTATAAATGAAAGTGCATCGGCAATCGGGAATGACAGCCATATGCCGTCCAGTTGCCAGAACCTCGGTAATATGAATACCAAGGGAAGCAAGAATAGGATCTGCCGTGATGTAGCAGTCAAGAGAGTCGGCACAGCTTTTCCAATTGCCTGGAATACTACTGATCCCACCATCTGAAACCCGATCAAATACGCCGCGAGGAAAATCAGCTTGGCAGCATGAGAGCCAGATGAGATAAGCGAACTATCGGTGGTAAAAATACGCATAATTGGAGCAGGGAGGAAAAAAATAACCAAAAATGCTATGGTGGAAAATATTGTTGCAACAATGCCAGCTAGTTTTATTACTTGTAATGCTCTGTCGAAGCGTTTTGCTCCATAACTGAATCCAAGGATTGGCTGGAGTCCTTGACCAACACTCATAATCGGCATGAAGGCAAACATTATAGCGCGATGCACAATACCGTAGGCAGCCACGCCTAGATCACCACCATAGGCAACAAGCGTTCTATTCACGATGATGGCGACAAAGCTTCCTGCTGCCGTCCTTACAAATGACCCAAATCCTATGATCATAATCTCTCTCAACACGGTGTACTCTGGAATGAAGTTCCTCATGTGAACTTTAAGTGAGCTACTCTGGAAAAGATAATAGTGGATTATATACAAAGACGTGGTTACTTGTGAAAGAATGGTTGCTATTGCTGCACCCTTAATTCCCATTCCAAGGACTAGTATGAAGACAGCATCAAGTATAATGTTCAGTATGGCTCCTATGAGCATGCTTATCATGGCGACGCGGGCGTTTCCTTCAGCCCGGATGAACTGGTTTATCCCCATGGCAAATATTCGGAAAACTGTGCCGAGAAGAATGATATCCAGATAATCCTTGGCGTAGGGAAGGATTGTTTCTGAGGCACCAAAAAGCCTGAGCCAGAAGCTAGAATTAGATAGTCCAACTATTGAAATCAGGGCTCCTAGTATAACTGCAAGAAGTATAGCATTGCCCAGGGTTCGCTCTGATTTCTCAAAATCGCGTGCTCCCAAGGATCTCGAAATTAGCGATGCTCCACCTATCCCTATCATCATCCCTAGGCCCATTATCAGCATCTGAAAAGGAAAAACGATGGTAAGCCCGGCAATTCCAAGAGGACCAACTGCGCGGCCGATGAAAATCGTATCGACCACATTGTAAAGAGCCATAACGAACATGCCTATTCCGGCAGGGAGCGACAGCTTCCACAGCAATTTACCGATGCTTTCGCTGGCAAGCATTTTTTGTCTTTCGTCGTGCATGTAGTTGTTTACCTCTCTCTACAGCTATACTGCATTTCATTGAAATCAAGTTGGCAAGAGATTTTGCTACTGCAATTTTGAGAATATGTCCCGTAGCTTTCTCAGCGAAGCCGATAAATCTTCTAGTTCTTCACCTGTGAGGCAGGAGAGTGTTTTCCTAATAGCGTTCCTAATATGGCTATCATGCTCTTTAGAAATAGTTTTACCTTTATCAGTGAGCGCAATATTAATCGTTCTTCTGTCTGCTGTACTTGTCTGCCTCTCGACTATATCCAAATCGACCAGCTTATCTATCAGACGAGTCATTTGTGGTCTCGCTATCTGTAATCTCTCTCCAATTTCGGCAACATGGAGCGTTCCTGCTTCCCCCAGTAGCTTCATAATCTCAAGATGATGCGGCGTAAGAGCTTCATGGATACTTGTGAGTGCTGTTTTGAGCAGTTTTCTACGGATGCTTCTACCAATAAGAGGCAGAGTAGAGAATAGATCTTCCGCAACACGGTCTGGGACATTATCTTTCATATTCAAACTCCTCCTTCTTGTAGGGTCACTTCACAAGATAAATAATTATATATTATAATAGTTTACTTTATGAACTACTATAGTGTCACTTGGTGGCTTTGTCAAGGTTATGTTGAGGGGAAGATGGTAGTTTTGAACTCTACACCCTTTTTCGGACTTGCAGTCCAGGGGCAACAGTGTAAAACTATAGTGAGCAGTCTTTAACTGCCAAAAGTTAGGGGATGGAAGTAAATGGCGGAGCTTCTTTTTGGAACTGCTGGCACACCACATAGCGCTAAAACACCATCTACTATAGATGGAATTGAGCGCATTGCTGAGCTTGGGCTGGGCTGCATGGAGATAGAATTTGTCCGGGGAGTAAGAATGAGTGAGCCAACTGCCAGACGGGTTGCTGAGGTAGCTGCAAGAGAAGGCATAAGGCTGTCAGCTCACGCCCCTTACTTTATAAACTTTAATGCCCGTGAGCCGGAGAAGATAAGGGCTAGCCAGGATAGGTTGCTTCAGGCAGCTCGCATTGCTTCTTTATGTGGGGCGCAAAGCGTTGTTTTCCATACTGCTTTTTATCTTGGTGACCCACCGGAAAAAGCCTATAACACAATAAAGAAATACCTGAAAGAAACCCTAAACCAGCTTAGGCGGGAAAATAATCGGGTATGGATTAGGCCAGAGGTTATGGGTAAACAAAGTCAGTTTGGCACAGTAGAGGAAATACTTAACCTGTGCACTGAATTGGAAGGACTGGCTCCCTGCCTGGACTTTGCTCACTGGCATGCCCGGACTGGAGTTTTCAACTCTTATCAGGAATTCGCTTCTATTCTGCTACAGGTTAAAGGGCGATTGGGCAGAGCCGCCCTGGATGATATGCATATTCACCTTGCCGGTATCCGCTACGGGGGTAAGGGAGAAATAAAACATTTAAACTTGAAAGAGTCAGATTTACAGTATGCTGAATTCCTCAAGGCGTTAAGGGATTATGAGGTTAAGGGTCTGGTAATCTGCGAAAGTCCAAACCTGGAAGATGATGCCCTGCTTCTGCAAGAAACTTATAATACCCTGGTGGAAGCTGGCTAATGGTAATATGAAAATTTCTTAATTTCACTATGCACTTTATTTCTGGTATAATACAAGTAGGTTGAGTTGAGAACTAACTCTTCCGAGGTGAAAAATGGCACCAAGTTTGAAACGTAGCAGCTTGATATATATAGTTATTTTGGTTGTCGGAGTAGCCCTGGCCACCATTCTCCTCTCGGCGCCGCAAAAGCCGACTGAGGTTCCCTTAAGTGAAGTGATAACCATGTCACAAGGTAATACGATAGAGAAGATTGTGGTGGAGGGTGAGTGGTTAAGCATTACCACTACTGAGGGCATAGAGTTAAAGAGCTTTAAGGGCGAGGGCAGCATATTTGAAATTACAGGGCTCAATCTTGAAGGGAAGGAAGTTGAGATCAAACCGGGCAGTATTAACTGGGGGAACATGCTGATTGGCTTCTTACCTCTTCTTTTGTTTGGTGGTTTGCTCTTCTTTGTGTTCTTTCGTGCCCGGGGGGCTAATAACCAGGCTCTCGGTTTTGGTCGCAGCCGAGCCCGGCTCGCCCCGCCGGACCAACCTACGGTAACCTTTGATGATGTGGCTGGCGTAGACGAAGCCAAGCAGGAGCTGTATGAGGTAGTAGAATTTCTCAAGTCGCGGGAGAAGTTTCAAAGCCTAGGAGCACGTATACCAAGAGGGGTATTGCTAATCGGTCCACCAGGCACTGGAAAGACGTTGCTGGCTCGGGCAATAGCTGGTGAAGCCGGGGTGCCTTTCTATTCCATCAGCGGCAGTGAATTTGTCGAGATGTTTGTCGGCGTTGGTGCCTCCAGGGTGCGTGACCTCTTTGACCAGGCTAAACGTAATACCCCATGCATCGTCTTCGTTGATGAGATTGATGCTGTAGGTCGCCAGCGTGGCGCCGGACTAGGCGGCAGTCATGATGAGAGGGAGCAAACCCTGAACCAGATTCTGACCGAGATGGACGGCTTTGATACCAATACCAGCGTGATTGTTCTGGCGGCTACCAACCGACCTGACATACTTGACCCGGCTTTACTTCGCCCTGGCCGCTTTGACCGGCGGGTAGTCCTCGACCGCCCAGATATTACTGGTCGAACTGCAATCCTTAAGGTGCATTCTAAAGGTAAGCCGCTGGAGAAGTCGGTCGATTTAGGGGTGCTGGCTAAGCAGACGGTCGGTTTCAGCGGTGCTGACCTAGCCAACCTGATGAATGAGGCGGCTATTTTAGCTGCCAGGCGGGGCAAAAAAGCTATTGGGGTGAAGGAATTTGAGGAGTCTATAGACCGGGTGATTGCTGGTCCGGAGAGAAAGAGCCGGAGAATTAGCCCCAAGGACAAGGAGATTACCGCTTATCACGAGGCCGGACATGCTCTTGTTGCCAAGACGCTGCCCAATGCTGACCCAGTGCACAAAATCTCTATAGTGGCTCGTGGTATGTCTCTCGGTCACACTAGCCAATTGCCCATCGAAGACCGATATCTCATGACACGCGCTCAGTTCAAGGATATGCTAGCTACTCTCCTCGGCGGGTATACTGCTGAGAAGCTAATCTTTAAGGAGATGACTACCGGGGCTCAAAATGATATTGAAAGAGCTACGAAGGTGGCTCGTGCGATGGTGACCAGCTTTGGGATGAGTGATAAACTGGGACCACGAACCTTCGGCGACAAGCAAGAACTGGTCTTCCTTGGGCGTGAAATCTCTGAGCAAAAGGACTACGGTGACAAGACAGCCGACTCAATTGATGAAGAAATCAACAAGATTATCCGGAGTGCTCATAGAGTAGCCAGAAGGGTTCTAACCAGGAATAAGCCGAGACTAATCCAGATTGCTGAAAAACTTATTGCTCAGGAAACTCTAGAGGGTGAAGAGCTGGAAGCACTATTTGAGGAAACTGCTCCCGAACCTACGGCGGAAGTCACGACCACAACTACTCCTGTACCAGTAGAACCCATAGTTGAACCCAAGCCGGTATCCAGGCGTGCGCCTAAAAGAGCTCCGGCCATACCCCAGCTACTTCCGAAACAAACCCCAGCTACATCTGACTAGGGCTGTATCAGGCTATCTAAACATCCAGAGCTAAGAAAGCTCCCTTAAACTCCTCACCGGAGAGCCCACCGCTTAAATGATAATCAGAAGGTGGTATTGGGATGATGATTACAGATGAACCTATCTCCCCTGAACTTGTGGTTGATAAGGTTAAAACTGATAGTAGCGGTTGTGTGGTTGCCTATATCGGGTTGATTCGTGAATATTCCCGAGGCAAGCAGGTTGTTTCAGTAGAATATAAGGACCCTAAAGGAACGGCCGAAAGTAGGTTACGGGAGATAGCCAGTGAAGTAAGACAGAAGTGGCAACTGAATAATATAGCCATATATCATAGAACAGGCAAACTTAAAGTGGGGGATATTAATCTGGTCATTGCCGTAGCTTCTGCCCACCGTCAGGAAGGGATTGCTGCTTGCCAGTATGCTATTGACCGGTTCAAGCAAATAATGCCTACCCACAAAACGGAAACCTACCAGGATGGCAGCATTTGGGTTGAGGGGGAATAACTATCTCTTCCGGTTGATAATATAGTCTGCCAGTTCTATTAATGACTGGCGACTGACATTATCTGGCAATAGTTTCAGATTATGGCAGGCCTTGGCACAGTAATCTGAGGCAACTTGGTAGCATTCTTGAGTAATTGGCGAGTTACGAACCAATTCTATCGCCAGCTTTATATTATCCTGCTCATCTCGGCTGCTAAATAATCTTTTTACTGGGTTCTCCTCGGGATAATACTCCAAAATAAGTATTGCCGGCAGGGTGAGGGTGCCCTGAGCCAAATCGGAGCCTATGGGCTTGCCCAGTTCCTCTTCACTGCCAATAAAATCCAGAATATCGTCCACGATTTGAAAGGCGATGCCAAGGTTATGGCCATACTCTATTAGAATCTGGATAGATTCTTCTGGAGCCTGACTCAAGACGGCCCCTGACTCTGTAGCCAAGGAGAACAGGGCGGCTGTTTTCTTGGCAACCCGTTGTAAATATTGCAGGCGGCTTTGCTCCAGATTAAAAGCATTAAAAGCCTGGTTTAACTCTCCGCTGGAGATGGTCTTAAGGGTATCGGAGAAGTGCTTTATGGCTCGCAGATTTTTGGTGCTAGCGGTAAATACTCCCGCCTCGGCAAACAGGTAGTCGCCAAGGAGCACTGCTTTCTCCTCACCCCACAATTTATTAATCGTTGGCCTACTCCGTCGAACTAGAGAGTTATCAATAGCATCATCATGAACCAGGGTAGCCGTGTGCATAAGCTCAACAGCCGCAGCCATCGGCAGAAGGTAATCAAGGTTGTAGTCATAAAACTTGCCTGATAGTAGAGTAAGCGCTGGGCGAATCCTCTTGCCATTACTCTGCAGGCTATGGTCTAACAGCGTGGACAGGTAGGGAGAATCAACCTTGTTCACCAACCTCAGCATATCTTCCACCTTGTCCAGTTCTTTCTGGATGGGTTCATAAATTGTGCCTAGCTCCAAGATTCCCCCTTATAAATGTGTGAATCTACTAATAATGGACATGCCCCAGCCGACTGGTCTCTTCCTCGGCTAATTCTTCATCCAGTTTGACAAATAGGGGCTGGGGGGTAAGTAGCTTCTGCCTCGCTGGTGGAAAATGTGGCTGCCAGCCATCAGCTTCCACACTGCCTTGAAAACCAAGAAGCTCGTGCAGCTTCTGAGAGCTAAAGGGTAGAAAGGGATAAAGCATCGTTCTCAGGCAGGAAATTACGCAAAGAGCCACATACAGAGAGGTGGCGGCAGCCTGCCGGTCCTCTTTAATTACTTTCCAGGGAGATTTTTCATCCAGGTAGCGGTTTGTCTCCTGAGCCAGGGACATAGCTGACCTTATTGCTTGCTTAAATTCGCAGCGGTAAAGAAGCCCATCCATTATATTAAAGGTATCCTCAGCTCTATTGAGTAAAGCCTGACTGTGGCTATCAAATCCACCAGCCTGCGGCACACAGCCATCGAAGTTACGATAGATAAAGGTGAGCACCCGGTGAACCAGGTTTCCATAGGTAGCCACCAGCTCATCATTGTTACGGCGAAAGAACTCGTGCCATGAAAAATCGGTGTCCCCTGTTTCTGGCATGTTTATGGACAATAGGTAACGCAGCGGGTCAGGGTCATACCGCGAAAGATAATCAGGTAGCCAGACCGCCCAATGGCGACTGGTAGAAAGTTTCCTGCCCTCAATAGTTAAGAACTCATTAGCCGGCACATCATAGGGAAGATTGAGGTCACCATAGCCCATCAACATCGCTGGCCAGATAATGGTGTGAAAGAGAATATTATCCTTACCGATGAAATAATAGCTCTTTACCTCTCCCTGCCAGAAAGAGCGCCACTTCTCCTCATCCCCCTTAGACTTAGCCCACTCCTTAGCCGCTGAGAGGTAACCGATGACTGCCTCAAACCAGACATAGAGGCACTTGCCCTCAAAGCCCTCCAGGGGCAAAGGCACCCCCCAGTCTATATCGCGTGTAATGGCTCTATCCTTCAGCCCTCCCTCCAGATAGCGCAGGGTAAAGTTAAGGACATTCTGTCTCCAGTGGCTCTGCTGTCTCACCCAATCCAAAAGCCTATCCTCAAAGGCAGTAAGTTTAAGGAAAAAGTGCTCCGAATCCTTAAACTGGGGGGTTGTTCCACACTGGCGACAACGAGGGTTGGTCAGCTCAATGGCATTTAGCGGCTTTCCACACTCATCACACTGGTCGCCTCGAGCTCCGGAAGAATAGCAGTATGGGCAGGTGCCCTCAATATAGCGGTCGGGCAGGAAACGCTGGCACTGAGGACAAAAGGGCTGTGATACGGTAGATTTATAAATATAGCCTCTATCAAGCAGGGTGAGGAAGATGTCACAGGCTACCTCAGCATGGTTGGCGGTGCTGGTAGTGGTGAATAAATCAAAGGAAATACCCAACTCCTGCCACGACTCAAGGAACTGTTGATGATACTGGGCTACTATTTCGCTGGGCTTCTTCCCCTCTTGCTCAGCCTTGATTGTTATCGGTGTGCCATGCTGGTCTGAACCTGATACCATCAATACCTCGTTCCCCTTGGTGCGGTGGTAGCGGACAAATATGTCAGCCGGCAGATATGCCCCGGCAATATGCCCCAGATGCAGTGGTCCATCAGCATAAGGCCATGCTACGGCAATAAAAATTCTCTCACTCATAATATGTTTCCTGATACTTTATCACAACCAGATTGCTGAGGCTAATATTTAGGGTAAGAAGGTCAGTATCCTTCCGTCTTTCTCTTCTTTGTAGTAGGCGTAACCCTTCTGCAAGGCACATTCAGCACAGTAGTACACTGTCTTACCTTTTTCTATGCCGCCCTCCTTTTCATCAATAGCTAAATAGCGCTCGGAATGTGGTATAATTCGTTGACACTCATCACACTGGGTTTCCCCTAAAGATATACACCCTCGGTGCATCTATTATCTCCTCCCAAGCTTTAATTGAATCTTTTTATGCCCAAAACCTTAAAGAAACCTGAGCCAAGCCCGATATAGCTCTTTCTTTGATAAACCTGTTTCTCCGGCTACTCTGGCTATTGCTTCTTTAGCCGTTACCCCAGAGAGATGCATCTGCTGTAACTGCCTCTCAATATCTTCGGTCAATTGCGGCTTATTCTTCTCCCTCTTGCCCTCGATGACCAGGGTAAACTCACCCCTCGGCTCGGTGAAGTGTTCTATGGTTTGGCTTATTCTTCCCCGGAAAACTTCTTCGTGGACCTTGGTAAGTTCACGGCCAACGGCTATCCTTCTATCGCCAAGGATAAGAAGCATATCGTTTAAAGTTGCCAGTAAGCGGTGAGGAGATTCCAGGACGACAATAGTGCCGTATTCATTAACAGCAGTTTCTAGAAGACGCCGCCGACTGTTAACCCTACGGGGCAGAAAGCCCAGGTAGGTAAACCTATCTGTAGCTAGTCCGGAGACAGCCAGCGCCGTAATAACAACGGAAGGTCCGGGAATGGGAACAACGGGTATGCCCCGCTGGCTGGCAGCCACAATCAGTTCATAACCGGGGTCAGATATACCCGGCGTTCCGGCATTACAAACGAGAGCCACATCCCCTCCTTCAAGGTAACCTAAAATATAGTCCAGCTTAGTCCACTTATTGTGTTCATGATAACTTGTCATCGGTGTCTTAATATCGTAGGCGGTAAGAAGCCGTTTCGTTTTGCGGGTATCTTCAGCAGCAATAAGCTTCACTTCACGCAGGGTGCGTAGGGCACGCAAGGAAATATCCTCCAAATTACCAATGGGGGTAGCCACAACATAGAGGGCGGGCATTCCTTTTATCTTCCTCTGATTTTACACTCAGCACTGAGTGACTAGATTCCCGTATAAGCCTTAGCTATTATAACCTGCACTTCATTGCCTGTCTACCTTTGAGATTGTCCATTAACCCTATCCCCTTTATCCCCTTCCCCTTAGTAAGGGGAAGGGGAAGAGATTTTAGAGAAGGGTGAAGCCTCTCTCTTACCTACACTCCCCCTTCCCTTAACAAATAGTAAGGGAAGGGGGCTAGGGGGATAGGTTTCTAAATAGTCTCTTAGGGTAGTGGTGTCAGAAAAGCGAGATTTCTTGACTTTGGCTCGTTGCGTTTGATATATTTAAACTTTAAAAAGGAGGACAAAATGGCTACTCCCCAATTTAAGCAACTCCGGCGTTCCTACGGCTTTGATGAAGTTGCTATAGTCCCCGGTGACGTAACCATCAATCCAGACCAGACGAACATTGATGTCAAGATAGAGGACTTTACCTTTACCGTTCCCATTTTAGCTTCAGCAATGGATGCGGTGACCGATGTCAACTTTGCTATCCTGATGAACAAGCTGGGCGGGCTCGCCGTTCTCAATCTGGAAGGGGTGCAAACTCGGTATGATAATCCCCAAGAGGTGCTGGCTGAAATTGCTCGGGCATCTGATGCTGGAGTTACCCGGCTACTTCAAAAAGTCTATTCCCAACCGATTAAGGAAAATCTCATCGGCGAACGAATAGAAGCAATTAAGAAAGCAGTGGCAGTATGTGCCGTTTCAGCGCTACCGGCTAACACCAAACGGTTCGCTCCAATAACTGCCGAAGCTAAGGCCGATATTCTCGTTGTCCAATCCACAGTTACCTCTGCCCATCATACATCGAAGAGTATTCGCGGGCTTATCTTCCCTGAGCTTATTAAGTCTATACCAATGCCTGTGATTGTCGGTAACTGCGTCAGCTATAATGCCTGTTTGGAGCTAATGAGAACGGGAATCTCCGGGGTTCTGGTTGGTGTCGGACCGGGGGCTGCCTGCACTACCAGGGAAGTTCTTGGCATTGGTGTTCCCCAGATAACGGCTACCATAGACTGTGCTGCCGCCAGAGACCAGTACCGGAAGGAGTCGGGACGGTATGTACCAATAATTACCGATGGTGGTTTCCGCAAGGGCGGCGATGTGTGCAAGGCGATTGCTTCGGGTGCTGATGCTGTAATGATAGGCTCTATCTTTGCTCAAGCCAAAGAGGCACCCGGGCTTGGCTATCACTGGGGTATGTCCCATCCGCACCCAGCACTCCCCAGAGGAACCCGGATAAAAGTTGGCACCACTAGCACACTGGAGCAGATTCTCTTCGGTCCTGCTTCGGTTACCGATGGTAGCCAGAACCTTATCGGGGCTCTCCGCACCGCAATGGGCGTCTGTGGTGCTCTTACCATCCAGGAAATGCACAAGGCTGAAATGGTAATCGCTCCAGCTATTACCACTGAAGGCAAATCCTGGCAACTATTGCAGTCGTAGCTTAGCGGCTAAATAGTCTTCCACACCTGGCCACCCCACAGTGTGAAACTATTCTTCCTCCTCCTCTTCTTCCTCTGTGGTTACTATGCCTGGCTCCTGGCCGATATGAGGCAGCAAAAGCTCTACCTTTTCACGCTTGCGTGGTGATGGAAAAGCTAGCTTATCAATTACCTGGCGTAACTCCTTTAATCTGTCTTGAGGCTGCTCAACTCTTACTTCTACTACTACACTATCAACCCCCGCTTCCCATAAAGCCTGAATCTCACCAGCTGTCACCTTTGACGGTATAGAAACTAACAGGGGTTTAGTCAACAAATCAGCAAAGCGCTGAAAGAGCATAAGGTGCTGCCAGGTAAGGAAATAATCCTCTCTCTCTTCACCGACAATAAGCACAGCATCTATTGGCAGTTCATTAGCTGCTCTCAACAAACCTTCATTGAGTGATGCCTCTACCTCTAATATCTTGCCCACTTCATCATTTTGAAGTATCGCCAGGGGTGTATTGGTTGCCGGGAAAACTACGAAATCACAGCCAACCTTCATCATCTGCTTTATTCCTCCCAGACCGCTACCTTGCAGCCACCCACCCCAGGGAATGTCAGACACGGCTTGGGCTATCCTTTGCAGGGCTTTGGTGCCTGAACTTAGTTTAGAGATACGCAACAGCCCGGCATCAGCCCCAGCCACATAGTCTGCCAGGCTCTCAACGTGCTCCTGAGTCAAGCTGGCAACAAGCTGTATTTTGAGCCTGGGTGAGGCTGGTTGTTTTATCCTGAACCCAATAGGCTGAGGCTCAGCCTGGGAAAGCCGATTTAATTTATCTATAAATCTGCTCATCTGCCCTCCGTGGAGCCAGCGGTCGGATTCGAACCGACGACCGGCGGTTTACGAAACCGCTGCTCTACCCCTGAGCTACGCTGGCTTTAGCTCAGTATAGCACAAAATTTGGTAGCCGATAAAAACTCTATGTGCCATGTGGCGAGATTTTAATGGAATCTTAACGCCATTTTTATGAGGATATTAATTTGGCTGCCCTAAAATGGAAGCGTGATGAGTATGAAGTATTTAATCACCCATTTGGCAATAATCGGCATGAGTTCTGCCCTGTTATGGCATTTCTCGAACATCTGGCGTTATGGCCAACACTTAGTAGGGGAGCCTAATATCGTAATCAGAAGCCTGGAAACGGCAGTGCTTCTAGCTATTTTGGTCTTTGGTGTAAGTAAGTTCGTAGGTAGCCTAGTAAGAGGTAAAGATTAAAGCCAGCGAGGTCTTAGTTAAGCTGGACTAATATCAACGGAGGTGATGAAATGATTAATAAGAATAATGACCAGAACCTAGGTAGAATACTCAAGCAGCGAAGGGTTATGATACCGCTGACATTACGGGGGCTGGCTGCCGTATCGGGTGTATCATCGTCTCACCTGGGTCGCATTGAGAGAGGAGAGAGATTCCCCTCAGCTTCCGTTCTGCGAAGAATAGCTAAGCCGTTGGGTTTTGAGGAAAGCGAGCTATTCTCCTTAGCCGGTTACCTGTCCCCCCCATCGGCTGGCATAGCGGAAGGGGAAGTCGACTATAGTGGTGGACAATTGGACCCTTACGTGAGCAGGGTGTTAAGCCAGGAGCCAGTCGAAGTGCAGCGTACTGCCATTGGAATTCTCAGCATCTTAAAAAGCATTGCCAAAGTGCTGGAATGAGAACAAAAATGATTAAAACTATTATATATCCCAACAATTAGGGCTTTTTTATCTTTTTCGCACTCCGTTATTTCTACAGTAAGTGCCCCTGTAGCCCAGTGTCATTGGTTATCCTCCCTCTGTAACCGGATTGTTTCGTCACCTCTTACGGATGCTGTCGCCCCTTTTAATCCACCCTTGATAGGCGGCCTCTGCGACCGGATTTGCCTCCACGATTTCCTTCAATTTATGTTCCAATTGTGATACTTTGGTGAGGTTTTGTCTGCCTTTTGTGATGTGGTTGTGATTCGATTTGGGTATGCTTAAGTCGTATCAAGACTGCTTACGATTAGGGGGCTCTATCTATGCCGATAGAAATCAACGGGCAGATATACTATAGAACTTCGGAAGCGTGCAAGAAGACGGGCATTAGTCGAGCTACTCTCTTTCGCTGGCTTAAGGGTGGCATCCTTGAAAAGCCGCACAGGGACAGGAGAGGGTGGAGAATGTTTACCGAGGGTGACTTAAACAAAATCCAAGCGGAAGCTATGAAGATAAAGGTCGAAGAAAGGGCATGAGTGATTTAGTTAAGACCAGGATGACCGATATCAAAGCAAAGATATACAAGAAGAATGGGAGGAGATGTGAAGAATGGCTGAAACGAGAGAAATGGCTGAAACGAGAGAAATGGTGAAGAAACTAACTGGGGGTATAATGGATAATATCCGCCATCACATGCCTGTAGCTGTGTGGAGAAATCCTCATCTGTGGTGTATCACTGCCATTATGATGGCCTGGTCAATATTTTACTACTTGGATGCTATCATAGAGCTTATGGGGTGGCCGAAGCTTCGGGGGGGGGTCCCCTATACAGTGTACGATTTGCACAGGCTTTTATTCTTCATACCGGTGCTTTATGCGGCCTATATATTCAGAGTAAAGGGTGTAATAGTAACGGCTCTGATTCTAATGGCTATCTTTCTCCCTCGTGCCATGTTCATGTCTTCTTACCCTGATGCCTTACTCAGACCTATAGCCTTCGTTATTGTTATCGGTGGGGTAGGTATTCTCCTATCTGGACTATTAGATAACATCACCGAGCGCAAGGAAGCTGAGGAACTCTACGGAACCTTAGCTAATAGCTCACCGGTTGGCGTTTACATTGTCCAGGATGGGAAGTGTCAGTTTGTTAATCCCCAGTTCCAGAAATACACGGGCTATACCGAAGATGAGTTGGTGGGTATGGACGCTTTGGCACTTGTCCATCCTGATGATAGGGAGACAGTCGGGGAAAGCGCAGTGGAAATGTTGAAGGGAAAACGCCTTTCCCCCTATGAGTTCAGGTATATTGGCAAAGGTGGGCAGACTATATGGGCTATGGAGACGGTTGCCTCTATTCAATATAAGGGAAAGCGAGCCACTCTGGGGAACTTTATGGACACCACCGAGCGCAAGGAAGCTGAGGAACTCTACGGAACCTTAGCTAATAGCTCACCGGTTGGCGTTTACATTGTCCAGGATGGGAAGTTTCAGTTTGTTAATCCCCAGTTTCAGAAATATATGGGTTCAAGCGAAGATGAACTGCTGGCTATGGACTCTCTGAACATTGTCCACCCTGATGATAGGGAGAGAATCAGGGAAAGCGCAGTGGAAATGTTGAAGGGAAAACGTCTTTCCCCTTACGAGTTCAGATATATTAGCAAGAGTGGAGAGGCTATATGGGCTATGGAGACGGTTGCCTCTATTTACTATAAGGGGAAGAGAGCAACTCTGGGGAACTTTATGGACATCACCGAGCGCAAGCAGGCAGAGGAGGCACTGCGGGAGAGCAGGAAGAGATACTTTGATTTGGTTAATCTTTTGCCGCAGACCATATTTGAGACGGATGAAAGGGGCAATCTCACCTTCGCCAACCGCCAGGGGACTCTAGCCTTTGGCTATACTTTGGAGGATATCCAGAAGGGGGTGAATGTTCTTGTATTCTTTATTCCGGAGGACAAAGACAAAGTCGGAAAGAATTTTTACAGGATATTGAGCGGGGAAAAAGAGATGGGCGGTATTGAATACACAGCACTGAGGAAAGACGGCAGCACATTCCCCGTTCTCTTATATTCCGCTCCTATTATCCGTGAGGGCAAACCTGTCGGTGTGAGAGGGATGCTCCTAGACATCACCGAGCGCAAGGAAATGGAGGCAAAGCTCAGGGCGACCAGGAGGAGATTCATAGACCTGGTTAATTTTTTGCCGCAAACCATATTTGAAACGGATGAAAGGGGCGAGATGACCTTCGCCAACCGTCACGCGTCTCAAGTTTATGGCTATACCCTGGAGGATGTTGAGAAGGGTTTGGATACCGAACAACTGTATATTCCTGAGGACCGGGACAGATTCAGAGAGAATTTTCAGAGGGTATTGAGTGGGGAACAACAGTCAAGTGCTAATGAATACACAGCACTGAGGAAAGACGGCAGCACATTCCCCGTTCTCTCGTATTCCGCTCCTATTGTCCGTGAGGGCAAAACTGTCGGTTTGAGAGGGATTACCATAGACAACACCGAGCGCAAGGAAATGGAGGCAAAGCTCAGGGCGACCAGGAGGAGATTCATAGACCTGGTTAATTTTTTGCCGCAAACCATATTTGAAACGGATGAAAGGGGCGAGATGACCTTCGCCAACCGTCACGCGTCTCAAGTTTATGGCTATACCCTGGAGGATGTTGAGAAGGGTTTGGATACCGAACAACTGTATATTCCTGAGGACCGGGACAGATTCAGAGAGAATTTTCAGAGGGTATTGAGTGGGGAACAACAGTCAAGTGCTAATGAATACACAGCACTGAGGAAAGACGGCAGCACATTCCCCGTTATCGTATATGCTTCTACTATTATCCATGAAAACAAAACTGTCGGTTTGAGAGGGATTACCATAGACATCACCGAGCACAAGCGGCTGGAGCAAGAGCTTCAGGAAAGGAACGAGCAACTGGACGCCCGGAATGAGGAGCTTCGGTCGCAGGCTAAAGAGCTGATAGAAAAGACAAAGGAGGTAGAAAAGGCAACCCAGCTAAAGTCTGAGTTCCTGGCTAGTATGTCCCACGAACTGCGCACGCCGCTCAACGCCGTTATCGGCTTTTCTGAATTGATGCTGGACGGTGTGCCCGGTGAAATCAACGACGAGCAGAAGCAGTGCCTTAACGATATCCTGGACAGCGGACAGCACCTGCTGAATCTGATTAACGATGTCCTTGACCTGTCTAAGGTGGAGGCGGGGAAGATGGACTTCAGGCTGGAAAGTTTGAATCTGGCTGATGTTATCAAGGATGTAGCACAAACTATCAAACCTATGCTAGGTGCTAAAAGACATAAGCTAGGGGTCAGCCTGGAGGAGGGACTGCCTCAGGTTCGTGCCGATAAAAGCAGACTAAGGCAGGTGCTTCTTAACCTGCTGAGTAACGCTATCAAATTTACGCCACCAGACGGTGGGCTCCGTATTGAGGTCAGTAGGCAGGGTGATTGGTGCCAGACTAGCGTGGTTGACAATGGCATCGGCATTAAGAAAAAAGACCAGAAACAAATGTTTGAAGTCTTTACCCAGGCGGAAACCTCACCCGATGCCAAGAAGGAGGGCACCGGGCTGGGGCTGGCGATTACCAAACAGTTCATTGAGGCAATGGGCGGCAGGATATGGTTAGAGAGCCAATATGGAAAGGGGAGCCGATTTACCTTTACCCTGCCACTGGTAAAAGAGGGCGAGCCGTATCTGGAGGAGAAAAGGGAGGAGCTGAAGGAAGGATTGCCTGAGATGAGGGAGCTACCCCCTAAACCGGGGCAAATACTGGTTCTGGTGGTGGATGATGACCGCAAGGCAAGGACTCTGGTCAGCACCTGGCTGAGAGCAGAGGGCTGTGCCATTATTGAAGCGTCAAGCGGCGACGAGGGAATTAAGAAGGCTCGGGAGCTGGCTCCAGCAGTGATTATTCTGGATATATTGATGCCTGGCAAGGACGGCTGGCAGGTACTGCGGGCACTCAAATCGATGCCAGAGACGAGAGACATCCCGGTGGTGATTAGTTCTGTAACCGGGGAAGAGGAACTGGCCTTCAGCCTGGGAGCTGTGGACTACTTTATCAAGCCAGTTGATAGGAAAAGGTTGCAAAAAAGGATAACCGAGCTTGGTATTACTAGGAGAGAAAAGGTGCTGGTAGTTGATGATAACCCGGCCGATGTTCGCCTGGTGGCTTCTATCCTGGAAGCGGAGGACATTGGGGTGCTCCGCGCCGGCGGTGGTGAAGAGGGAGTGAGGATGGCAAAAGAGCATGAGCCGTCTCTAATAGTGCTGGATATCCTAATGCCCGATTTAAATGGCTTTGAGGTAGTAGAGAGGTTAAGCCAGGATGAGAAAACCAGAAACATCCCCATAATCATATTAACTATGAAGGAACTGACTGAAGAGGAATTCAAGATGTTGTGGCAGGCCAAGCTTATTATGATGAAGGGAACCTTCAAGCGGGTGGACTTCGTATCGGAAGTAAAGAAGATGATAGGTCTGGGCAATGAATAGGATATAGTGACCTATGAGAGGAGAAACCGGTAATGCCCAAGAAGATACTGATTGTAGAAGATGAACCGAGAAACATGAAGGTGATGTTGATGGTGCTTAGGCCACACGGTTATACCTTACTTGAGGCAACCGATGGGGAGGAAGCCCTGGAAATGGCTGTCAGGGATAAACCGGACCTCATTATGATGGACATGCAGCTTCCCAAGATGAATGGAATTGAAGCAACCAGAAGGCTCAGGCAGATGCCAGGCTTCAATCACACCCTAATTATTGCGGTTACTGCCTCTGCCATGAAGGGTGATATGGAGAAGATGATTGAAGCCGGGTGCGATACGTATCTGTCAAAGCCCATCAATACCCGTGAATTACCTGAAGTGATTGCCGAAATGCTGGCACGACGGCAAGAAGATAACCCCTAGTCTTAACGGAGGTGGCAATGACCAAGAAAATCCTTATCATTGATGATGACCCAATCTTTCTTAAACTGGTTGACCAGGTTCTTACCCACCAGGGGTATGAAGTGCTTAAGTCGGGTAGCGGGCAGGAAGGCCTGCGGCTCCTGTTTACCGAGAAGCCAGATATGGTGCTTCTGGACGTGGCCATGCCCAGAATGGACGGCTGGCAGACCTGTCAACGCATCCGTGAAATTTCTGACGTACCCATTATCATGCTCACTGGCCAGCAGAAGGCTGAGGAAGATGTAGTGCAGGGGCTTGACTACGGAGCTGATGAGTATCTCTTCAAGCCGGTGGGGAATAGGGAGCTGATGGCTCGGGTAAGGACAGTATTACGACGCGTTGAGTTGCCCTCTTCAACAGAGGGAAGGAGAGAGGCTGCCTACGCCGATGACTTCCTCACCGTGGATATCGCTGAGCGGAAGGTTATGGTGAATGGAGAGCGGGTGAAACTGACCCCGAGGGAGTTTCGCCTGTTTGCCCTCCTGGTAGAAAATGCTGGCCGTATTCTTACCCATAAGGAGCTTCTGGAGAAGGTGTGGGGCTGGGAATATACTGATGACCTGGATTATGTGCGTATCTACATCTCGCATCTGCGCCAGAAGATAGAGCCAGACTCTGCTCTACCCAGATATATTACCACTGAACCCGGAGTCGGCTACTATTTTCAAAAAGCCGAATGATACCTCTCTTGAACTTTTACCTGATACCTCATTTAGCACTCCTGGTTGACGCTTAAATAGGCTTATGCTAGTATTAAAGCACTTCAGCTAGGAGATGACTGCTAAGGTGTTACTAAGACACCTCTTTGTTTATCTGTTGGCTATCCTGTATCTTACTTATTCTATTAGTAATCCGGCTCAGGTAAAGGGGTTATGCAGATAGAGGAAGAGCTAGTCGAGTTATCACCTGAGAAAGATATGCTCCTAACCATTGGGGTTTTCGATGGGGTTCACCTTGGGCACCAATACCTGATTTCGCAGCTAACGGAGCATACCAGGCGGCAGAATTTGCTTAGCGGAGTGGTAACTTTTCGCCTGCATCCCCGAGAGGTACTATCACCCCAGACTGAACTACCATACTTGACTAGCCTCGCTGAAAAAGTCAGCCTTCTCAAAAATGAAGGTGTTGATGCTGTCATTACCCTATCCTTTACCCGTGAGTTAGCTCAACTCAGCGCTCGCCAATTCGTCAGCCTGTTAAAGAAATACCTCAGGATGCGCGGCCTGATAATTGGCACTGACTTTGCCTTAGGTCGAAACAGGGAAGGTAACGCTGATACCCTCCGCAAATTGGGACAAGATATGAGCTTCAGGGTAACAGTAATCCCTCCGATAAAGGTGAACGACGAGATGGTAAGCAGCACCGCTATCAGGGATGCCCTGGCTGATGGCGATATGAAGAAGGTAGTCAGCCTGATAGGGCGTTCCTTCAGTCTACAGGGGCGGGTAACGACGGGGGCAGGCCGGGGCTCAGGGTTAGATTTCCCTACAACCAATCTAGATATAGACCCCAAACAGGCTCTCCCCGCAGAGGGTGTTTATGCTACCTGGGCTCATATTGATGATAAAGCCTATCAATCAATGACTAATATTGGCCGGCGTCCTACCTTTGGTGGCAACGGGCGCACTGTGGAGACCTATATCCTCAACTACCAGGGTAACCTGTATGGGCGTGAGCTAAAAATTGACATCGTGGAGCGGCTTCGGGGTGAGAAGCGCTTTGACACTGTAGAGGAACTGAAGAAACAGATAGCCGAGGATGTGAAGCAAGGGAAAGCTATTTTAGACGGCCAAGCCAGAAAGTAGTATGATACCAGTGAAAAAGCTCTTAGGCAGAAATTAGGTATGAATATTAACCAGAATATTGGTTATTTGCTCAAGCGAGGAGTGGCTGAAGTCATAGTTGAAGAAGAGATGGAGGAGCTACTCCGCTCAGGCAAAAAACTGCGCCTGAAAGAGGGTTTTGACCCCAGTTTTCCCGATATTCACCTGGGGCACACGGTAGCCCTCAGAAAGCTGCGCCAGTTCCAGGAGCTGGGGCATCAAGTTGTTCTTATCGTCGCTGATTGGACAGCTCAGATTGGCGACCCCAGTGGTGTTTCTGTTACCCGCCCCATGCTATCTGTGGAACAGGTGCAGGCTAACGCTCAGACCTATATGGAGCAGTTCTTCAAGGTGGTTGATAAGAAAAGGACAGAGGTGAGATGGCAGAGTGAGTGGTATGGCAAGTTTACCCTCGGTGATATTATTCACCTTACCAGCAAGTTTACCATCGCTCAACTGATGGCTCGTGATGACTTCAGTGCTAGATATAATGCCGGACGACCGATTACTATAGCTGAATTATTATATCCGTTGCTGCAAGCCTACGACTCGGTGGCAATACAGGCTGATGTTGAGTTTGGCGGCACAGACCAGAAGTTTAATTTACTGGTCGGCAGGGAGCTTCAATCGGTGGTGGGACAGCGTCCCCAGCAAATCTTTTTGGTCCCTATCCTCATCGGGACCGATGGTAGTCAAAAGATGAGCAAGAGCCTGGATAACTACATCGCTGTCGCTGAGCCACCTGATGAGATATATGGCAAGGTGATGTCTATTCCTGATAGCCTTATTATGGACTACTTTGAGTTAGTAACCGATGTTCCCGATGAGGAATTAGAGGAATTCAGGCAAGAGCTTAGCCGTAAAACTGTTAATCCTATGATACTCAAGAAGCGGTTAGCCAGGGAGATTGTGAGTCCACTTTATAGTGAAAAGGCGGCCAGCAAAGCCGAGGAGCACTTTACTAAGGTATTTCAAAAAAAGGAGTTGCCTGAAGAAATACGGCAAGTAAAGATGACTCCAGAATTGCAAAAGAAAGTAAGCATATTTGTAGAGCATGGAATGCCGGATAGCAAGGGTATCATTAGAGAGGTTGGCAAGCCTGAGACTGAGGAATGGATTGTATCAGTTCCTCTGCTATTATGTGAGATAGGCCTAGCTAAAAGTCGTAGTGATGCTAATCGTCTTATAGAACAAAGGTCTGTTCACATAGATAAAAAGACAATTTATGAGATAAAGGGTCTTATCAAGATAGGCAGCATTATCAAGGTAGGAAAACGGCACTGGGTCAGACTGGTGGATGCTTAACAAAAGAGGTAAAGGAGATTCTTTATTAACCTCACCCCCTTTATCCCCCTCTCCTTAAAAGGAGAGGGGGAAAGAGACTTTGAGAGGGGCGAAGCCCCTCTCTCACCTAACTCCCCCTTCCCTTAATAAGGGAAGGGGGTCAGGGGGATAGGTTATAAAATGACATATAAACGGCACTTTGCTAAAGTGGTTAATTCGGATATACTGAATAGCAAACAGTAAAGGAGACAAATGGAGAAGTTACGCATTCCAGGACCTACCCCTTGCCCACCGGAAGTCCTCCAGGCGATGACCAAGCAGATGATAAATCACCGTGGTGAGGAATTTGCTGAGATACTAAACGGGGTAACTGATAAACTAAAACAGTTGTTCCAGACCGAGAATGATGTTCTCTTGCTTACTGCTTCAGGGACAGGTGGCTTGGAGGCAGCTATCGTCAATACCCTGTCACCGGGTGATAAAGTATTATCTGTATCCATTGGTGTCTTCGGAGAACGTTTCGCTACTATTGCCCAACGATTTGGAGCTGAAGTGATTCCCCTTCGCTTTGAATGGGGCAAGGCGGCTGATGCTGAGGCTATACGTCAGGCTCTCCAGGCTGAGGCAAAAATCAAAGCCGTATTGGTCACCCACAATGAAACCTCTACCGGCGTTACCAATGACTTGGCTTCAATAAGCTCAGTAGTGAAGGAGTTTGATAAGCTATTACTGGTTGATGCCATCAGTAGTCTGGGTTCAATCAACTTACCGGTAGATGAGTGGCACTGCGATGTTACCATTACCGGTTCCCAGAAAGGGTGGATGGTTCCACCAGGTATGGCTATGGTCAGTGTGAGCCAGGAAGCTTGGCGGGCACATGACAGTGCCAGGATGCCCCGCTTTTACTGGGACTTTGCCCAAGCCAGGAGCTATCTGGAAAAAGGACAAACGCCGTGGACACCGGCTATTTCTTTAGTATTTGTCCTATCTGTAGCGCTGGAAATGATGCTAAAGGAGGGCTTATCCAATATCATCGCCCGACATGCCCGGGTTGGTAGAGCCGCCCGGGAGGGGGTAAAATCGTTAGGGCTATCCCTTTTCGCTGAAGAAACTTACGCCTCCAATACGGTTACTGCGGTAAGCTCCTCAGACGGGCTTGATACTAAGAAGTTGCTCCGGATTCTCAGAGAGGAGCACCGGATTGTGCTCGGTGGTGGACAGCAGAAGTTAGACGGTAAAATATTCCGTATCGGGCACCTGGGCTGGGTAACCGAGGACGACATTGAAGCGGTAATATCAGTCCTAAAAGTGGCACTACCCCAAGCTGGATTTGTGAGGTAATTAATTATACTGATGAAAGTTCTAATTGCTGACCCTGTTTGGGAAGAAGGAATAGACATCCTCCGTAGTTATGCTGAGGTCGATATTAGGCCGGGTCTAAAGCCGGAGGAGCTAATATCCATTATCGGCGACTATGAAGCCCTGGTGGTGCGCAGCCAGACACAGGTCTCATCCAAGGTGATAGAAGCTGGCAGGAAACTACAGGTAATCGGCCGGGCTGGTGTCGGCGTGGATAATATTGATGTTGAGGAGGCGACACGGCGGGGCATAGTGGTGGTTAATGCCCCCACCGGTAATACCACTTCAGCCACTGAGCATACCATCGCCCTTATGCTTGCCCTAGCCCGTCATATCCCTCAGGCTAACGCCGTGCTCAAATCCGGGGTATGGCAGCGAGGTGATTTCGTTGGCACCGAGGTCAGAAACAAAACATTAGGTATCGTCGGCCTGGGCAATGTCGGCTCAGAGGTAGCCAGACGTGCCCGGGGCTTGGAGATGCAGGTTATTGCTTATGACCCCTTTATATCTGTTGACCATGCCCGTAACCTTCAAGTGGAGCTTGTTCCTCTAAAACAGCTACTCAAGGAATCGGACTTTATCACTCTTCACATCCCGCTAACAAAATCAACGCAGGGATTAATTGGAGCCAAAGAGATAGCTCTGCTCAAGCCGACAGTTCGCATCATTAATACTGCCCGGGGCGAGCTAATTGATGAAGCAGCACTGGTAAAGGCGGTGAGGGAGAAAAAAATAGCCGGTGCCGCCATTGATGTCTTTGCCACGGAGCCACTTACCGATAGTATCCTCTTTGGAGAGGACAACATTATTGTTACCCCCCATTTAGGGGCTTCTACCACCGAAGCTCAAGCTATGGTAGCCAGGGATGTAGCCGAGCAGGTTATTGCTGTATTTAAGGGACAGCCAGCCAGATACGCGGTTAATGCCCCTATTATCTCGGATGAAACTCTAGCGGTGCTGGCACCCTTTATCAAGGCGGCTTCCACAGCCGGCAAGCTGGTCAGCCAGCTAGCTGAGGGACAGATGAGCTCTATCCGGATTAAATATGATGGTGAGATTTCTAATTATGATACTAATGCTCTCAAGGTAACTGTCCTGGGGGGACTGCTTGAGGGGATAAGTGAGGAACGGGTTAATCTGGTCAATGCTAACCTGGTGGCTGCCCGGCGTGGTCTAACCGTAGTGGAGCAGGAGGAGGCTACCTGCGAAAATTATGCCAGCCTTATTACTGTAGAAGCCACCACCAGCGCCGGCACTACTACTGTTGCCACCACCGTAATGCGTGGTGAGACGCACATTGTCCGGGTTAATGACTACTGGATTGACATTGCACCCAGCGAAGGTTATTTCCTGTTTAGCGACCACCTAGACCGTCCCGGGCTTATTGGGGCTGTTGGCAAGATAACTGGTGATGTCAATATAAATATTAGTTCTATGCACCTCGGCCGTCTTGAGGCCAGGGGGCAGGCGCTAATGATACTGGCGCTGGATGAACCTCTGCCGGAGGAACAACAGCAGCAGATACTATCTATCCCCGATGTTTACACCGTTAAACTGGTAAAATTGTAATTGTTGGTTTTTGCACTAATAGTCCTGACCCTGACCGGGGCATAACTGTTTGTTACAGGGGGTGGCTCAGAATGGCTTACGAAGACTTGCTACTGGAAAAGGATGGAGCGATTGCCACCATAACCCTGAATGTGCCGGAGAAGTTGAATGCCCTTACTAGGAAAATGTCGAAGAGCTTGCCTTTGGTCGCCGATGACATAGCCAAAGATGAGAAGGTAAGAGTAGTGATTGTCACCGGTGCCGGGCGCGGCTTCTGTTCCGGGGCTGATGTTTCAGCAATGGCGGGGGGCTCTGGCACCACCCAACCACCCCTGTACGAGCGCCTTCAAGTGACTGGGTGGCCCCATTACGACGTCTTTCCCAGGCTGAATAAGCCGGTAATTGCAGCCATAAACGGGGCTTGTGTTGGTGGTGGCTTCTCACTAGCTCTGAGCTGCGATATCAGAATAGCCTCAGAGGCAGCCAGATTTGGTGTAGCGCAGGTAGCGCGGGCGCTAGTCCCTGATTATGGCTTGACCCATTACCTGCCCCTTGCCATAGGAATGTCTAGAGCCCTGGAGCTTATGTTCACTGCTGAGATAATTGATGCTGCTGAAGCAGAGCGACTGGGCATTGTAAGTCGAGTTGTTCCTGTAGGTGAGCTAATCGAGGTGGCTCGAGAACTGGCAACCAAGATTGCTCAACAGCCACCTATTCCCGTAGAGCTGACCAAGAAGATGGTATGGCGAGGTCTGTTTGATGACCTAACCCGCCAGCTTGACCTGGAGACTTACGCTCAGCAAATCTGCCTCCAGACTGAGGATTTCAGGAATGCTGTGCGTGCCTTCCTCGAGAAGCGACCTCAACCTCGGTTCAAGGGGAGGTAGGCAGCTATAGCAGCTGATTGAAAAGTAGTCCGGCTGGTAGTTTGGGGTAGAAGTAGGTTGACTTCCTGGGCATCTTGTCACCGGCATCGGCAATGGCTTTAATCACTTCTGTCTTAACCGGGCTTAATAGAAAGGCTAGCTGGTACTCCTGGTTTAATACCCTGTTTACCGCATCTGGTCTATCATAACTGTAGGTAAGGCTTGTTTTCTCTTTCTCGCTGCTCAGTGCCAGGAGCTTCTCCAGTATAACATGGTCAGTGATACTAACTTCCAACCTCTTGTATAGCTCAGAATGGAAGTAAGGCATCATTTGGCTGACAGCAGCCAGGTCGCGTAACCTCAGCACGAAAAGGCGCTCTGCGGCCAGACCAAAAAGGACTAATCTAATCTCGTTTGTCCCGGTGAGTAAATCGTCAACTTGCTTCCAGATACCGGGCATACTTAGTGTCAACTCCTCTACCTCAAAGAATACCTTCAACTTAGCCATCAACCCATCCAAGGTTGGTTTGGATATACCACGAATCAGCCGGTGGGGAGGTAGAATAATAAGCCCCGGGTCAGAGAAATCTACCAGTGTCATCATCACGAAGTTAAACGCCTCATCCCCTGAGCTTGGTGGAGAAGAGGCATTCCTTTCGCGCTGGTAAGCAATAGCGCTCTCATAGCGATGATGCCCATCGGCAATATAAAGCGGCTGCCCGGCCAGGCTACTGCCTATTTGGTTAACCACCTCAGGCTCAGTAATAGCCCAAACATTATGACCTTCCCCATCAACGCTCTTTAAACTGAGTAGAGGTTTGCTTCGCTCTTGTGTAGCTAATAGTGAGGAGATTTGCCTTCCCCGGTCTTCAAACAGGGCCAAAATTGGGCTGGTATTAGCTTGGAGTGCCCATAACAGGCTTAGTCGGTCACTCCTCGGCTCAGCTATGGTGCCCTCGTGGGGGCGAATAACCATCCTGTCCCATTCCTCCACCCTGACGCGGGCAACAATACCGCGGCGCTTATATTCCCTTCCCTGATGCGTGAAATACTGGTCATGGAGATAAATGGCTGGTGTTTCATCAACCTCAACAATGCCCTGTTTGAGCCACTGCTCCAGGGTAGCTGCCGCACGAGTATATTTATTGTCGTTAATTGTATCCTGAGGTAACTCCCGACCAAGTTCCAGTCGGACAAAGTTATATTCACTTATCAGATAGAGTTCTTGCTGTTGCTGTGGAGTAATGATGTCATACGGAGGGCAGGTAACCGTTGCCCAGTCATTAATCAGCGACTTATTATAATGCGCGCCCCGGAAGGGGCGAATCTCAGCCACGCTTGCTTAATCCTTTCTAAGTCAACATATACAG